>CANFSO010000039.1 GCA_947449895.1 Comamonadaceae bacterium
CCATCAGCTCGCGGACTTTGCCCTCTAACCATTCCCAGCGCGCCGATTCAGGCGGCAATATGTCGTTCATGCCTTTGACGGCAAGCAGTTTTTCAGCCATGTTTTTTTATGCGGCTTCGGTCGTTGCAGCGCTGCGACCGAAGCGATTTTCAATGTAGTTTTCGACGATGACCTGGAACTCTTCGGCGATGCGGTCGCCGCGCAGTGTCATGCGCTTTTCGCCGTCAATAAAGACCGGTGCTGCGGGCGCTTCGCCAGAGCCCGGGAGACTGATGCCGAGGTCGGCATGTTTGCTCTCGCCGGGACCGTTGACGATGCATCCCATGACCGCCACCTTGAGTTTTTCAACGCCAGGGTATTGCTCACGCCAGACCGGCATTTGGCCACGCAGGAAGTCGTCAATCTGTTTTGCCAGCACTTGAAAGGTGTCACTGGTGGTGCGACCGCAGCCTGGGCAAGCGGTCACGCTCGGCACAAAACTGCGCAGACCCAGCGCCTGCAAAATTTCGGACGCGATCAACACTTCTTGGGTTCGCGACTCGCCCGGCTGCGGCGTCAGCGAGACGCGAATCGTGTCGCCAATCCCCTCTTGCAGCAAGATGCCCAGCACGGCGGCAGACGCCACTGTGCCTTTGGTGCCCATACCGGCTTCGGTCAACCCCAAATGCAACGCATGCTGCGTGCGCTTAGACAACTCACGGTAGACCGAGATCAGGTCTTGCACGCCGCTGACCTTGCAGGACAGCATAATTTGTTCATGCGCCATGCCCATTTGTTGGGCCAGTGCCGCGGAATCAAGCGCCGACGTGATCAGCGCTTCGTACATCACTTGCTTGGCATCCCACGGGTTGCTTCGCGTGCTGTTCAGGTCCATCAAACTGGCCAGCAACTCTTGGTCGAGGCTGCCCCAATTGACACCAATACGCACGGGTTTGTTCCAGCGCACAGCCGCTTCAATCATCTGGCCAAACTGCTTGTCGTGTTTGTTGCCCTTGCCGACATTGCCGGGGTTGATACGGTACTTCGACAGCGCTTCAGCGCAAGCCGGGTAATCGGTCAGCAGCCGATGGCCATTGAAGTGAAAGTCGCCAATCAGGGGAACGTCAATGCCCATACGGTCGAGTTGGTCGCGGACATGCGGCACGGCCTCGGCAGCCTCTGGTGTGTTAACCGTGATGCGGACCATTTCAGACCCCGCCACAGCGAGTTCTTTGATTTGGATGGCGGTACCGATGACATCGACAGTGTCGGTGTTGGTCATCGACTGCACACGCACGGGCGCATCGCCGCCCACGGTGACTACGCGCGAACCCCAGACCACGCGGGCTTGGGCAGAGCGACGGGCCAGTGGCTCTGCGGATTCAATCGGGAGGCAAGGCTGCACTTTTATTTCACCTCAAAACGAGCGACGTTGTCGCGAGAGACGGGCGTCAGGTCAAACACCTGACCGCGAATTTGAACTTGAGTCACATCAGCCCGACCCACGGTAACGTTCAGTGGCAACACGCCGGTTGTCCCAGCGACTTCTCCAGCGACTAACTTGCGACGCAACAAAACAAGGCCTTTGGCATCAGTCACCTCGACCCAAGATTCAGCCCTTGGCCTGAAGACCACTAACCCTGTGGTTGGCGGGATTCCGGTTTGAACCCCCACGGCGGCCGAAAGTATGGAGCCGGAAATGGCTGCTACTGGGTTCACATTCGTCAAGCCGGCCTCAGCCATGGGAACACTTGTCACTTGATCTGGTGGGGTCAGTTCAACAGCCATCAAAGGCCGCGGAGACGTACTCGAAACCTGTGCGTCAAGCGCTTCAGTTTTGGGCCAGAAAAAATCGAGCGAAGGTAAAAAAACCAAGGCCACTGCGCCCAATACAAGCGCCATTCCACCAACAACGGCTGAACGTGAAATAGTGCCAAAAAAGGTTGCCTTCTGATTGGAAAACGTGACGCTTTCAATTGCGCGCCGGCGGTCAACTCTCTGATCAACACGGGTTGAAGGATGACTTGGCAATAGCCCAAGAATCTCAGTCGGATCAACCCTCAGATTGCGACACACACTACCGGCTAAAGCTCTGACAAAAACGGCATCGGTTAAAAGGTCAAAACGGTCAGCCTCTAAGGCCTCGAGCCGCTTGACAGGTACCTTCAATGAAACGGCTAAAGCTGCAATATGCAGGCCTGAGGCCTCACGTGCGCGACGAATAAGCGCACCCGCAGTGAGTTGATGCGGAGCCACGACCGGCAAAGGGTTTTGATCCGTGATTTGAACGTTGCCTTCAATCATGAAAAGCCCTTTTTGCGTAAGCGATCGACTCGCGAGATTGTGCGAAACGACCACGTAGTTGAGCAGCCAGGGCAGTCACTGCATCCGGGTTGTTCAGTTGCCTCTCAATTTTGATGCCCAGCCACAAGGTCTCCGCATTGGCCAAGGGGCCGTCGTTGAGTTGACGCATATACGACTGTGCAGGCTGAATTTCACCACGCTCAAACAACAACCGCGCTAAGTTGTAGGCGGTCACCGGATGCCCTGCATCCAATCCATACGATCTCAATAGACTGATTTCCGCGTCGTCAGTTTGTCCAGAGCGCATCTGACACAAGCCTTGCGCCATCCAACTTTTGGCTGAATTCGCGTATGTTGGGTTGGCAATTGCCTGAGAAAAATACTTTGCCGAGGCCTCGTACTGAGAATGCTGACACAGCAACCAAGCATAGTTATGAGCAGCATCAGCATCACGCGGATTCAGCGCCAATGCGCGCTGAAAACTGCCTGATGCCAGCGGCAAGTCGTTCAGGCGCAGATACACCAGACCGCGTAAGTTGTAGGCGTCCGCATAGGCGGGTTCAATGGCTATTGCTTGCTTGACTTCATCCAGCGCAACATGCGTCTGGCCTTGCTGAAAATAAGCCGTTGCCAGTTCCAGCCGAATGCGCGCCCGGCGCTGGTTAGGCGTTTCGTCAGACTCCGTTTGCAGATCGGCCTGAACATCCGCACGCACAGACGCCTCCGATCCAGACACGCCTTGGGCACAGCCGGACAAGCACACAACCAGCGCGCAGAGAAAACCGCGAGTCAGCGTGGCGTTCAGCGTCATGGCTGGCTGACCGGTGCGACAACCACCTTGATACCGGCCAACATGCCTTGGCGTTGTGTCGCCATGCGCTTTTGCACATCGGTGCGGTCTTGCACATCGCCGGCGAGCTGCCCGCAAGCCGCGTCAATGTCATCGCCACGGGTTTTTCGAACGGTGGTGACGATGCCGGCGTCCAGCAAGATTTTGGCAAACGCCAGCACCTGCGGCATGGCCGAGCGCGTCAAACCAGAAGCCGGAAACGGATTGAAAGGAATCAGGTTGAACTTGCACGACAGCCCGTCCACAGCATGCTGGCGCATCAAGGCAACCAGTTGGCGCGCATGGTCAGGCTGGTCATTCACGCCGTCGAGCATGCAATATTCAAAAGTGATGAAGTCGCGTGGCGCAAACACCTGATAACGGGCGCAGGCCTGCAACAATTCGGCAATCGGGTATTTGCGGTTCAGCGGCACCAAGTTGTCACGCAAGGTGTCGTCCGGTGCATGCAGCGACACCGCCAATGCCACCGGGCAGTCTTGCCCGAGTCGGTCGATCATCGGCACCACGCCGGAAGTCGAGACCGTGACGCGGCGGCGCGAAAGGCCGTAAGCGTGGTCGTCCAGCATCACCCGCAAGGCGGGTAGCAACTGCGCATAGTTTTGCAGTGGCTCGCCCATGCCCATCATCACCACGTTGGAGATGACACGCTCTTGTTTGCCCAAGTGCAGACGCAAAAAGTGTTCGGCAAACCAAAGTTGCGCGGTGATTTCGGCAGTGCTGAGGTTGCGGCTGAAGCCTTGGTGACCGGTCGAGCAAAAACGACAACCCACGGCGCAACCGGCTTGGGAAGAAATACACAAAGTACCGCGGTCAGCTTCAGGAATGAAGACGGTCTCGATGACATCGCCCGCACCGACATCGAACAACCACTTGATGGTGCCGTCAGCAGAGTCATGGCGCGACAGCACTGTGAGCGCCTGAATGTGGGCCTTGCCGGCGAGTTTGGTGCGCAGTGACTTCGCCAGATCGGTCATCTGCTCAAAGTCAGTGGCGCCGCGCTGATGAATCCAGCGGAAGAGCTGGGTCGCGCGAAAACGTTTTTCGCCGAGTTGCTCGCAAAATGCGGCCAAGCCGTCAAGGTCAAAGTCGAGAAGATTGGTGGTCATAACAGGGTCGCCTTTGTGCACTGGAAATTACCCGCGCCGAAAGGCCGAACCTGCCACCCACGAAAAAAGGCCCCGTGCCAGCAACGGCCCGAAGGCGGGCAGTGACGCTGTGGGGCCAACATATCAGCGTGTGTAAATGTTCATGCCTGCGAAGAAGAAGCTGATCTCGACTTGCGCTGTTTCAACAGCGTCAGAGCCGTGAACGGCATTGGCATCAATGCTCTCAGCGAAGTCAGCGCGGATGGTGCCTGGAGCGGCTTTCTTCGGGTCGGTAGCGCCCAACAAGTCACGGTGCTTCAGGACAGCGTTTTCGCCTTCGAGGGCTTGGATCATCACTGGGCCGGAGACCATGAAATCAACCAAGTCTTTGAAGAAAGGACGCTCACGGTGCACGCCGTAGAAAGCTTCGGCTTCACCGCGTGACAGGTGCACAAACTTGGCAGCCACAATTTTCAAGCCAGCAGCTTCGAAACGGGCGTAGATCTGACCAATGACGTTCTTGGCGACAGCGTCAGGCTTGATGATGGAGAGAGTACGTTCGATAGCCATGAGATTTCCTTAACTTTAGAATTTTAGAGCGCGCGTTCAGAATGAACAAAGCCCTTGAGTTTAACCTGAGCGCACCGCTTGCGTGCGTCTAAGGGTGAGCGGAAAGACCTTGAAGTTCAGGGTCATGCTGAGCGTTATGTTTAGCGATTCCCGCTTCGACCGCCGCCACCGCCACTGCCGCCCCGGTTACCACCACCGCCTCCACCGCCACGGCGTGGGCCACCGCCGCCGCCATAACCACCCCCGCCACCGCCACCGCCTCCTCCATAACCACCGCCACCACCACTACCGCCGCCGCGACGCTGGCCTTGGCCCTGCGCTTGCCGCTGCTTGGTGAAAGTGTCGGCGCCGATGTAGCCAAACGAGGTTTTCATCGGGTCTGGCTGAGAACCACCCGGCGGGTTGTCGGATCTGGCCGAACGATCGCCGCCGCGCGGCTGAGCTGGTCGGCCACCGCCGCCAAAGTTACCTTGACGCTGGCCACCGCGTGGGCCACCCGGGCCGGGCGCACGACCACCGGGGCCGCCTCTGCCTCTACCGCCATCGCGACCAGCATCTTGCCGCTGTGGCGGCGGCTGCAAGTCGTACGGCTCTGGCGCATCTTCCCTCGATGCATCGCCGGGGTGACGCGGCACAGGCGCACCCCGATTACCGCCACGCGAACGCTCTTGCCGCGGACCGCGTCCGGTGCGGCCCTTGCCCGGCGCAGCGTCGGCTTGACGCGGTGGGCGTGGATCGCCGCGCGATTCAGATCGGCTCACCGCATTCGTCAGCGCGGCAATGTCGTTGTCATCGAGCTCGACGAAGGCGCCGCGTTTGAGGCCACGCGGCAGCATGACCGCACCATAGCGAATGCGAATCAAACGGCTGACCGCGTGGCCAACCGCTTCAAACATGCGGCGCACTTCGCGGTTCCGGCCTTCAGAAATCGTCACCTTGTACCAGCAGTTGGCGCCCTCGCCGCCACCGGCTTCAATCGTGCCGAACTGAGCCATGCCGTCGTCGAGTTGCACGCCCTCCAACAAGCGTTTTTTCTCTTCGTTGTTCAGGGCACCCAGCACACGCACAGCGTATTCACGCTCCAAACCAAAACGCGGATGCATCAGTTGGTTGGCGAGCTCGCCAGAACTCGTCAGCAACAACAAGCCTTCGGTGTTCAGATCAAGCCTGCCGACAGACTGCCACTTACCTTGGTACAGCTTGGGTAAACGCCTAAAAACAGTGGGCCGGTTTTGTGGGTCATCGTGGGTAACAACCTCGCCAGCTGGCTTGTGATAAGCGATGACACGGGCCGGGGGCGGGTCGATGCGCACGCGAACCGGCTTGCCGTTGACCTTGACCGTGTCGCCGAACTGGATGCGCTGACCGACGTGCGCCGGCTCGGCGTTGACGGAAATTCGCCCCTCCAAAATGAGTTGCTCCATTTCCAGACGCGAACCCAAACCAGCCTGCGCCAACACCTTGTGCAGCTTCGGGCTTTCCGGCTGTGCCGACAGCACACGCTTGGACAAGACGACGGCGACGTCCTCTTCATCAGCGTCGAATTGGCCGGTCACCACATCTTCAAACTGGTAAGCAGAGTCGCGGGCTGCAGCGAACTGTGGCCGAGGCGCTCGCGGCTGTTGTGGAGCGCCCTGCTCTTCTGGCGCGATGGCATCGACAACAGGCTGGGGAGGCGTGTCGGTGGCGGGAACAGGTGTGTCTGATGGGTTCATGTGTTTTCGCGGGTTGGCTTGTCAGGGTCTTCGGGCGTCGTCTCTGTCTTTGACTCTGTCCCGGTCTCAATTTCTATGTCGATTTCAGTTGCGATCGCAACGTCAATCTCTATCTCTGTCTCAATCACTGCTTGCACAGCCAAAGGCTCGGCCATTGGCGTCGGTTCAGACAGACCAAACTCGATCTGCTCAAGCATGGCGGCCTCGCCTTCGTTGCCGCTCATAGCCGGTAACTGATCAAGCGACTCGACTCCGAGATCATCCAGAAACTGGCGAGTGGTGGCGTAAAGCCCAGGCCGGCCTACAGTTTCGCGGTGGCCAATCACTTCAACCCAACCGCGGTCTTCGAGTTGCTTGAGCAGCAGGCTGTTGATCGTCACGCCTCGAATATCTTCCATGTCGCCGCGCGTCACGGGCTGACGGTAGGCAATGATGGCCAATGTCTCAAGTGCTGCTCGCGTGTACTTGGGTGGCTTTTCAGGGTGCAGCCGATCCAAAAATTCACGCATCTCCGGGCGGCTTTGAAAACGCCAGCCACTGGCCACGTGAATCAACTCAACGCCGCGGCCCGCCCAATCGTCCTGCAACTGCTGCAGCAGGCGTTTCAGGGTATCGGCTGACAACACACCATCGAAAAGCACCTCCATCTCGCGCACGTGCAAAGGTTGCGGAGCGCAGATCAATGCCGTTTCGAGGACGCGTTTTGCATCCATCGTATTCATGAATTTTCAAATCCGTAAAAAAGCCGATTGAGGTGGGCCTGGTTGCAACCAAGGCGGGGGCACAGAGACGAGAGGTTCAGGATGGCGAAAACTATCCGTTGAGCGTAACGCTGGCAAGTAGTTAAGACTACAACTTTCCATTGTAACTGAGCCCTAACTCAGCCATGGCGGTTTCTAAGTCGGCCGGCACCGGAGATATAAAACTCATGGCCTCGCCGCTCACAGGATGCTCAAAACCTAGGCGACGGGCATGCAAGGCTTGGCGCGTGAGGCCCACCGCAGGCTCACCGCCATACAGCGCATCAGAAACCAACGGATGACCCAGTGCCGCCATGTGAACGCGGATTTGATGCGTGCGGCCGGTGTACAGCTTGCAGCGCACCAGGCAAAAATCGTCCTGGTTGTCGATCAGTGAAATATCGGTCATGGCGGTTTTGCCAGAATTTCGATCCAAGTCGACCACCGCCATGCGCAGACGGTTGCGCGGGTCGCGGCCGATCGGCAAGGCCACCTGCTGTTGCCGCGATCCAAGCCACTCTTTGTGACCTACCGCCAGATAGTCGCGATTAACTTCCCGGGCCGCGATCATCTCGACCAGCCGGTCCATGGCTTCGCGGGTTTTGGCCACGACCATCAGGCCGCTGGTGTCTTTGTCGAGCCGGTGCACGATACCGGCACGCGGCAAGAAACGCATTGCGTCATCACGACCCAACAAACCGTTCAGCAGCGTGCCACTCCAATTGCCGGGCGCCGGGTGCACCACCAAGCCCGCCGGTTTGTTGATGACCAGCAAATAGTCATCTTCAAAAACAACGTCCAAATCCATGGCTTCAGGCTTGAAGGCTTGGCTTTGGGGTGTTGGTCTGAGCTCAATTTGCAACAGATCGCCGGCCTTGACCTTGGCCGAGGTTTTGGTGACGACTTGCTTTTTCAGTTGGACAGCGCCGGACTCGATGAGTTGTTGCAAGTAGGTGCGCGAGAACTCGGGCACAATTCCAGCCAAGGCACGGTCAAGCCGCTCGCCGTGTGCCGAAATAGGCACTTCGGCCTCACGCAATTCGACCTCAACGACGCTGTCGCTCTCCTCAAGAGAGTCGTCAGCGATCACAGGGTCGCTCGATATAATTATTGGGCTAGGTTCAGAAACAGTCATTAGAGAGTCGATCACGATGTTGTTCAAATTATCGGCGCTTCAAGCCACGACTCGCACAGCCACGGCTGTTTTAATTCTCGGCGGCCTGCTGGCCGGTTGCGCATCAACGCCGGTTGACCCGACCGCGACTTGGAGCCCGAACAAAATTTACTCGGAAGCCAAAGACGAAGCCACAGCGGGTGCCTATGAAAAAGCCATTGGCTTGTATGAAAAACTTGAAGGCCGTGCAGCAGGTACGCCTTTGGCACAGCAGGCAGAGCTTGAAAAAGCTTACACCCAGTATAAAAACGGCGATCAAGTCAGAGCCATTGCTACTTTGGACCGTTTCGTGCGCCTGCACCCGGCCAGCTCAGCCTTAGACTATGCACTTTATTTAAAGGGCCTAGTCAATTTCAATGACAACCTCGGTCTATTCAGCTCTTGGATTCGCCAGGACCTTTCAGAACGCGACCAAAAAGCCGCGAAAGAATCATTTGAGGCATTTAAAGAGCTCGCCACGCGTTTTCCTGATTCAAAATACACCCCCGACGCTCGCCTGCGCATGACTTATATCGTTAACTCGCTGGCCGAGTCAGAAGTGCATGTGGCCCGTTATTACTTCAGTCGTGGGGCCTATGTTGCAACCATCAATCGAGCGCAAACTGCTATCAGCTCGTACCGTGACGTACCAGCAATTGAAGAAGCACTTTCCCTGATTTACCGCTCGTACGACGCCTTGGGTATGACTCAATTACGTGACGACACACTTCGTGTGATGCAAAAAAGCTACCCTGACAGCGCCTTCACTCGCAACGATGTCAAAGCTAAACAGGGAGCGTGGTACAAGTTTTGGTGAGCACATCGAGGCGTTCTAGCAACTCCGCCTCGCTCGTCAATCGCTGCATGGGTGGCAAGGCTTTCAGCAGCCGCTTGCCGTAGCCCATCGCCACCAAACGGGTGTCACACACCACCAACACGCCTTGATCGGTTTCACGCCGAATCAAGCGTCCTGCGCCCTGCTTGAGAGCCACCGCAGCCTCGGGTAAAAAATAATCATTGAAGGCGCTGCGGCCTTCAGACTCAATGTGTTTAGACCGGGCTTCTGCCATCGGGTCGTTCGGTGGTGGGAATGGCAACTTGTCGATGATGACCAGTTGCAAGGCATCACCTGGCACGTCAATGCCTTCCCAAAAAGAAGCGGAGGCGACCAAAATACAACCAACTCCGCCGTTTGAGTTACCTTGTCGAAAACGCTCAATCAACACGCGTTTCGGCAATGCCCCCTGTACCAGCACTTCGAGTTCACCCGAGGCGTCAAAGGTCTCGCGCAAAATGTCGGCGATGCCGCGCAAAGCCCGCAAGGTGGTTGTCAGCACCATCGTTCTGCCGCCCAACCGTGCAGCCCACAGAGCGGTTGACTGCGCCACGCGGGCCATGTGCGCCGCCTCGCTGGGTTTAGGAAAATCTCGCGGCACATAAACCGCTGCCTGCGTCGCGTAATCAAACGGACTGCCAACCTTGAGCAGTTGCGCACCGGCTAACCCGCAAGGTTTTGTGAACCAGCTCAATTTGTCATCGTCACCGAGCGTGGCCGATGTAAAAATCCAAGTCTTCGCCGCTTCCGGGTTGTTGCCGAGCACCTTGGCTTGCACCGCTTGGGCAATGTCCAACGGCGACTCGATCAAGCGCAGTTGCGCGCCAACCTCCAGCCAGCGCACTGAGCCGGCCTGGCAAGGCCCAGCGAAATGCCGTAGCCGTTCGCCGAACTCAACGGCACGCTCCAGCAGTCGCCCAAAATCCGGTGCAATTTCACTGACTGTGTCGAGCGCTTCAGCGGCGGCGGAGCAAGCCTCTGCCATTTGCTCCAAGGCGAGCGCCCAAGCATCGGGGTCGACTGTTTCAGGGCAAGTTTCAGTCCAGCGCAGCTTGGTGCCCGGGTGGGCTTTGCCGACACACAGGCGCAGCTCCCGCGCGGCGCGCTCGGCCTTGCCGGCAAGCTCTTGCCAGTCAGCCAAACCACGCGCCATTTGTAGTCCGGCGCCCAACAAGTCCCGGCAAAAATCCAAGAGCTGACTGGTCGTGATGTTTTTACCCAAAAACTGAACGCCAGTTTCATTCAGCTGATGGGCTTCGTCAAAAATCGCGATCCGCACCGTCGGCAGTAATTCGGCCACACCCGACTCGCGCACGGCCAAGTCAGCAAAGAACAAATGGTGGTTGATGACCACAATGTCAGCGGCCAAGGCCTCGCGTCGGGCCAGATTGACATGGCAAGCGCGGAACCTCGGGCAGGCCGCACCCAAGCAGTTTTCACGCGTCGATGTGACCAACGGAATCACCGGTGAGCGTTCGTCCAGGCCCGGCAGCTCAGCCAAATCCCCGCTGCGCGTGGTCTGCGACCACTCCTCGATGCGCGACAACGCATGCAGGATGCTGCGCTCAGCTTGCATGGCTTCGGTGCGCGCCTGCTCCATGCGGTGCAAGCACAAATAACTGCCGCGCCCTTTTAGCAGTGCCGTGCTGACCGGCACGCCCAAGGCTTCGACGAGGCGCGGCAAATCGCGGCCGTAAAGCTGGTCTTGCAAGGCTTTGGTCGCGGTCGACAGCAAAACCCGCTCACCGCTGAGCAAGGCCGGCACCAGATAAGAAAATGTTTTACCGACGCCAGTGCTGGCTTCGACCACCAACGGGTAGGCACCTTCAATCGCGCGAGCCACCGCCAGCGCCATCTCAGTTTGGCCACTGCGCGGCACGAACTGATCGGCGGCGCGAGACAATACACCGTCGGGTCCGAAAGCTTCTTCGACTTGCTGCTCAAGGTCCATTAAGCGGGCTCGGCCGGGCGAAGGGACGCTTCAAGTTGGGCGATCATGTCTCGCAACACCAAGCGGCGTTTTTTTAATCGTTTGAACAAGAGTTGATCGACTGGCAGGGCATGCGCCATAGAATCAATCAGCGCATTCAAGTCAGCGTGTTCGATGGTCATATCGATGAGTCGCCTTTCGGCTGAATGAAGGTTCGTGAGCAAGGTGGAGACCTGAAGTTCAGGGATAAGCCGGTAGAGATTTGCCGGTTGGCGGACCTTCTTCGCGCAAGCGTTGTTCGCGCTCAGCCCGATTTTTTACCGCCTGCTCCTGCCGTTTTCGGGTCGCTTCAACATTCGCGGCCGCTTGCGCTCCCTTAGACTCGGCTTCAAGCGCTTTACTTTGGTTGCTTTCTAATCTACTTGCCATACTGGCTTTATTTGACTCCGCCTGCTCTGCTGAATTGCCCTGATTAATCGTTCGCTGTTTGGCACGCTCTGCTTGATTAGCCGCATCCTGCTGACGATTCAAATCATGATCGATTTTTTGCTGCTGCTGAAGGTTGATTTTTTCCTCGGTCTTCAACAATTGATCAGCCGCGCTGATCTTTCGCTCGACCTCATTGATCAAAATTTCCTGACGGCGAAGATCAGCCAAACGCTCACGATAAGGCGGTAGCAGCTTGTCCCGACAGCTATTTGCAAAGAACTTGCGAAAGCAAACAGCTTCTGCGGCTTTGAAGTCGGCTTGCAGCTTCTGCCTTTCAGCCGTGATACGCGATCTTTCGGCAGCACGCTCCTGCCGCCCGACATCATTCGTGGGCTGAGCCAATACGGTGCCAACCAAACTCAGCCAAAGCGGCACTAAAAAAATGAACTTCATGTTAGCGTTGTATCGACATCCCGGCGCTCGAGGGCCAGAAATTCTGCCGATTGCATTTCATTCAACCGCGAAATGGTACGTGGGAATTCATGCGCCAGTGGGCCTTCGGTGTACAGCGCTTCCGGTACCACTTGAGCCGACATGATCAGCTTGACGCGGCGGTCATACAAGACATCGACCAGCCAAGTGAAACGGCGTGCTTCAGACGCCATGCGGACGGGCATGTGCGGCACGTTGCTCAGCATCACCGTGTGAAACTGACTGGCGAGCTCCAAATAATCGTTTTGTGATCGCGGACCACCGCAGAGCGTTTTGAAGTCGAACCAGACCAGGCCACCGGCTTTACGCTTAGCGTGAATCTGCCTTGCTTCAATCTGCAATACCGGGTCTTCGTCGTGCGCTTCAGCCAAGCGGTTGAAGGTCTCTGTCATTTCCGCATCAGCAGCAGCATCCAACGGCGTGAGATACAACCTGAGTTGCTCTAGCGTGCGGCGGCGGTAGTCGGTGCCGTTATCAACACTCAGCACCTCCAGATTCGCCTTCAGTAGCGCAATCGCCGGCAAGATGCGATCACGGTGAAGTCCATTCGGGTAGAGCTCATCCGGCGCGAAGTTGGATGTCGTGACGAAGCCCACACCGTTGTCAAACAAGGCTGCCAGAAGTCGGTGCAAAATCATCGCGTCCGTGATGTCGGCCACATGAAACTCATCAAAGCAGATCAAGCGGTAACGCAGAGATATCCTGCGACCCAATTCATCGAGCGGGTTGACCGTGCCTTGCAGGTCACGCAGTTCACGGTGCACTTCACGCATGAACTCGTGAAAATGCAGCCGTGTTTTGCGCTTCAATGGCACCGCGTTGTAAAAGCAATCCATCAGAAAGCTTTTGCCCCGGCCTACGCCGCCGTGCATATAAACGCCACGCGGTATAGCCGGCCTGTTGATCAGCTTTTTGAAGGCGTTAGATCGCTTTTCTTTGAAGCCGGCCCACTCAGTGGCACATCGCTCCAGCGCAACGACCGCGCGCAATTGCGCGGGGTCGCTGACGTAACCGCGCGCCTGCAGCTCTGCCTCGTAGGCCGCATGGACAGGCAAGCTCTTCGGTTGGCTGGACAAACTCAAAAGCCCAGAAGACTTAGAAATTAAGCGTGCGTTTGTCAACCGCCAAAGCCGCTTCTTTGGTAGCTTCGCTGAGCGACGGATGCGCGTGGCAGATGCGGGCAATGTCTTCGCTGCTGGCGCGAAACTCCATCGCCACCACACACTCGGCAATCAATTCGCTGGCCATAGGGCCGACGATGTGCACGCCAAGGATTTCGTCCGTGACGGCATCGGCCAGCATTTTGACCATGCCGGTGGTGTCACCCAAAGCACGTGCCCGACCATTCGCCATGAACGGGAAAGTACCAGCCTTGTAAGCGCGGCCTGCAGCCTTGAGCTGCTCTTCAGTTTGACCGACCCAAGCGATCTCAGGGTTGGTGTAGATCACCCATGGGATGGTGTTGAAGTTGACGTGGCCGTGTTGGCCGGCAATACGCTCTGCAACGGCAACGCCCTCTTCTTCTGCTTTGTGTGCGAGCATCGGGCCCCGCACCACGTCACCCACCGCCCAGACGTTCGGCAGGTTGGTTTTGCAGTCGCCGTCGACGACGATGGCACCGCGCTCATCCAGCGCCAAGCCGACAGCATCAGCGGCGAGGCCGATGGTATTGGCCACGCGGCCAATCGAGATGATGAGTTTATCGACGTCGAGCGAAACCGCTTCGCCTTTGGCGTTGGTGTAGGCAACGGACACGCCTTTTTTACCCGACTTGATCTCGCCAACTTTGACACCGAGTTCGATCTTCAAACCTTGTTTGACGAAGGCCTTGTGCGCTTCTTTGGCGATCTGCTGGTCGACTGCGCCGAGGAACGTCGGCAGGCCCTCCAGCACGGTCACTTCAGCGCCCAGACGGCGCCAGACAGAACCCATCTCCAAGCCGATCACGCCCGAACCAATCAGGCCGAGTTTTTTGGGTACTGCACCGATGCGCAAAGCACCGTCGTTGGAGAGGATGTTGGCCTCGTCAAACGGTGCGCCCGGCAAGGCTCGTGCATTAGAGCCGGTGGCGATGACCACATGCTTGCCAGAGATGGTTTCTTCGGCAGTGCCAGCCACTTTGATGTCGTACAAGCCATCTTTGGCGGCGACGAAAGAGCCGCGGCCATGGAAAAAAGTTACCTTGTTCTTTTTGAACAAGTAGACGATGCCGTCGTTGTTTTGCTTCACAACGGTGTCCTTGCGGGCCACCATTTTGGCGACGTCGAGACCCAGGCCAGAGACGTTGATGCCGTGGTCAGCAAAATGATGACCGGCCTGCTCAAAGTGCTCAGAAGATTGCAGTAGCGCCTTTGAAGGAATGCAGCCAACGTTGGTGCAAGTGCCGCCCAAAGCCGGGCCGCCCTTGGCGTTTTTCCACTCGTCGATACAGGCCACATTGAAGCCCAACTGCGCTGCGCGTATCGCGGCGATGTAACCGCCAGGACCGCCACCGATAACGATCACGTCAAATTGTTTAGACATAGTTTTTCTTTAGTCAGTTGGGGACAGAGCATAAATGCTGTGCATTTCTTGGGCTGTCACGCAAATCTCTTAATTAGTTGGAGACAGAGCAAAAATGCTCCGCATTTCTTGGTCTGTCCCACAATTTCTTTAGATGTCAAACAGCAAACGTGCTGGATCTTCCATCGCTTCTTTCATCGCGACCAGGCCCAGCACGGCTTCGCGGCCGTCGATGATGCGGTGGTCGTAAGACATGGCGAAGTAGTTCATCGGGCGAACCACGATCTGACCGTTCTCAACCACGGCGCGGTCTTTGGTCGCGTGCACGCCCAAAATAGCCGACTGGGGTGGGTTGATGATCGGGGTCGACAACATCGAGCCAAAGGTACCGCCATTGCTGATAGAGAAGGTGCCGCCTGTCATCTCTTCGATGCCGAGCTTGCCGTCTCTTGCCTTGGCACCGTATTCAGCAATTTTCTTCTCGATATCGGCAAAGCTCATCTGATCTGCATTGCGCAAGATAGGCACCACCAAACCGCGCGGCGAACCGACGGCGATGCCGATGTCAAAGTAGCCGTGGTAAACGATGTCATTGCCATCGACAGAAGCATTCAACACTGGATATTTCTTCAAAGCGTGCACGGCCGCCTTGACGAAGAAGCTCATGAAACCGAGCTTGATACCGTGTTCTTTTTCGAATTTTTCTTGGAACTTCTTGCGCATCTCCATGACCGGAGCCATGTTGATTTCGTTGAAAGTGGTGAGGATGGCGTTGGTCGATTGCGACTGCAGCAAGCGCTCGGCCACGCGGGCGCGCAGACGGCTCATCGGCACACGTTGTTCAGGGCGATCACCCAAGCTGGTAGCCGGTGTGGCCACTTGCGGCAACGAGATCTTGGGCGCACCGGTAGGAATCATGGCGGCCGCTGTCTTGACACCACCCGCAACGACAGACAACACATCACCCTTGGTGACGCGGCCATCTTTGCCCGTGCCGGAGACAGAACCTGCAGCCAAACTGTTGTCAGCCATCAACTTGGCGGCGGCGGGCATGGCCACACCGGCCATGCTGTTGGATGGCGGTGCGGCGGCAATAGCAGGAGCAGGAGCAGCCGCGGCGGTTGGTGCTGACGCTGCTGCGGCCGGTGCAGCGGCTGCGACCTTGCCATCGGTGTCAATACGGGCAATCAGTTGCTCGGCCAGCACAGTAGCGCCGTCGCCGATCAAGATTTCTGACAGCACGCCAGCAGAAGGTGCCGGCACTTCAAGGACGACCTTGTCGGTCTCGATTTCGATCAAGATTTCATCTGCAGCGACAACGTCGCCGACTTTCTTTTTCCAAACCAGCATGGTGGCTTCTGCCACGGATTCTGAGAGTTGCGGAACTTTGACTTCAACGATAGCCATTTTTTATCTTTCGGAAATTGATTCTGAATTAGGAGCGAGTGACCGGGTTTAAGGGCAGATTACTTGGACAGAACGAAACCCTTGAGCTTGCCAAAAGCACCTTCAACCAGCGCTTTTTGCTGCTCTTGGTGCAGGTGTGAATAACCCACCGCTGGCGAAGCAGATGCCGCGCGACCTGAGTAACCCAGTTTTTGCCCGGCCACCATGTTCTCGTGGATGTAATGCTGCACGAAGAACCAAGCCCCCTGATTTTGCGGCTCGTCCTGTGTCCAGACCAATTCAGTGGCGTTCGGGTACTTCTTGAGTTCAGCGGCGAAAGCCTTGTGCGGGAACGGGTAGAGCTGCTCAACGCGCAAGATGGCGACGTCGTTGGCGGCCAGTTCTTCGCGCTTTTTCACCAGGTCGTAGTAAACCTTGCCAGAGCAAGCCAAGATGCGCTTGACCTTGTCAGCCTTCAGCACCTTGTTCTCTGGAATCACAGTCTGGAAGCTACCTTTGGTGAACTCAGACACCGGCGACGTAGCGTCCTTGTTACGCAGCAATGACTTCGGCGTGAAGATGATCAGCGGCTTGCGCAGGTCACGCACCATCTGACGACGCAACACGTGGAAGATCTGGCTGGCGGTGGTCGGCTGCACGATCTGCATATTAGTGTCTGCAGCCAACTGCATGAAGCGCTCAAGACGCGCTGAGCTGTGCTCTGGGCCCTGACCTTCGTAACCGTGCGGCAGCATCAAGGTCAAGCCGTTGACGCGGCCCCACTTAACTTCACCAGAGGCGATGAACTGATCAATCACCACTTGGGCGCCATTCGCAAAGTCACCAAACTGAGCTTCCCAGATGACCATGGTGTTGGGGTCATTCGACGCGTAACCGTACTCAAAACCAAGCACAGCTTCTTCGGACAGGATCGAATCGATGACCACAAAAGGGGCCTGATTCTCCGTCACATTTTGCAAGGCAACGTAAGTACCGATGTCCCACTTTTCACGTTTTTGGTCGTGAATCACGGCATGACGGTGTGTGAACGTGCCGCGACCACTGTCTTCGCCAGACAAACGCACCGGGTAGCCGCTGGCCACCAGTGACGCAAAGGCCATGTGCTCTCCCATTCCCCAATCTACAGGGGTGTCGCCACGGCCCATGGCGGCACGGTCGTCATAGACTTTTTTAACCAGCTGGTGCGGTGACACGGACTCAGGAATCGTGGTGATTCTTTCAGCCAGTCGTTTCCACTCAGAAGTGGGGATCGAGGTATCGCCAGCATCAGTCCATTTCTTGCCCAAGAAAGGGGCCCAGTCGACGGTGTACTTGGTCTTGAAATTGGTCAGCACCGACTCACCGATGTGCTTGCCAGCATCCAGCGCAGCCCGGTAGGACTTAACCATGTCGTCACCCAAGGTGTCGCCGAAGCCTTGCGTCGCCAGCTTGTCGGCAAACAATTTGCGGGTGCCGGGATGCGCGACGATTTTTTTGTACATCAGCGGCTGCGTCAGCGCCGGCGTGTCCTGCTCGTTGTGACCCAGCTTACGGAAACACACGATGTCCAGCACCACGTCTTTGCGGAAAGTCAGGCGGTATTCAAGGGCCAACTGGGTCGCCAGAACGACGGCCTCAGGATCATCGCCATTGACGTGCAAGACCGGCGCCTCAACCATCTTCACGATGTCCGTGCAGAACACGCTGGAGCGCATGTCACGCGGATCGGATGTGGTGAAACCGATCTGGTTGTTGATGATGATGTGCACCGTGCCGCCCGTGAAGTAACCACGGGTTTGGGCCAATGCAAACGTCTCTTGATTGACACCCTGGCCGCCAAAGGCGGCATCGCCGTGAACCAGCACCGGCAGCACTTGCTTGCCCAATGGGTCGGCGCGTCGATCCATGCGAGCCCGCACTGAGCCTTCGACCACGGGATTGACAATTTCAAGATGCGATGGGTTAAATGCCAAAGACAGGTGAACCGGGCCACCCGATGTGCTCACGTCAGAGCTGAAGCCCTGGTGGTATTTCACGTCACCAGACGGCAGATCTTCAGGCGCGGTGTGGTCGAACTCGGCGAACAGGTCGGCCGGTAGCTTACGCATGGTGTTAACCAGCACATTCAAGCGGCCGCGGTGAGCCATGCCGATGACAATTTCTTGCACCCCTTGAGCGCCTGCAGATTCAATCAACTCATCCATCGAGGCAATGAAACTCTCGCCACCTTCGAGCGAGAAGCGTTTTTGCCCGACGTACTTGGTGTGTAAGAAACGCTCCAGGCCTTCAGCGGCCGTCAAACGATCAAGAATGTGTGTTTTCTTCTCGGCCGTGAAATTTGGTTTGCTGCGAATGCTCTCCAGCTTTTGCTGCCACCAGCGTTTTTCAGCTTGGTCCGTGGCGTACATGTACTCGGCGCCCAAGGTGCCGCAGTAGGTTTCACGCAAGGCATTGAGCAACTCGCGCAACGACATGCGGTTTTTACCGAAAAACGTGTTGCTGGTGTCAAAGACAATTTCTTGGTCGGCATCGCTGAAACCATAAAAAGCCGGATCCAAATCAGGGATGGCTGGGCGCTCAGTGCGCTTCAACGGATCCAGATCAGCCCAACGCTGACCGACGTTACGGTAAGCCGCGATCAGCTGCTGAACAGCAGTGCGCTTGCGACCCATTTCAGCGTCGGCACTGGCCATGACGACTTTGGTGCCGCCCGCTTTGGCGCGCTCAGCGAAGGCATTGATGACAGGTTGGTGCGGGACGTCTTTGGCGTTAGAACCATCGGCGGCCGGAACGTGCTGAAGGGCATCGAAATAATCTCGCCAGCTGTCAGGCACGCTGCCCGGGTTAGCCAGGTAGTTTTCATACATCTCTTCGACGTAAGGCGCATTGCCTCCGAAGAGATAGGTATTGTCTTGATAAGTGGTGTAGACGGACGCAACTGCTGACGCAGGTGTCTGTGGATTGGAACTCATGAGAACGCTGACCTCCGTTTCCCTTTGGGAAACATTAGCTGGTTAAAGCTTGTTAATTAACCTTCCGCAGCACGGCTAGACCGATTCGCGGATGCGACTGTGGCAGGAAGGGCCTTCAGAAACAACTAATATTGTGCCACTGAACCATGACACGAGGTTGACAAGAGCGCAGGTGACAGTGGACGCAGCAGGTCAAATTAGTCGTTTATACCGTCCGTTCCCATCGCAATTTGGGTACAAACAGTGCGGCACAGATTGGCAACACGCTCGTCGATGATCCGATAGAAGATTTGGACGCCTTCGCGGCGCTTGCCCAAAACACCGGCTTGGTAGAGGGTGTTCAAGTGCTGCGACATATTGGGCTGCGTGGTCTCGATCTCGCTGAGCAGCTCGCTCACGTTCTTTTCGGCTTGACACAAACTACTGATGATCTTCAGCCGCATGGGCGCCGACATCACGCGAAAAACCTCGGCAGCCAATTCGAACACCTGATCGGGCTCGGCGATACCGACTTGAATTTTTTGAATTGAACGCTTGACCATGACTTGGGGTTTTCTAGAACTGGCTTGGCGCCGCCTGGCTAACAACAAGCTTGACTATAGCTTTTCGATGAGTTGTGACGCATGAAGTCATCAACCAACATAACCCGGATTGGGCTCAATGCCGCTGAGCTTAGGTGCATTCAAACGACGAGGGGCAACCTTACCGCCGCTGGCTTTAAGCCAAGTTTCCACCACATCCCAGACCATCTTGTTGCCTTGGCTGCGAGCCTCTTC
>CANFSO010000040.1 GCA_947449895.1 Comamonadaceae bacterium
AACAACCTCGGGCGCAACAAAGGCCGTCGGGAATGTGGAACTGGCGAGCTCTTGACGCAAGATGCGTCGCAACAGCCGCTCAGCCGCAGCCACATGGCCGCCAAGACGAGATTGGCGTGTGGCACGGACTAATTGGTTGATCCCAAAGGGCACTGCTTGAGCTCCAAGGTGCATGGCTACGGTGCCACAAAGAATACGCTTATTCGGTGATCCGCGTGGACGCCCGTTTCGCTATGGATTTTTGCGTTTGAAGCAATAGTAAGTGGGATATTTGCACTTTACTCCATGAATTTTGCCTCACATAATTCACGGGCCCTTTGGTTGAGCTGTCGCCTATTGAGCCAATCGATGATGAAAAAGGGGGCCGGATCTCTGCGGAGTTCCGTTGTCAAAAACTAAGAAGGCCCGACTTTGCGATTCACTTTCAAGCTGCTCACGGCGAGCCTGGTGTTGTTGACCTCAACTTTTTCCGCTGCACAGAACTACCCTGACAAAGTTGTTCATGTGATCACGCCCTTTCCACCCGGCGGTGCCGCTGATGTCGTGCTCCGGCTGGTCA
Organism: Comamonadaceae bacterium; assembly: GCA_947449895.1. Taxonomy (GTDB): domain Bacteria; phylum Pseudomonadota; class Gammaproteobacteria; order Burkholderiales; family Burkholderiaceae_C; genus Polaromonas. Next base: position 560 of record CANFSO010000040.1, read on the forward strand.
CACAGAAACTCGGTGAGGCGTTTAAAAGTACGTTCATTGTCGAAAACAGAGTGGGTGCAGGGGGCGCAGTCGGTACCCAGTATGTGTCTCGTGCAGAGCCAGACGGCTATACCTTGCTGATCACATCGAGCAGCACCATGTCCATCAATCCTCATCTGATGGCCAAGCCGCTTTACAACCCACTCACCAATTTCACGCCGATCGTGCTGATCGGTTCGTCCCCTAATGTGCTCGTTGTCAATGCTAAGTTGCCGATCAAATCTGTGGCTGATTTGGTGGCCGCAGCCAAGGCGCACCCCGGCGAACTCAACTATGCCTCGAATGGCAGTGGCACCTTGAGCCACTTGACGGGAGAATTATTCAAGCAGACCTCCGGTGTTGATCTGCTGCACATTCCGTACAAAGGTGCGGCACCTGCCGTGGCCGACACGGCCGGCGGGCAAGTGACGGCTTTGTTCGCAGCGTACGCCAGCGTCAGCCCGATGCTCAAGTCGGGTCGTCTGCGCCCGCTAGGTGTGACCAGCCTCAAGCGGCTTGATTTGGCGCCAGAGTTTCCGACGCTGGCAGAGTCTGGTTTGCCCGGCTTCGAGTCGAACCAGTGGTGGGGTCTTTACGGACCTGCCGGAATGCCGGCGCCCATTGTTGCCCGCTTGAATGCTGAGGTGAACAAGATTTTGAGCTCGCCTGAGTTGCGCAAACGTTTTGCCGACGAGGCCATCGAAGTCGGTGGCGGTAGCCCTGCCGACCTGTCCAACTACCTGCGTCAAGACTATGCCAAGTGGGAAAAAGTAGTCAAACGCGGCAACATCAAATCCGAATGAATACCTTGACATCTCCGATCAAAGTCAGGCCACCGCAGCCGTCTGTGGCGGTAACCGCGCAACTCGCTGCTTTCGTTGCCAATTTGCAGTGGACTGACGTGCCTGCGCATGTCAGAGCGCTGATGCCGATTTTGATGGTCGACGTCTTCCGAGCGGCTGCGGCCGGGCGTGAACGGGCTTGGACGCAAAAAGTAACGGCTCTGTATCAGCATCACACCTCGGACAAGCAGGCCAGTTTGTTTTTTTCAGACCAAGCGGTGGACGTTGCCAAGGCGGCATTCGTCAATGGCGTGGCCTGTGGCAGCCTCGACTGGGATGACTCGCACGTTGCCGCCATCATTCACCCGGGCGTGGTGATCTGGCCGGCCGCCTTGGCGATGGCGCAGTTGACCGGGGCCAACGGGCGCGAGTTATTGACCGCAGTGCTGGCGGGGTACGAAACCGCGATTCGCATCGGCATGTCGATTCAGCCCGAGCATTCCTTGCGCGGTTTTCAGGGAACGCCAACCTGCGGCGCTTTTGGTGCGGCGGCAGCGTGTGCCCGGTTGCTCAAACTCTCAACGGAACAGACCCGGGATGCGCTGGGTATTGCCGCCACTTTTGCCTGTGGCCTGTCTCAATTTTTTGTGTCGGGTTCCGATATCAAGCGCTTTCACGCCGGCAAGGCGGCTGCCAACGGCGTTGAAGCGGCACTGTTGGCGCAGGCGGGTCTGACGGGCCCACATGATGCGATCGAAGGTGTTCAAGGATTTGCGCGCGCCTTCTCGGATCGATTTGACCCGGTGGTGTGTGTTGACCATTTGGGCAGTGTTTTCCACACCCAGCTGATTTCGCTCAAACCGCACGCCGGCAGCGTGCGCATGCAGTCGGCGATTGAAGCCGCCGCAGTGCTGGCAAAGCAGGGCATCAGCATGGCGTCGATTGCCTCGATTGACGTCGGTGTGCACCCGGCCATGGTAGGCAAGCTGACGGCCAACCGGCCGGTCGATAACCAGCAGGCGCAGCTCAGCACACCGTTCGCGGTGGCCATGGCCTTTGCGTTGGCAGGTCAACGCGAAGGCCCGTTGACGCTCTCGATCGATGATTTTGAACAGTCCATGCAGGACGAGCGGATTCGCGACTTGTCGGCCCGGACGACCTGTCTGGTCGACAGCGATGTCGAGCGACTCACCACCGCGGAGGCGGTTCCTGCGCGGGTGACATGTCACCTCAAAGACGGGCGCGTGCACTCTCACTTCATCGAACATCCCAAAGGTTGCCCCCGAAACCCAATCACATCGGACGAAGTGTCGCAGCGCTTTCAGGCGCTTGCTTCACCCACTTTCGGCACGGCCGCTTGCGATGCCTGGCTATCTCAGGCACGACAAATTGAGCAGCTTGCGTCCGTGGCCCCACTTTTCACGTTGCGAGCTTGAAATGGGGCCCACTCAGACACTGGCGGCGTTCGCGGCGGACGTGAACTACGGGGCATTACCGGCATCGGTTAAAGCAAAAATGGTTGACCTGTCGCTCGACTATTTTCGCGTAGCGTCGATCGGCGAGCGATTGCCCTGGAGCACTTGGGCCCGAGACTACACAGTGCAAAACGCCGGCATGGGCGCGGCACCGCTGTTGTTCTCTGCCCAGCAGGTTGATCCGGCGAGTGCGGCGTTTTTGAACAGTGTTTACGCTGGCAGCATTGATGCCGATGATGTTCACGTCGGAGCGATGCTGCATCCCGGCTGCATTGTTTTTTCCGCTGCGTTGGCCGTAGGCGCCAGCCGGAACATGAGCGGTGAGCAGGTGATGGCTGCGGTGGTGGCGGGCTATGAGGTCATGATCCGCATAGCACTTGGCATTCAACCCAGCCATTTCAAGCGTGGCTTCCAAAGTACGGCCACTTGCGGCGTTTTTGGCGCGGTGGTGGCGACCGCCAGTTTGATCTTCAATGGACCCGATCGCGCGACTCGCATCGCGCAATCGATAGGTCTTGCAGCCTCAACCTGCGGCGGCTTGACGCAGTTTTACCACTCCGAGTCCACCGTCAAGCGGCTGCATGCCGCCCAAGCGGCGAGTGCCGGCGTGCGTGCGGCCTTGATGGTGGAGGCAGGCTTTTCAGGGCCGATTGACATTCTGGAGGGGCAGGACGGTTTTGCCCGCGCCTATGCCGATGCCGTCGATTTTTCGGTGATGACGCAGGGCCTGGGAACGCATTACCACTGCACTGAAGTGGCCATCAAGCCGCACGCCTGCAGCGCGCGCGTGCAATCGGCGGTGGAAGCGGCTTCAGACTTGTGCCGTCAACACGACATTGATGCCAACAGCATCACGGCCATCACCCTAGGCATACCCAAAGTCATTCAGGGTCGGTTGACTTCAACCCAGCCGAATGACTTGCAAGCGGCCCAGATGAGTGCGCCTTTCACCGTGGCGCTGGCCATTTGCAAGGGGGGCCCCAAAGGGTTCTCGTTGAACATCGACGATTTTGAAAACGCCCTAGAGTCACCGCTCGTCAGGCATTTGACCCGACTGGTGGACTGCGTTGTTGATGACGAGGTTGAAAAGACCAGCAGCACTGAGTCGGTCAGCGCCCGCGTGACGCTGACCTTGGCCACGGGCGAGAGTCACACCGCTTTGGTGCTGGCCCCCATGGGCAGTGTCTCTCGGCCTTATGCACGTGAGGATCATTTGTCCAGCGCCGACAGGCAGCTTGCGCAGCGTTATTTGGCCCCCAAAGTGGCGACGTTTTTGGCGCAAGTTCAGCAACTCTCGTCCTTGCAGAATGTTCGGGAACTGACCGCGTTTCTGGATTAGTGGTGTGGCTCGTGCGGAGTTATGTTGTCCTCACGTTAAAACGTTCCCCCCCCCTAGGCGCATCCAGCTACCATTGGTGTATGTCTTTTGACGATGGTGGCGCTGAGCAAGTCCATCATTAACGGGCTGCTGCCGCGTGTTGTCGCGGCGCATGCTGTCACCTTGGACTGAGTCATGAAATTCCCCGCTGAAGGGCAAGAACCCCACGATGCCCGCATCACGCGACTGTCCAAAGAGTTGCGCTTCCTGGAGTTGGCTGAGAACACCGAAGATGTTTACTACAGTCTGGATGGTGCTACCGGCGCAATGCTCTACATCAGCCCAGCGTATGAGCGGCTGTGGGGCTTCAGCTGTGAAAGTCTCTACGCCAATCCCGAGTCTTATATAGATGCCGTTCATCCTGCAGACCGCGATGCCGTGGTAGGAGCCTTTGCGACAAACCACAACGGCACCGCCACTGAAATCGAGTATCGGCTCGTACTCCCCAGTGGGGAGATTCGCTGGGTTCGGGATCACGCTCACCCCGTCATCGGACAAGATCGAAAGATTGAGCGTGTGGTGGGGACTGCGCACGACATTACTTTCCAAAAGCGTGCTGCCGAGGAACTCGCCAACACGGCCAGGGCGCTGGAAATGCTCAGCTTGTGCAATCGTGCCTTGACGCGGATGGACGACGAGCGTCAGTTGCTGGCAGAAATTTGTCGCCTGGCCGTCGACGTCGGCGGCTACCGCATGGCGTGGGTTGGCTACGCCCGCGAAGACGAAGAACGCAGCATTGAGCCCATGGCGTACGCGGGCCACGAAGCCGGTTACCTGTCGACCATCAAGCTGAGCTGGGCAGATGAGCCCGCTGGTACGGGTGGACCAGTGGGCGACGTCATCCGACAGCGCAAGGTATCGGATTTTTATGAGTTTGAGTCATTGGCAGACCGTGTGCATTGGGCTAAAGAGGCTCTGGAGCGTGGCTACCGCAGCTTGCTCACCATTCCGCTGTCCTATGCCGATCAGACCTTCGGCATGCTGGCGCTTTATTCGGCGGATGCCTTACCTGCTAGGGTTGAGGAAGTACTGTTGCTGCATGAGCTGGCCAACAACTTGGCGTTTGGCATAGACAGCATCCGTTCGCGTCAATGGCGGAATCAACTCGAAGCGGCTATTTCTAAGGTCGCCGCAGGTGTGTCGGTGCAGGGTGGCAGCAATTTTTTTGAGCACTTGGTGCGCAATATGGCGGACGCGCTGGGCGCGCAAGCGGCCTTTGTGACGCGGGTGCTGCCCGGTGAGCCGTTGATGGCGCGCCGCGTGGCGGGTGTCGTTGATGGTGTTTTGGTCGACGGCTTTGACTATCCCGTAGCGCAGTCGCCGTGCCGGGAACTGGTTGATGCTGTCAGTGTGACTTTGCCCCAAAATGTGCTCAGCCTCTACCCCGGGGTCAAGACAATTTTTGGTCTCAGCCCGGAAGCCTACGTCGGACATCGGCTGGAGAATTCATCCGGGGAATTGGCGGGCATGCTGTTCGTGATGTTTCGCGAACCGCTCAAACAAACCGTTTTGATGGTTTCAACGCTGCAAATATTTGCAGCCCGTACCTCGGCAGAATTAAAGCGTCTGCAGGCCGATCTCGAAATACGCAACCTGAACGCCAGTCTTGAAGAACGGGTGCAACAAAGAACCGCGCAGCTCAAGTTGGCCAACGAAGAGTTGGAGTCTTTTTGTTATTCGGTCTCGCATGACTTGCGCTCGCCCTTGAGCGCTGTCGACGGTTTTGCCAGCCTGCTGGAGCAGTCAGTCGAGGCGCTGCCTGAGCCGATGGCCCAAAAAGGGCAGCACTACCTCAAGCGCGTTCGCGCTGGGGTTGTTCAGATGGGCGAATTGATTGACGCCTTGCTCTCGCTGGCGCGTTTGGCACGGGCTCCCTTGCGGCATGATCACGTCGACCTCAGCGAGATGGCGCATTTGGTGTTGGCGAACTGTCGTGAGCGCGAGCCAGCACGTTTGTTGGAGGCGCAAGTCGAGCCTGGACTTGTCGCCACCGGGGATAACCGTTTGTTACGGCAGGTGCTTGAAAACTTGTTGGGAAATGCTTGGAAATTCAGTTCGCGCGAGCCGGTGTCGCGCATTGAATTTGGTTCGGAAACCGATGCCAACGGTGACCGTGTTTATTTTGTGCGGGACAACGGTGCGGGTTTTAACATGGCGTATTCGCAAAAACTTTTTGGCCCGTTCCAGCGTTTGCATTCGCCGTCTGAGTTTGAGGGTACTGGCATTGGTCTGGCTTTTGTGCAGCGCATTATCTTGCGTCACGGCGGTCGCATTTGGGCAGAGTCAGCACCAGGACATGGTGCGACATTTCGCTTCACTTTGGGTCAGCTCGACCCGAACGAAAGTGGGGCAGAAACGCTGACACCTGATCGGGCGTAACTCATAAGTCACAAAATATCCGTTTGGGCTACTTGTTGGGCGAGGCCCCCAGAGAAAAGTCGGTCGGATATTTCCCGCACTAAAATCGCGGCATGACATCCAATTTATCCTCCCACAATGGCGCTGGCGTCGTCACTGTGCCCGTCAAGGTGTCTTTCAAGGCGCAGATGCTACAAGCCCGAGAGGACGCTATCGTTGAAGCGGTGAACCGGCTGTTGGCTGAAAAAGGCTTTGATTTGATGACGGTTGATCAAGTCGCCGCGGAGGTTGGCATCGCCAAGGCCAGCTTGTACAAGCACTTTCCCAGCAAGGAAGATTTGGCCGCCGCCGCCATGGTGAGGGTGTTGGCGCGGGCTAAGACCATGTTGGCCAGCTTGCCCGCAAATGTCCCGCCTATAGACCAACTCAAAGCCGTGGTGCGCTGGATGATGCGTTTGCAATTGGCCGGAGAAATGCCTTCCTTACCCAGTCAAAACTCAAGCCTGCGGGCGACCTTGATGGCCAATCGGGCCTATTTGGACGGTCTGTTGCAGGTCAGTGACCATATTGGCGGCTGGATTGAAGCGGCACAAGCCGATGGCAGTCTCAATCCGGCTTTGCCGCCTATTTTGGTGTTGTACACGGTGTATTCACGGGCCTGTGACCCGGTGCTTGAATTCATGCAGTCAACCGGGCAGCACAGCGACGAAGAGATCGTTGAATTCGTCGTGACCACCTGCTTTGATGGTTTGCGTAAGTAAGCGGACACAGTTCTAGGCGCGCACGCTGTCCATAAGCAGGGCCCGAAGGCCCCGCTAAGTCACATTACTTAGGCATGATGACCGTGTCAATGGCGTGTATCACGCCGTTGTCGGCCGCCACATCTGCCGCCACGACCTTGGCCCCGTTCACCGTCACGCCGCCCATGGTGGCCAGTGTGACGTTGCCGCCTTGCACGGTCTTGACGCTACCGGCCTTGACGTCTTTGGCCATCACTTTACCCGGCACCACGTGGTAGGTCAGCACTTTGGTCAGGGCGGCTTTGTCCTTCAGCAGTGCATCCAAATCGGCCTTTGGGATTTTGGCAAAGGCCGCATCGGTGGGTGCAAACACCGTGAATGGGCCTGGACCTTTGAGGGTGTCGACCAAACCGGCGGCCTTGACGGCGGTCACCAGGGTTTTGAAGTTGCCTGCGCTGACCGCGGTGTCAACGATGTCAGCAGCTTGGGCTGAAAAGACGGCACTGGCGCTCAGTGCCAAAGCGATGAGGGATTTTTTCATGGGTGACTCCATTGGGTTAAAAGTAAGCACCAAACGGGTGGTGCCAATCCAATATAAGTCATATTAGTAGCAATATGAACTCAATGGTCTTTGTTTTGACTTGTTGGTATTTGTTGGCCTAGCCTCAGGCGCTTTCCCGCTGATGAGCTTGCGCGCTGGTCTGGATGTTCGCGCTTCAAGACGCCGTCAAACGCGAATTAGCAGCTCTGGTCGAAAGCTTTTTTGCTCACCCTTGTGTGCATAACCCAGCGGGTTTGCGACCACATGACAGCCTTGGCTCAGGTAGTCTTGCGGGCAGTGGAGATGACCGTGTAGCCACAGTTGCGCAGCCGGCAGCAGGTCATCAAGAGCATTGCAAAAGCCGGCAGTTCCCGGCGTCAGTCCATAGCGTGGATCAGCGCTCAGTAAACTTGGAGAGAAGTGAGTGACCACTACAGTAGATCCATCAAATGGCTGTGACAGGGCCGAACGCAGCCAAGCCTGGCTTTGCAAGCCCAGCTCGCGAATCGCCGGTGCGAGCATCGGGACGCCGTCACGCAGTGAATGGTTTTTTCGAAGATAGTAGTTCGCAGCCCGGAAAGCCTTGTCGCGACCCGACAGCGATGCGCTCAGTGAGTCACCGTTCAGCGCATCAAAGTCCGTCCACAGCGTGCAACCGACGAAGCGCACGCCGTGCAGCATCACGCTGTGTTGCTCCAGCCAAATAATCCCCCAGCGCTCACAGGCGGCACGCAGCCGGCGCGTCGCTTCTTCAAACTCTTGCCCGTCATATTCGTGGTTGCCAGGTATGAACAGCACAGGGGTTGGCCAGCCGGCACCACCTTCATTCACTGGACGGGGTGAAAAGCGTGCCAAGCCAAAGTCTTCAACGTCCAATCGTGTCAGCGCTGACTCTGGCTGGTAGGAGCCGATGTCTCCCGCCAACACCAGCACATCCGCGCCAGGCAGTGGCTGGGCCACAAAGTGTGGGTTCGACTCAAGGTGCAAATCTGACAGAAGCTGAATGTTCACGGATGGATTGTCGCGCTCAAACCGAAAAACTCTTCTGGCCTGCCCGCACCACCGCTTGTCGCAGCCAAACATGGCTGCTGCGTTGCTGGCTGCGCCGGTGCCACACGGCATCGACGTGCACCGGAGATACGTCAAAGGGCAAGGCTTGCAAGGTCAGTTGATCCGCAATGCCGGTGACGCGTACAAAGTGGCGCGGCAAGACCGTCAACAAGTTGGAGTTGGCGACAACTAGTCCGGCGGTGAAAAACTGATTCACCGTGAGCACCACACGACGCTCGCGCCCCAACGAGGCCAGTGATTCGTCAATGAATCCATAAGGCCGACCGGAAAAGCTCACCAGCATGTGGCGTGCTGCGCAAAATTGGTCCAGCGTCAATGGGTTGTGCGCCAAGGGATGATCACGCCGCATGACGCAGACGTACTCGCCGTCGTACAGCCGCAAGTGCGAGAAAGGCTGTGGCTCTCCACTTTGTGCGCCCGCTGTCAAATCAGCCAGCACCGAGGGAAAGTAGCCCACGGCCAAGTCGCAGCTTTCTTCGTCGAGCAGGCGCCGCGGGTCGCGGGTCGTCAGTGGGACCACCCGCAGCGAGACGCGTGGCGCTTCTTGCTCAAGAATATCTGTGAGGCCGGGAATCAGCTCTGCAGCAGTGGCGTCAGCCATGGACAGCACAAAACTGGTATTGGCCTCGGCAGGCACAAATTCACTGGGCATGAGGGAGGATTGAAGCTGCTGAAGGGCTTCTCGGACAGCCGGCCAGATGGCGCGCGCACGGGGCGTGGGCGCCATGCCCTGACCACTGCGTTGCACCAATTCATCGTCCAAGGTCTCGCGCAAGCGCCGGAGCGCGTTGCTCACCGCCGGCTGCGTCAAGGAGAGGTTGCGGGCGGCACGGGTCAGGCTGCGTTCCGCCATCACTTCGTCGAAGACGCGCAGTAAGTTGAGGTCGAGGGTGCGGAAATTGGGTGGGCTCATGCTGAAGATCTCCAAGTAAGCTTAGAGCTATAACTATTATGAATGAGTGGCATCATAAAGATAAAGTTGAGTCGTATCAGTATTAACCCTATCATCAAGGCCTTGTTCAACGCGGCCGTCGTGAGCAAGCAGACCCTCGAAGGTTTACGGCCCTAACCAAGGGAATCATCATGAGCACATTTATCCATACCCAATACCCCACCGAACATCCTGGCGTTCAGCGCGTAGAGTCCGCCATTCAAGGCGCTTTGCTATTGCGTCATCGCTGGTCATCCGTCAGCGGTTTGGCCGCCTTGTTGCTGACGGCCATGGCTGCAGCAGTGCTGGTTGTTGCCTACGAAGTCATGGACAGCGTGGTTGAGGGCAACTTACTGGTGATGTGGATGGCATTGTGGGCCTTGGCATTCGCTGGACTGGCTTTTTACTCGGGAACCGTACGCAATGTCGTGGCAAGGTCTAAAGCTGGGCTCGACAGTTGGGCCCGCGGCCAAGCGAAAGCCCGCGCCGACGAACGCCTGTGGCTCATCGCCAAGACAGATAACCGCGTCATGGCCGATCTGCATTCAGCGATTACCCGGCAACAGTCGTTGGCCGACGTGGTCGCTTTGTCCGGCGACAACGCAGTAGTCAAAAACGGCCTGTCAGCACGTGCGATCCGTCTCGGCGGTGCAGAACTGCGGGCTTATCAGCGCCACAACAGCTGATTGGCCGCGACGCCAAATCAGTTTGGCACAGAAACAAAAAAGCCACCTTTTCATGAAAAGGTGGCTTTTTTTGTATGCGCTAGGCAGGATCAGGCTGCCAGTCGTTTCTCAATGCCGGCTTTGGTCTCGACCAATACCGTCGGCAAGTGATGTGCCAATTGCGTGAAAAGCTCGGTGTGCAGTTCAAGCTCTTTCAGCAAAGCGGTTTTGTCGGTGCTGATGACGGAGTTGAACTGCTCAGCACTGAAGTCCAAGCCGCTCCAGGTCAGGTCTTCGTAGCTTGGGCTGACGCCAGTGGTGTGGTCTTGCCCTTTGGCCGTACCTTCAACCCGCTCAATCATCCACTTCAAAACGCGCATGTTTTCGCCGTAGCCAGGCCAGACGAACTTACCGTCGTCACCTTTGCGAAACCAGTTGGTGGTGTAGATTTTTGGCAGTTTGACACCCGTGGCTGCGAGTTGTTCGCCAATGTTCAACCAGTGTTGGAAGTAGTCGCTCATGTTGTAGCCGATAAACGGCAGCATGGCGAACGGGTCCCGGCGCACCACACCGACTTGGCCAACAATGGCGGCCGTGGTTTCGGAGCCCATGGTGGCTGCCATGTAAACGCCTTCAACCCAGCTGCGGGCTTCGGTCACCAAAGGCACAGTGGTCGAGCGGCGGCCGCCAAAGATGAAGGCGTCAATCGCCACACCTTTGGGATCGTCCCAAGCACTGTCGAGCGCCGGGTTGTTGGTGGCGGCCACCGTGAAACGCGAGTTCGGGTGAGCCGCTTTGGCACCTGTCTCACGCGCGATTTCAGGCGTCCATTCCTTGCCTTGCCAGTCGATCAGGTGCTTCGGCAGCGCCTTGCCGGGCGCGTCTTGCTCCATGCCTTCCCACCAGACGTCGCCGTCATCGGTCAGGGCGACGTTGGTGAAGATGGTGTCGCTGCGAACGCTCAACATGCAGTTCGGGTTGGTCAGCATGTTGGTGCCAGGGGCCACGCCAAAGTAGCCGGCTTCCGGGTTGATGGCGCGCAGCTGACCATCGGCCGAAGGCTTGATCCAAGCGATATCGTCACCAATGGTGGTAACCTTCCAGCCATCAAAACCGGCAGGCGGCACCAGCATCGAGAAGTTGGTTTTGCCGCAAGCGCTTGGGAAAGCCGCTGCCACATGGTATTTTTGGCCTTTTGGATTGGTCACACCCAGAATCAGCATGTGCTCGGCCAGCCAACCTTCGTCGCGCCCCATGTTGGAGGCGATGCGCAGCGCAAAGCATTTTTTGCCAAGCAGTGCGTTGCCGCCGTAGCCCGAACCGTAAGACCAAATTTCGCGGGTTTCTGGGTAATGGACGATGTACTTGGTCTTGTTGCAAGGCCATTTCACATCTTTCATACCGGCCGCGAGGGGTGCGCCGACAGTGTGCATGCAAGGCACAAACTCGCCGTCGACGCCCAGCACGTCGTACACAGCGCGACCCATGCGGGTCATGAGTTTCATGTTCACGGCCACGTAAGCGCTGTCCGAAAGTTCAATGCCGATGTGGGCAATTGGCGAGCCCAAAGGGCCCATTGAAAAAGGCACCACGTACATCGTGCGGCCCTTCATGCAGCCGTCAAACAGGGGTTGAAGCGTGGCGCGCATTTCGGCCGGTGCTATCCAGTTGTTGGTTGGGCCGGCTTCTTCTTTTTGTGCTGAGCAAATGAAAGTACGGTCTTCTACGCGGGCCACGTCGCTCGGGTCGCTGAGCGCCAAAAAACTGTTCGGTCGCGTGACGGGATTGAGTTTTTGGAAGGTGCCCGCGTCGACCAAGACTTGGCACAGGCGCTGATATTCGGCGTCGCTACCGTCACACCAGAAAATGGCATCAGGCTTGCACAAAGCAGCCATGTCGGCCACCCAAGCGATCAATTTTGCGTTCTTGACATAAGCCGGGGCATTCAGGGCAAGCCCTTGCATCACAGGGTGGTTCATCGAAAAACTCCAAGGTTGTAAAACGTGATTTCGGCAGCCCCCGCAAACGGTTGGGGTGTACCCAAGCGGTTGCAATGACTTGCAAAATAACGCTGAAAAGCAATTGCGGCGGGACCTTGAAAAGTGATTCTCGCGCGACGACCCGTGGCAATACAAAGAGTCATTCTAAGAACTTCTGAAGCCAGTTACCGGACGGTTACGGCGGAAAGATATGCAAAACCCGCATGGATTGATGCTCATCAATAGCTCATTCGGACATGAAAAAAGCCAGCACAAGGGCTGGCCTGGTCATGATGCGGGTCAGGCCTGAAGCCGACCGACAAATGGGCGGGGCTGTTTCAGGCCATCGAAACAGCGATAAAAGCCAGCAAGAACATCAGGACTGCGCCGGCAAGGGGCAGGACGATTGGCATCATCGGGACGATTGAATCGACGACATCTTCCTCGACAGCAGGCACATCATGGGCATGTGCATCGTGGGTGGAATGATCAGCTGGCTTGGACATGGCGGCTCCTGAGTATTTGGAAAAACTGAGATGATTTTACCTTTGTGAGGATGAGGCTTTGAGCACAAGGTCAAAATGGAGAGCTTGAATGAATGGTTAACACGGGCTCACGCCATGATTCTTCGCTTTTTTATCAACCGTCGCGTCGTTTTGCTGGCGATTTCCCTGGCCTTGGCCAGCTGTGCCAGTAGAGGCCCCGACAGCCCTACGGCTAAGCCAGTGTTGTATCCAAACGCAGCTTTTAACCGTGTCGGTGAGGTTCAGGCGCAGAACGAAGTAGCCGCCTGTCATTCTCGCGCCAGTGCTGCCGGGCTGCGCCCTGAAGGCAGCAGCCAAATGGCGCAGCGGGCGGGCGAAGGCGCTGCCGTGGCCGGTGTCGCCAGTGCGATAGGGGCGCTGGTGTTTGGTCGTGGTGCAGAGGGCATGTTGCGGGCTGGGGCGGGCGGTGCTGCGATCGGCGGTGCCGCAGGCGCCACCCAAGCGGCCGTTCGGGGAGGCCAGCCCAACAGCGTTTACCGCAGTTTTGTGCAGCGCTGTTTAGGCGAAAAAGGCTTTGACGTGATTGGCTGGAACTGAGGCGGGAGAAATGACCCGTCGGGCCAGCCGGTTTTCAGGGTGAATGTCAGTGCCCCAGAATTTTCGATAAAAAATCCTGCGCCCGATCCGTCTGCGGGTGATTGAAAAATTCATCCGGCGTGTTTTGCTCAACGATCTGGCCTTGGTCCATGAAGATGACGCGGTCAGCGACGGCTTTGGCAAAGCCCATTTCATGCGTCACGCAGAGCAGGGTGATGCCTTGATCAGCCAGTTCCACAATCACGTCCAACACTTCTTTGATCATCTCCGGGTCCAGCGCTGACGTAGGCTCATCAAACAACATGATTTTCGGCTTCAGGCACAGCGCGCGGGCAATCGCCACGCGTTGCTGCTGGCCGCCCGACAACTGCAGCGGAAACTTATGCGCTTGCTCGGCGATTTGCACACGTTCGAGTTGCTGCATGGCCTTTTCTTCGGCCTCTTTTTTCGGCATCTTGCCAACCCAGATCGGCGACAGCGTCAGGTTTTCCAGCACCGTCAAATGCGGGAACAAATTGAACTGCTGAAACACCATGCCAACCTGCTGGCGTACGGCGTCGATGGCTTTGATGTCATCAGACAGCTCAATACCGGCCACGATGAGACGACCCTGCTGGTGTTCTTCCAGCCGGTTGATGCACCGAATCAGCGTCGACTTGCCGGACCCAGAAGGCCCGCAAATCACGATGCGTTCGCCTTGACGGACCTGCAAGTCAATGTCGCGCAGCACATGGAAATGGTTGCCGTACCACTTGTTGACTTTGTCGAAGGTGATGATGGGATCGCTCATCGCGCATGGCCTTGGTTAACTTGCTTTTCCACCCACAGGCTGTAGCGCGACATGGCAAAGCAAAAAGTGAAATAGATCAGGGCGATGAAGAGATAGCCCTCGACCTTGAATGGGCGCCAGTCGGCGTCGGAGTTGAGGGCCAACCCCAGCGCGCCGGTGAGTTCATACAGACTGACGATGGTCACCAAGGAGGTGTCCTTGAAGATGCCGATGAAGTTGTTCATGATGCCCGGCACGACGATCGCTAGCGCTTGCGGCAAAACGATCTTGCGCTGCGTCTGCCAATAGGAAAGTCCGAGCGTGGCCGCTGCTTCGACTTGCCCTTTGGGAATGGCTTGCAGACCGCCGCGAATCACTTCGGCCATGTAAGCGGCGGCAAACAGCGTGATGCCGATCAGCACCCGAATCAGCACGTCGATGCGGCTGCCCTGCGGCATGAACAGCGGGAACAAAAACGAGGCCATGAACAGCACCGAAATCAGCGGAACACCGCGCACCAGTTCGATGTAAATCGTGCACGCGCTGCGTATCGCTGGCAAGTCAGAGCGGCGTCCCAGCGCCACCAGCAGTGCCAAGGGAAAGGCCATGGCAATCGACAGCGAGGCCAGCAACAACGTCAGCGGAAAACCGCCCCAGCGGTCGGTTTCAACCCGCGTCAGCCCAAAGCTGTCGCCGTACATCAATACAAAAAATACCGCCAGCAAAGCCACCCACAGCAAGGTCAGCCAAGGCTTCCAGAAAAAACGCACACAGCTGGCGACCAACACGCTGAGCATCAAGACGGTGGCCAACAGCGGCCGCCATTGTTCGTCAAACGGGTAACGGCCGAAGATGATGAGCCGGTATTTCTCAGCGATCACGCCCCAGCAAGCACCCACGGTCGCCGCCCGGCAAGCCTCTGAGTCGGGCCGCCACGTGGCCGACAACAAAGCCCATTGGATGAACTGCGGCAAGTACCAGAGCAGCAGACCGCCCAGCAACACCGTGCCTAGCGTGGTGCGCAAGTCATCAAATAAATTGCTCTTGAGCCAGCCAGCCAGCCCGCCTTGGCGCACAGGTGCGGGGCGCGCAGGAATCGCGTGAAAAGTTTTAGCGGTCATAAGTCAACGGCTGAATTCATTCAACGTTCCTTGATAGCCGCACGGGCGTTGTAGCGGCTCATCAACCACGATGTCAGCAGCGAGGTGCTGAGGTAAATCACCATCACGATGCTGATGCACTCGACGGCGCGGCCGGTTTGATTCAGTGCGGTGTTGGAGATAGAGACCACGTCGGGGTATCCAATGGCAACCGCCAATGAGGAATTTTTGGTCAGGTTCAGGTACTGGTTGGTGAGCGGCGGAATGATGACGCGCAGCGCTTGCGGCAACATCACCAGCTTCATTTCTTGCTGGCGACTCAGGCCCAGCGCCGCTGCTGCTTCGCTTTGCCCCAGCGCAACCGATTGGATGCCGGCACGCACCACTTCCGCTATGAAGGCGGCGGTGTACGCCGTCAGACCGAGCAGCACGGCGATGAACTCAGGCGTCAGCGCACCCCCTTTTTCAATCGCAAACAAACCGCGCATCGGTGAATTCATGGCGGTCGGTGCGCCACCAGCCAGCCAGCCCACCAAACCACCCAAGAGCACAAAGATAAGCGGGAGCCAGACCATGCTGCGCAACTGTCCTGTCGCCTCAAAATGGGCGACGGCCCGGCTGCGGTAAAACCAAGCAAAGATAGCGCCAGCCAGCAAGCCGACGGCAGCCCAAGCATGGCCGCTGGACCAAATGGGAACCGGAAAATTAATGCCGCCTTTACTGAGGAAAACCGAACCCACTTGCCAAGCCTCAGACGCCGCAGGCAACACTTCCGTGAACAGCAAATACCACATGAGCAATTGCAACAAGATCGGAATATTCCGAAAAATTTCGACGTAGGCGGAACACACACCACGCACCAGTGCGTTGCGCGAAAAGCGGCCCACGCCCACCAAAGTACCGATCAGTGTGGCCAAGACAATGCCGATCAGCGCCACGCGCAAGGTGTTGCTCAGGCCAATCAAAAATGCGCGCCAGTAAGGTTGGCTGGCGTCAAACGGAAACAGGCTTTCGCCAATGTCAAAGCCGGCGGTTTGCGTCAGAAAATCAAAGCCACTCTGAATGCCACGCTCGCGCAGGTTGATCAGCGTATTGTGGCCCAAGTACCAAAGCGCCAAGGCAATCATTGCCAGCGCCAGCGCTTGGTAGACCAGGCCGCGAAAGGCCCGGCTGCGCCAGGACCATTTTTTCTTGGCGGGAACAGCTGGCGGGTTTTGAATCGTGGGCGTCATGCCGCTTTAGCGCAGCGGGTAGGCGTACATCAGGCCGCCTTGGTTCCACTGCTTGTTGACGCCACGCGGCAAACCGATGGGCGACTTGGGGCCGAGATTACGCTCGAAGATTTCGCCGTAGTTGCCAGTGGCCTTGATGGCGCGCAGCATCCATTCTTTGTCTAGGCCTAGCAGTCGGCCGGTGTCTTCGGTGCTGCCCAAAATACGCTGAATCACTGGGTCGCTGGTGCTGGTTTTCAGTTGGTCGACATTGGCTTGGGTCATGCCATATTCTTCGGCCTCAATCAGGCCGTAAATCACCCACTTGACGATGGCAAACCATTCGTCGTCACCGCGGCGCACCAGCGGGCCAAGCGGTTCTTTGGAAATAAGATCGGGCAAGATGACGTGCTCTGCGGGGGTTCGGGCTTCCTTGTTGCGGATGGAGGCCAGCGCTGACGCGTCTGTGGTGTAAGCCACGCAGCGACCTGAGAAATAGGCGGCGTTGGCGGCTTCGAATTTCTCGAACACCACGGGCTTGATGTTTAGCTTGTGGGTGCGTGAGTAGTCGCTCAGATTCTTTTCGGTGGTGGTGCCGGACTGAACGCAAACGGTTTGGCCTTTCAGCTGCTTGGCGCTTTTGATGTTGAACTTGGCCGGCACCATGAAACCCTGACCGTCGTAATACGTCACGACGGTTTGGTGGAAACCGAGCGAGGCGTCACGCGACAGGCTGAAAGTGGTGTTGCGCGACAGCACATCGACCTCGCCAGACTGCAACGCCGTGAAGCGTTGCTGCGAAGTCAGTGGGACGAACTTCACTTTTTTAGCGTCGCCCAGCGTAGCGGCGGCCACGGCTTTGCAAATATCAACATCCAGCCCCGACCAGTTGCCGCTGGAGTCGGCCGCCGAGAAGCCTGCCACGCCCGTGCTGACACCGCAAACCACTTGTCCGCGCGACTTGATCGCGTCGAGTGTCTTGCCGGCGAAGGCCGGCAGGGCAGCCGTCAGACAGAGACCTGCCAGGAATGCTCGCAGATTATTTTTGGTTGCAAAGTTGGACAAGGTGATCTCCGTGAAAACGAAATAGGGGTGTGCGCAGTCGCATCAGGCGACGCGCAGGTCGGTAAATCCTAGCGCAAGCGTCAGGAACAGGCTGGTAGCCCAGCATTTCATGGGCTATTCAAGAGGCCATTCAAGCGGCAGCCGCACACACGCGCAGCACTTCTGCGCCGTAGGCTTGCAACTTTTTCGCGCCCATGCCGCTGATGCCTTCTAGGTCACCCAAGCTTTGCGGATCTTGCTCAGCCAAGGCCCGCAGCGTGGCGTCATGGAAGATCACGAACGCCGGCAGGTTGTGCTCACGGGCCACTTCGGCGCGCCACGCTTTGAGCTTGCCCAAGCGCTCCATCGCACCGGCGTTGAGGCTGGCTTCAGCCATGCCTTTGACCGAGGTTTTGACGCTGCGTTTTTTGCGATCGGCGCTGCCGCCCAGTGCTTGTTCACGCAGCATCACCGTCACTTCGCCGCGCAACACCGCGCGGGCGTCAGGCAGCAACTGCAAGGTGCTGAAGGCTTCGCTGTCAACGCGCACCATGTTTTTGGCAATCAGCTGGCGCAGCACGCCGCGCCATTGCGTTTCGGCCAGCTCCGCACCAATGCCGAAGGTGCTGAGTTTGTCGTGCGCGTACTGCATGACTTTGTCGGTGACTTTGCCGCGCAAGATGTCCATGATGTGACCTGCGCCAAAGCTGATGCCGCTGGCTTGCTGCACACGGTAAATGCAGCTCAGCATCTTGCGTGCGGCGATGGTGGCGTCCCACACTGCGGGCGGGTTCAGGCAGTTGTCGCAATTGCCACACGGCTGGCTGTCTTCGCCAAAGTAGGTTAGCAAACTGACCCGGCGGCAGCGTGTGTCTTCGGCCAGCGTCAGCAGCGCGTCGAGTTTGCCGCGCATGACTTGTTTGAACTCTTCGCTGGCGACTTCGCTGGTGTCGATCATGCGGCGCTGGTTGACCACGTCTTGCAGGCCGTAGGCCATCCAGGCGTTGGCCGGCAAACCATCACGGCCGGCCCGACCAGTTTCCTGGTAATAGCCTTCGATGTTTTTCGGCATGTCGAGGTGCGCGACAAAGCGCACATCCGGCTTGTCGATGCCCATGCCAAAGGCGATGGTAGCGACCATGACCATGGCGTCTTCACGCAAGAAGCGGTCTTGCCGTTGCTGGCGCACCGATGCATCGAGGCCGGCGTGATAAGCCATCGCTTTGAGGCCGGCGTCTTGCAGCATGTCGGCGATTTCTTCGACCCGTTTGCGTGACTGGCAATAAACAATGCCAGCTTCACCAGCGTGTTCAGTTTCAATGAAGCGCAGCAGTTGCCGCGTCGGATCGGTCTTTTCAACAATCGTGTAGCGGATGTTGGGCCGGTCAAAACTGCTGACAAATTCGCGGGCCTCTTCGAGCTTCAGGCGCTCGATCATGTCTTGCCGTGTCAGGGCGTCGGCGGTGGCGGTGAGCGCCACCCGCGGTACGTCGGGAAAGGTTTCGTGCAGCAGGCTCAGCGAGCGGTACTCAGGTCTAAAGTCGTGGCCCCACTGGCTCACGCAATGCGCTTCATCAATCGCAAACAAGCTGAGCAGACCGCGCTCATGCAGCGAGCCGAGCAGGCCCTTCATGCGCGGCGTGTTGATGCGCTCAGGTGCCGCGTACAGCAGCGTCAGTTCGTTGCGCAGCAGCTGCTTTTCGAGCGCGCTGCTTTCTTCTTGCGTCTGGGTCGAATTGAGAAAAGCCGCCGACACGCCCGCCTCGTGCAGCGCACCCACCTGGTCATGCATCAGCGCAATCAGCGGCGAGATGACGATCGTCACGCCGTGACCGGCCTGTTGCCGCGCGATGGCCGGAATTTGATAGCACAGAGATTTGCCGCCGCCCGTGGGCATCAACACCAAGGCGTCACCGCCATTCACCACGTGGTTGACGATGTCTTCTTGCGGGCCG
>CANFSO010000041.1 GCA_947449895.1 Comamonadaceae bacterium
CGACCGGCTAGACCGCGTGTTGTTGCACCCAGTGGTCGGACCCATGATTTTGACCGTGGTGTTATTTCTGATTTTCCAAGCTTTGTTCAGCTGGGCCACGGCCCCCATGGAAATCATCAAGGGCATCACAGAATGGAGCGCGAACTTAGCGCTCACTTGGTTGCCAGACGCCTGGTGGAGAAGTCTGTTGATTGACGGCGTGATTGCCGGTCTGGGCGGCATCGTGGTGTTTTTGCCGCAAATTTTGATTCTCTTCTTTTTCATTTTGATACTGGAAGAAACCGGCTATTTGCCGCGAGCCGCCTTCTTGCTAGACCGCATCATGGGCTCGGTGGGCTTGTCAGGCCGATCGTTCATTCCCTTGTTGTCGAGCTTTGCCTGCGCCATTCCCGGCATCATGGCCGCCCGCACCATTCCGAATGCCCGTGACCGGATGGTCACCATCTTGATTGCGCCTTTGATGACGTGCTCTGCACGGCTGCCTGTCTACACGCTGCTGATCTCAGCCTTCATCCCCAACATCCGCGTCTGGGGTGGTTTGGCGCTGCAAGGCTTGGTGATGTTTGGGCTGTATGTGGCGGGCATCGTGGGCGCCATGGCTGTGGCGTGGTTGCTCAAAATCATGACTAGCAGCGGCCGTCTGGTTCGCCCTTTGATGATGGAGCTGCCCACTTACCATCTGCCGACGGTTCGCAATATCGCCATCGGCTTGTGGCAACGCGTGAAGATTTTCATGCGACGCGTTGGCGGCATCATTCTGGTGTTAACCATTGCGCTGTGGTTCTTGGCCAGCTTTCCGTCGCCGCCCCAGGGGGCCACCGGACAAGCGATTGAGTACAGCATGGCTGGCATGCTGGGTCATTGGCTGGCCATCGTGTTCGAACCCATTGGTTTTAATTGGCAAATCAGTCTGGCCTTGGTGCCCGGCATGGCTGCACGAGAAGTGGTGGTCAGCGCGCTCGGCACCGTCTACGCCTTGTCGTCAGCGGGCGAACACACGGCCGAAATGATCACCCCCATCATTGCGCAGCAGTGGAGCACGGCCACCGCGCTGTCCTTGCTCACCTGGTTTGTATTCGCGCCGCAATGCCTGTCGACACTGGCCGCCATCAAAAGAGAAACCGGTGGATGGCGAATGCCGCTGATCACTGCTGGGTATTTGTTTGCATTGGCCTACGGCGCTTCATTTGTCGTTTACCGATGCGCTGTTTGGGCCGGTTTGGGTTGATGCATCAAGGCTTCACGGGCACTGGTGGCGCTAAGACGGCGCCTTCAATCTGATGCTTCTTCAAAGCGTTGTCTACGAAGCCTGAAGACTTCATCTCCTCCACAAAACGTTGAAGATAAATGCGCGCTTCGGCGTTGCGGGTTTTTGGCAAGCCCATGGCTTGTTCAATCACCATGAATCGGCCTGGCAAGAGTCGTAGATTTGGCAGGCGCTTGGCATCCATTTCCAGCTGTTGCTTCACACCAGCAGCTACATCTAATTTTTGAGTCAAGAAAAAATCTACGGTTGTGGGTGATGTCGGTGCGCGCAAGATCTGTGCACTTTTGATGTCGCGGGTTAAAAACAAATCGTAGGCGCTGCCTTTGCCCACTGCAATGCGAGTGCCCGCGCGGTCAACCTCTTCATTGCGCGTCAATGCTGAATCTTGCCGAACCAGATAACTGCCTTCGATCAAGACATAGGGTGCGGTGAACGCGATGTCTTTGCCGCGAACCGGATCAACTGCAAAAAATCCAATGTCGGCTTTGTCCTGACTCAAGGCCTCGACAGACTTTCCGGCTGAATCGAAAACGACCAGTTCAAGGGGCAGGCCCAGACGCTTGGCTAGTTCAGTGGCCAGGTCAACCGACACGCCGACTGGTTTGCCGCTTTCATTCTTGTTCGCCAGAATCGGATTGCCTAAATTGATCGAGGCGCGCAAAGTTCCGGAGGGTGCGAACAAGGATGCTACCTGCGCCTGGCTTGATGTCGCCAGCAAGAGCAAACCCAAGCTGGCAAGAACCGGCACAAAAGACCAGAAGGAACGCAAAAAAGTTGGCATGACCACCCTTGTATGTAAAAGGACTAGTTTCTCAGGGAAAAGCCGAGCATGAGAAAAAGTCCCGCCATGACTCACTATGAAAAACCCTAGTGCTCATCTGGCAAAACCCTATTAGTATTCGTTGCGCAAATTAACACTATTTTTTGGGATTCATCTCATGCCTTCAAAATTTCTTATCAAGTCACTGCTCGCAGCCTCGGTGGCGGCCTTCAGCATGACGATCACTTCCGTGCATGCGCAGTCAGAAAAAGCTGCCGCAGTGAACGGTAAAACCGAGCTGTTGTGGCTGGGGCAAGCTGGTTTTCGAATCACCACGCCGGGTGGAAAAGTCATCGTGATTGACCCTTGGATCACGGGTGGTCCTAAAGCCCCTGCCGCCTTTAAAGCTGATTTGGCCGCCTTGGGCAAGATCGACTTGTTGTTGGTGACTCATGCACACGTTGACCATTTGGGCGACGCACCGGCCTTGGCCAAGCTGAACAACACGGTTTTGTACGGCCCGGCCGACATGGTCACGCCACTGCAAACGCTGGGCATGTTGCCCCCGAATCTGGGGCATCGCTTCAACAAAACAGGCAGCGTCCAGCCTTTGCCTGGTATCAAAGTCACAGCAGTGCAAGCTGAGCATTCATCCTTGATCGTTTTTAACAATCCAGCGACAGGCAAGAACGAATCGCACCCTGCCGGTGAAGCCATGGGGTACATCATTCAGCTTGAGAATGGCTACAAAATTTGGCACATGGGTGACACTGGTTTGTTTGGCGACATGAAATTCATCAGTGATCGTTACAAGCCAGACTTGGTGCTGATTCCTATTGGTGGCAATTTCACCATGGACCCGGATGATGCGGCTTTCGCCATGAAAACGTGGATCAAAACCAAAGCCGTGATCCCCATGCACTACAACTCCAACCCACTGACCAAGGGCACATTGGCTGAGTTTCAAGCTGCCATGAAAGGCTCTAAAACTAAAATATTGCCTATGACAGAAGGGCAGTCGCTAGCGTTTTGAGTTGTCGTGAGGTGCAACCGTCATTTTGCGAACATCGCTGAAATTTGAATCACTGCAGGCCCAATGAGCACCGACAAGAGGGCCGGGAAGATAAAGAAAATCAGCGGGATCAGCATTTTGACGGGCACTTTGGCGGCGATTTCTTCAGCCCGTTGCATGCGCTTCATGCGCATCACTTCAGACTGAATGCGCAGCGATTCAGCCACGCTGGTGCCAAACCTGTCGGCTTGGACGAGCATCGATACCAGCCCGTCTAGGTCTTCTAGGTTGATGCGCAAGGCTAGATTTTTCAAGGCCGTTGAGCGGCCCGAACCGGCCCGTATTTCAAGCGCAGCCAAATTGAATTCTTCGGCGAGGATCTTGCTGCTGCGGGCAATTTCCAGTGACACGCGGTTGATGGCGCCGTCCATGCCCAAGCCGGCTTCGGTGCAGATGACCAAGAGATCAATCAAGTCGGGCAGCGTATCGCGCATTTTGTCTGACCGGCGGCTCGTCATCCACCTGAGATAAATGTCGGGAAGGTAGTAGCCGATGCCCGCCAACGACACAGCATACAAAGCCAGACGCGGGTACGGTGTTGCTGGCGACCAAACAAATATCACCAAGGCCACCAACAGCGGCAGTATCAGCGTCAAGGTTGTCTTGACGGTGAAATAGGTTTGCGCTGCAGTCGGCCCCCTGAAGCCGGCACGAATGAACTTCAGTCTGAGTTGCGAGTTTTGCCAGTCCCCCTCGGGCACGGACAGTTTGGACATCGACAACAGCAACGCATGCCAGCCGCCCTCATTTTTAATTTGAGACGGCCCGCGAACCGTGTCAACGGGAGGCGCACTTTGCGTTTGTTGTAGCCGTCGGTTGATCTGCCGCTGCGCGAACAGTTTGACAAAGCCGAACACCAACAAGGCATAGGCCAAGAATGCGACCGCCAGTGCGATAAAGAAAAAAATGTCAGTCATGGCGTCTTACCTTAAACCTTGATTTGGACGATCTTCCACATCCACAAGGCACCCAGACAAATCATCACGAGGTTGACAAGCATCAGCGTTCGTCCGCTTGAGGTGGTCCAGAGAGTTGACATGTAAATCGGGTTGAGCATTGACAGAATGCTGCCCAGTACGAACGGCAAACTACCGATCATGATGCCGGACAGTTTGCCCTCGGAGGCGAGGATGCGAATCTTGCCTTTGAGCTTGATGCGCTCGCGCACGGTCTGTGACAGCGTCGTCAGCAGCTCGGTCAGGTTGCCGCCGGTTTTGCGCTGAATCATCAAGGCGATGAGCAGAAAATTGAGGTCATTGCTGTTGATGCGGTCGGCCAGTTGGGCCATGGCGTCGCCAAAGGTCATGCCGAGTTTGAGGTGCTCAAAGACGGTCTTAAACTCAGCCCCCACTGGGGCTGGCAATTCATCGCCCACCATGCCAATGGCGGCTGACAAACCGTGTCCGGCGCGCAGAGCACGGGTCATGAAGTCAAGCGCTTCGGGCAGTTGATCTTCAAAGCGAAGCCGGCGTTTTTTCTCTCGGTGCAGCAGGTAAACCCACGGCAGAGAAAAAGCTGCCAGTCCACCAGTCACTGTCATCATCCATGGCGCACTCAGCAGCAAGGTGGCTGGTAGCCAGACCAGCACCCCCAGTCCTGCGCTCAGGGCCATGACCTCAGCCGTCGTGTGTTTGCTGCCCGAGCGCGTCAGTAGCAGACCCAGTGCGCGAACCCCCGGTGCGTTCGCCAATATCCATTGCTGCCAAGTACCCTGTAGCCCGGAGCCAGTTTTGAGCAGTTGGCTTTGCTCATCCTCCCGCCGTTGCATTGCAATCTCTTTGAGGCGACTCGCTAAGGCCCGGGACTTGGCGCTGAAACGTCCAGACCAAAATGACGACAAGGTGATCGCAACACCGGCGACTAGCAAAAATATAAACGTCAACGCGGCATACAGCAGGTTTTCTGTCATGGTTGTGCTTCCAGTCCCTGCTCGTCCAGCGGATGGGTTGGATCGAACAGGCTTTCGTTCAGGAAAATGCCGTAGGTGATGAGCTTTTCGGCCAGCTGCGGCCTGACTCCGGTAGCCCTGAAAAAGCCCTTGACGGAACCATCCGGGTTCATGCCTTGACGGTCAAAAAGAAAGATCTCTTGTGTCGTGATGATGTCGCCTTCCATGCCGGTGATTTCATGGATGCTGGTGATCTTTCGGCTGCCGTCATTCAAGCGGCTGGCCTGCACGATGACGTTGATGCCTGAACTGATTTGCTGCCTGAGCGCCCGCACGGGTAAGTTGACACCGCCCAGACCGACCAAGTTTTCAAGGCGTGATAGCGCATCGCGCGGAGAGTTGGCGTGTACGGTGGTGAGCGAGCCGTCGTGGCCGGTGTTCATGGCCTGCAGCATGTCGATCACTTCGCTGCCGCGCACCTCGCCCAAGACAATGCGGTCTGGCCGCATCCGCAGGCTGTTTTTGACGAGTGCGCGCATGGTCACCTCGCCGGTTCCTTCCAGGTTAGGAGTGCGGGTTTCCAGTCGCACCACATGGCTTTGTTGCAGCTGCAACTCGGCGGTGTCTTCGATGGTGATGATGCGTTCACCCTCCGGGATGTAGCCCGACAAAATGTTCAGCAGCGTGGTCTTGCCGGAGCCCGTACCGCCGGAAATCAGGATGTTGACCTTGGCTTTGACGAAGCCGGCCAGCAACTCAGCCATGCCTGCGGTCAAGGCGTGTTTTGCAATCAGGTCGGCCATTTTCAGGGGGATGACTTCAAAGCGTCGGATCGACAAGGCCGGGCCGTCAATCGCCACCGGCGGCACGATGGCGTTGACGCGTGAGCCGTCGGCCAGTCGCGCATCTGCCATCGGGCTGGA
Organism: Comamonadaceae bacterium; assembly: GCA_947449895.1. Taxonomy (GTDB): domain Bacteria; phylum Pseudomonadota; class Gammaproteobacteria; order Burkholderiales; family Burkholderiaceae_C; genus Polaromonas. The sequence continues at coordinate 5,911 of CANFSO010000041.1, forward strand.
CTCGTCAACACGGCGACCCACCCGCGAAACAATTTTGTCGATGACTTTCATCAAGTGATCGTTGTCATTGAAGCGGTTGCCGACCAATTCGAGTCGCCCTTTGCGCTCGACAAAAACTTTGTCAAAACCATTCACCATGATCTCGCTGATACTGCGGTCTGCCAGCAGGGGCTCCAGTGGCCCGAGCCCAAGTACTTCATTCTGCAAATCGATGATGAGTTGGCGATGCTCGTGCTCATTGACGGGCAGTTGTTCTTCTGCAATCAACAGGTCAACCATGTGCGCCAGCTGACTGCGAATTTGTTCTTCAGGCAGGCTTTCGGCCGCCGCCAAGTCCATCCGTTTCAGCAGTGCTTTGTGGAGTCCGATCTTGGTCGCGAAATAGCTGGGTGACAGATCTTTGGCAAGCGTGCGTGCCGGTGTTGTTGGCGCTTGAATCGGCGCTACTGTCGTTGGTTGCACTTGGGTTGCTGCCGAGGGCGGTGGCAAGGGCGCCACTGCTGGCGTTTCTGTTGTCGCCGCTGCAACTTGTTCCGAGACGCGCTTGGCCCCTAGGTTGAATGCCTCTCCTTTGGACCAAGCGGCTATTTGATCCCGAAGTGTTGCCATATGGATTTCTCAGTTTGAGTTTGCCCCGTCAGTGCCGCAGCCCACGCGTGGAGGGTCTTGGCAAAGTCTGATTTTGGTTTGAGGAGAACCGCCGCAACTCCTTTCAGCAGCGAGGCTTCCACGCCGTCTGTCTCGAGCGGGAGCACGCGACTGACCCGAAGGCCCACTGTCTTTTCGAAATCGGCAATGCGCACGATAGATTTGCTGTTGAATGCATTGACAACGACAGACAGCTTGGCGGCGGCATAGCCCAAGCTCTCCCAAGTGCGAATAACTTGGCTGGCGTGCCGCACAGACGGAACGTTCATCGTCGTCACCAACACCAGTTGGTCCAGCAGCTCTAGCACGCTCAGGCTGACAGTGTCCAGCTGCAGGTCTAGCAGCACATAGTCGTAGTGCTGCACGGCGATGCGGATCAACCGACCGACATACCCTGGCGTGATGTGCAGCAACTGATCAATCGTTTGCGGTGACTGGATCAAATGGAGGTTGCTGGCAATATGGTGTGTCATGCCTTCCAGCAACGCACCATCCAGCCGCTCAATCTCGTCCGCGAAATCGGCCAGATTGTGCATCGCGGTGTCACGGGTTAAAAACAACTCGACGTCGCCGAACGGCAAAGACAGGTCTATCAGCAAGACCCGCACGCTCGCGGTTTGGCTTAATTCTGCGGCTAAGTTGGCGACCACGCAGGTGGCACCGTCGCCGCCCTTGGCTGGCATGATCCCGATGCATTGGCTGATTTTTTCGCCTGCCTGTCGGGTGCTGTGAAATCGAGCCTCGACCCGTGCCACCGCTGCTGTAATGGCGTCTGGCGATTCTGATGAAATAACTTCACGAATGCCTGCACGCATGGACCTCAGCAGAAATGCCGATTCGGGATTTGTACAAACCAGCAGGACCGCCGCATGTGGCAGTGCTAAACACAGGGGTTCAATTTTTTCGAGGAAAGCGTCGTTTTGCTCGAAACCGCCCAACAAGACCAGATCCGGTTTGCTGGCGACTACGCGTGTCTGCAGGTCGTCCAGCGACCCTTGCAAGCTGCTGACTTGATGCTGCGCCTCAAAGGTGGCCGCTGTCATGGGCCACGCTTGGCTTGAGTACAAAACGATGTGCATGGTGCTCAGCTGCAGACGCTGCTCATTTCGCCGGCGAGTTGTTGGGCATGGCAAATACCCCCCGCAGCTGTTGAGCCCCGCGCACCGGAGCGCTGGGTTTTTCAGTCATGGCAGCTGAGGCGTGAAACTGGTGGCCGGTGGTGGAAGCAAGTACCGGTCATAGGCCGGTTTGAGTTCGCTGGCGGCGGGTCTCACGGGTGCACTCGGTGCGTTGCTTGGTTGCGGTGGCAGGCGTTGCGCCTCCAGCGCTTTTTTCACGGAGAGGCCATGGTCTTGCTGATCAATCAAAACTGGTGAACAACCTGACACGACGAGCCCTGTCAAAGTCAGCATCCAAGCTTTAAGGGTTTGCATTGCGTTCTCCCGCGAATGGAGTGGGCACTGGTTGTGAGCCCTGCAATCGATTTTCTAAAAAAAACTCTCGCCGGGTCGGCGGTAGCACTGAGTCCGTCGGCAGGCTTGGAGCCGCTTCAGTCGCTTGCACTAAGCGAGCGCGCACCACGACCACCAGCTCGGTCAGGTCGGCCACAAATTGGTTGCTTCGAAACAGCGCACCCAAAATAGGCAACTCACCGAGGATTGGAAAAGCGTTCCGGTTGGCGGTGGTGCTGTTGCGGACCAAGCCGCCGATCACCAGACTCTGACCGTCTAACAGCTGCACGGTGGTGGAGACCCTGCGGGTTGTGAAAGCGGGCAGCAACGTGGTGCCGTTCTGGCTGCTAGCGGTCACCGATTCCTTGGATATTTCAGATACTTCTGGCGCCACCTTCAGGCTGATGCGGCCACCATCTAAAACCGTCGGAACAAACTTGAGTCCAACGCCGAACTCACGCTCCTGCAGTGTCACCGCGGTTCCGCCTGTGCCGACCGATTGTGTGATCGGAATATAGACCTTGCCGCCGACCAAAAAGCTGCCTTCCTGACCGCTCATGGCGATGATGGTGGGCTCGGCCAAGATGCGTACCAATCCATCTTGCTTTTCGGCTTTCAGGTCGATGGCATTGCCGTTGCTGAACAGCAAGCCTACGCCGGCGCTACCTCCGGCCCCTAAAAAATTGGACAGTACATTCCAGCTGATGTCACCACCGCCAGCTGCCTTTACCTGCAGGCCCAGCTTATCCAACAATGACTTGGAGACCTCGGCAATGCGAACGTCCAGCATCACCTGTTGCGCGTCGCGAATACGCAGCAAGTTGATAACCTGCGACTGGCTGCTGGCGCCGCTTGAACTGCTTCCACCAGTCGCGGTAATGGGCATAGATTGAACTGCCCCGGCGCTGGCCCCAATGGGGGCTGATCCTCCACTGCTGCTAGCGAGGTAGCGGTTCAACTGTCGTGTGTAGGCTTGGGCCAGTTGGGCAGCGGCATCTGCAGCACCAACATCCGCAACGCTACCGCGCAACACCACTGAGCCGGAGGCCATCATCAATTCGATGTCCGTCTCGCCCGGAAGTGCGGCTTTCAGCGACTCTGTCAAGGGGGCCAGATCTGCGCCCACGTTGACGATGAGTGAGAGCGGTGGTCCGCTCTGACGCCACAGTAAAAAGTTGGTGGTGCCAACAGATTTTCCTAAGATGTACAACTCCGTGCGTGAGATCAGTCGGTAATCCGCCACCTTGGGGTCGCCGACCGCTACACGGTTGACTGCCTCCGGTAAAGGCAGTACGACCACGTGTCCGACCATGGCGTTCATCGACTTCAGCCATTGAGTCTGCGTTGCTTTGGATATCAATAAGTCAGCTGCACTGGCTGCCGGAAAGGGGGAAACCTGAACGCCGATGAAGCCCGCGGCAAGGGCCAATGCTGCTGTCAGGGCGGCGCGAGTCATCAGCGTCACAGCTCACTCTCCATTGCGCGCTGAATCCCGCGAAATTCCTCGACACCGCTGGCGACTGGTCGGGCTGATGGTGCGGCCCTTGTTGCCGCCGCATGGGTCTTGGAGTCTATGGCGGCGGGGCCAGAACCTGTTGAATGGGCCGTTTCATGCATCAGGTCATCTAGCCGTGTGCCAGCTGACGTCAGTTGAGCCCGATCCAATTCATTGCGCAGCGCCAGCGACAAGTTGCCCACGCTACGGGCCAGATCAAGCCGCTCTGACTCAGCAGGCGTCAGTTCCAGCGTTACCGCATTCACCACTTTGGGTTTGACCGGGTCGGCGGCGGTTTCTTGCGCCACAGCCAACACCTTGACCCGGTTTAAAACAATTTTTGAAAACGGTTCGTTGTGCGCATCACGTGCACTCACCAACACATCGACGTAACTGCCGGGCAACGCAAAACCGGCGACACCAATCACATCGTTAACACGCACCGTGATGGCGCGCTTGCCGGGCTCCAAAGTGGCGGACAGTCCGCCTTTCATATCCACAGGAGCCAACCGCGATTCAAGTATTGGTTCGCCAGGCACCAAGGGCTGGCGGGTCACGCGGCCAATAACTTTCTCGGTACTGTCAAAGCCACCCTGCGGCGCGGTTTGACCAGGCCATTGCAACAGGCGAAGGTTGCTGGCCGCCAGCGGCATGCCGGCATCGACAACGCTGGCTGCGACCACAGTGCGCGGCCCGGCTTGAGAGGCCCCCACACCGATCCAGCGAGCCACCAGAAAAACGGCGACCGCCCCAATCAAAAGGGCGATTGAAATCAGTATCGAGGGTTTCAATTGAATCCTCCAGAACTGATTTCAAGCCCACTCGCCTTACTGGTTAGCGCTGGTCAGTGCAGCTTTGATCTTGGTGAAGGTGGTGTTGAGCTCCACACCCAACGCAGTCAGGACGACCACCAGAACGACCGCGATGAGCGCGGCAATCAAGGCGTATTCAATCATCGTGACGCCTTGCTGACGTTTACCAAAGCGACTCAGATGACGACTGCATGCCAAGGTAGTGAAAATTGTTTTCATACAAACCTTCTAAAGAAAAAGCGAAAACCAAACGAATGAAAAACTCAAATAATTAAAAACGTTAAATTCTTTTATATTTGCATTTTGATCATCTGGAGAAGCGATTCTCTTGTCAACGGCGCGACGGGCGTCTTTGGTTAACAGATGTAGCGGCAGTCGACTATTTGTAAGCGCGGCAAGCGCGCGTCATATCCAGCTCTGGTTGGTAAAGCCCTGTCTTAACATCGGCACTGCCGAGCAGGGTGTGAAACAGGTTGTCGTGCGACCAAGGTTTGCCCTGCTGCGTCCGCAGGCAAGCGTCGTCTAACGCCCAGCGCTGGCGCATAGATTGTGAAACCCACAACGCCATGGGGACATGGGTTTGCTCTTTGGGTGCCATTTTGTAGGGCATACCGTGCAGATAAATGCCGTTCTCGCCCAGTGATTCGCCGTGGTCTGAGACATACCAAAGCGCTGTTGGTTGGTGCTGTGTTTGAAGCCATTGCACCACTTGACCGAGAAAATGGTCGGTGTAGGCGATGCTGTTGTCGTAGGCATTTATCAGGGCCTGCTTCTCGCATGACGACAGGGCGTTGCTGGTGCATTCCGGTAAAAACTTCTTTTGGTTTGGCGGCGATCGCTTGTAGTAAGCCGGTCCGTGACTGCCCATTTGGTGCATCACCACCACGGTGCCACGGGCACGGCGCTCTGGGATCAGCAAGGCCAGGCGTTCAGACAGTCCATCCAGCATGATTTCATCCCAGCACTCACCCGCTTCACACAAAAAAGGGTGCTTGAGGCGGCTGGTGTCAAAGTGAGCCACGCGGTCGCAGACACCCTTGCAACCGGATTGGTTGTCTAGCCAAAGTACTGCCCAGCCAGCCTTGTAAAGTACGTCCAGCAAAGACTCATAGTTCCCCGCGCTGTCGGTGCGTGTGTTGCGGTTCTGGTGTGAAAACATGCAGGGCACGGAAACTTGCGTGTTGGTCCCGCAAGACTGCACCTGGCTGAAATAATACAAATCGCCTCGGGCCTGCAAAGCCTGAAGCTGCGGCGTTGTGGCGCGTGGATAACCGGCGATGCCGAAGTTAGCTGCGCGCGCTGTCTCGCCCACCACCAAGACCAGCACGGGTGGCGCTTTGGCATTGGGTAAGCGCGCGCTGGCGTCATCGCCAATCGGCTGCAGCGGTTGCTGACGTTGGGCTTGCTCTGACTTGGCCAATCGTCCGACCGCATAGACGGTATTGAATGGATTGACCATGTAGCGGAGGTTGGTGTGGTTGCGCATCAGTGACGCTAAGTCCTGGAACACCAGCAGCAGCAGCATGAAGGCCAGCACACTGCCCAATGCCACCGCGCCAAGTTGATGTGTCCAACGTCGCCAGCCTAGGCCAGTCCTAGGTTCCAATCGCCACCACCAAAGACTTGGCACGCCAACGCCGATGACCAAGGTCAAGAGCAAGGTCAGTGACAGCAGATCCCGCACTTCAGCTGTGTTGGTTTGCATGGCGTTGGCGACCATGGTGGGGTCGATGACCACGCCATACATGACCATGAAATAGCTGGCGGTCATGCTCATGACGAGCAGTACAACGCCAACAGGTTTGCGCCACCAAGGCCATATCACTACGTTCACAAAGACCCACAGGAGCAGCGTCAATGCGGCCCAGATACCGATCAAGCCAGCATAAGCGCGCAGGCTGTTGATTTCAGGTAACTGCGACAAGGCCCACCAAAAGGGAACGTTGCCGAGCGTGCTGAGTGCCAGAGCCAATCCAAGGCTCACGACCCACGGGTGCCGGCCTTGGGCAGGGATGCTGGATCGTGACCACTTCAATTGCATGAGAATGCATTCTGCACTCTCGTGCTAAAAGTGATGATGCTAACAAAAACAATTAATGATGGAGGGTGAAATTGTATTAAGTATGACAATACAACTCCTCCTTCAATTCAGTCGGACATTCGAATTCGCCGCCGGCACAATTTCGTTGTTTTAACATTCTGTCGTTGTTGGTACGGGTCTACTGATGTAGCCTAGCAACATCAAGCTCTGCGCACACTTTTCATGAATTCCTCTTTTGCCGCTCCCTTATCAGCGCCGACTTGGTATCTGCCACTACAAAAGCCAATCTTTTGGTGGGCACTTGGCTTGACCCTTTTGTGGGATGCGCTGGGGCTCGACCAGTGGGTGATGGCAGTGATTGGCACTCCCCAGGGCTTTCCGTTGCGCCATCATCCCTTCTTGGCGACAGTGATGCACGATCGACTCAGGACTGTCTTGTTGGGCTTTTACGGCGTGGCTTGGCTGATGGTGTTCTGGCCGCGAGGGGTTGCCCGAGACTTGAATCGGCGTCAGCGCTGGGCGGCTATGGTGGGCGTGACCTTGAGCCTGCTGATTGTCAGTGGCTTGAAGCGCATCAGTACCACCAGTTGTCCCTGGGACTGGCAAGCATTTGGCGGCGTGGCCGAACCTTTGTCGCATTGGACTTGGGGTGTCTTAGATGGCGGAACAGGGCACTGCTTTCCGGGTGGGCACGCATCGAGCGCATTGGCTTTTCTGAGCATCGTCTGGGCGGCTCTCACGGCCGAGTCACATGCTGCAAAGCGCTGGGGTCGCAAGCTCTTGTGGGCTGTTGCCGGCTTAGGTCTGCTCATGGGTGTGGTTCAGACGCTCAGGGGTGCGCACCCACCCAGTCATACCCTTTGGACCGCTTGGATTTGCGCGGCAGTGGGTTGGGTGTTTGTCTGTGCTTCACGGCGCTGGTTTGAAGGCTCAAAGGTGCTTCGTCAAAGTGTTTGAGGCAAGAATGAAGCAGTGGGCTGATGTCTACGGATTGTTTCAATTTAAACCAACCGGTTTTTAAGCTCAGCTTAGCGATGAGGCCAACAAAAAACCCCGTCGCTGCTGTCGCAGGACGGGGTTTTTTGATGACAGATCGGACTGCTTTAGAGCAGACCTTTGGTCCGAGCCAAGTGGCTGGCTTGTGACCGACTTTTTACATTGAGTCTGCGGAATAGACGCCACAGGTGAACCTTGACGGTGTGCTCACTGATTTGCAATTCTTCCGCAATGTCGCGGTTGCTCAGGCCACGGTCCAGCATGACCAGCAGCTGTTTTTGTCGTTTGGAGAGTTTTTCAGGTACAGCACCTGCCTCAGCGTCTGGATCGTCGAGCAAAAATAAGCGGAGTGAATTGGTTATTTCAGTGGCGCCGGCAGACTTTTGAATATAGGCGTCAGCGCCCGCTTCTAATGAGAGGTCTTCATAATCCAGCGCTGGAGCCGCAGACAGCACGACCAGTGGCACGTCAGGGTATTGCAGTTTCAGTTCGCGCACACCTGACACGCCATGCGTATCGGGCAGCTTGAGGTCAAGGCAGATGAGCTCTGGAGTCCCATGCTTTTCTACAGCAGGCGAGACGGCTGCGACTCGGTCAAGCTCAACAATATTGACTTTGCTGTTGAGGCGGCGAATCAGCATGACGACGGCTTCCCGCATCAGGGGATGGTCGTCCACTACAAAAATGCTCATGGGCTTAAGTGTTTCAGAGGTCATGGGAATTTAAATATAAGCGTTTATAACCGTGCAGATCATAGTGGCAAATGTTACCAGTTGACTTTTGTAAAAAAAAAAGTAGAACTACCTACTATTCGTATTTTATTCGGTAATTACTGGATATTTGGGTAATATTTTTTAGGATCTCAAGAGAGTAGCGTCAAGGCCATGGCCACATCGTCTGCACTAACACCTTCTATTGGCTGTAGTTTGGCTTGCAGTTCCCCTAAGGCCTGTGAGCCGCGGGTCTGTAGAAGGGCAATGGTCGCGGCGGCGTCGCGTGGAGATTCAAAGCTCAGACTCTGCAACAGCAAACGGCCGCGCGCATCGACCAGTTTGAAGTAAAAAAGACCGTCTTTTTCGCGGTATTGCTTGAGCGTGGGCAAAGCCGCTTTGGCCGCTTTGGCGGTATGCGTTGCTGTGCTGCTGCGCAAATTGCGCAGGCCGACGTTTTGGCGCAGCGCGGCCATGAAGGGCGTCGCCAGAGTCCGCGCCTTAAGGGCTCCCGCTTGCAAAATGTCTTCCAGCTTGCCGGGGTCGTTGATCAGCGCTTGATAGCTGTCGCGCATGGGTGCGACTTCCCGATCGATGCGTTCAAACAGCATTTGTTTGGCATCGCCCCAAGCAATGCCGTCGGCATAGGCGTTGCGCAGCGCGATGGTTTCTTCGGCGCTGGCAAAGGCTTGGAATATTTCGAACAACGCAGAGCCCTCGCAGCTTTTGGCTTCACCCGGTAGTTTCGAGTCGGTGACGATGCCGGCGATTTGTTTGCGCAACTGCTCACGCGGCGCAAAAAGCGCAATCGTGTTGTCGTAGCTCTTGCTCATCTTGCGGCCGTCCAGCCCGGGCAGCGTGGCCACCGAAGCCTCAATCGCGGCCTCGGGCAAGACCAGGTGCTCGCCATACAGATGGTTGAAGCTCTGAGCGATGTCGCGGGCCATTTCAATGTGCTGAATCTGGTCTCGGCCAACTGGCACTTTGTGTGCCTTGAACAGCAAAATGTCCGCGGCCATCAGCACCGGGTACATGAAGAGGCCCGCCGTGACATCGGTGTCCGCGTCGTGGCCACCGGCGGTATTTTTGTCGACCGAGGCTTTGTACGCATGGGCGCGATTAAGCACGCCCTTGCCAGTGACACAGGTCAGCAACCAGCAGAGTTCAGGGATTTCAGGAATGTCGGATTGGCGATAAAACGTCACCCGCTCCGGGTCTAGCCCAGCCGCCAGCCAAGTGGCGGCGATCTCCAGCGTGGAGCGCTGGATGCGCGCTGGCTCGCCGACCTTGATCAGCGCATGGTAATCAGCTAGAAAATAAAAGCTCTCTGCGCCGGGGGCCAAACTGGCCCGGACCGCGGGACGAATAGCACCCACGTAGTTGCCCAAGTGGGGCGTTCCCGAAGTGGTGATGCCGGTCAGGACGCGCAATGGACTCATGAGGATTCAGATTTAAAAAGGTGCCAGGATGGCCAAAAAGAGGGACGCCGAGGCCTTGCCTTCAACGCAGCAAAAAGGCCAGTGGCGACAACAGCGCTTGCAGCGCTTCATAGGTCAGCGACATCAGCGGCTGCATCCAGAGCGAACTGATCACGCCGGTCAACACCAAACCCATGACGATGAAAAATCCCCAAGGCTCAACGCGAGACACCATGTTGGCTTGTCGCCAAGGAAGTAGGCCCACCAGAATGCGACCACCGTCGAGCGGCGGCAAGGGGAACAAATTAAAGACACACATGACCACGTTCACCAGCATGCCGGCACGGCACATTTCCAGTACAAAGCGCTCTGAGATGCCACCGGCCGCTGCAAAGTAAAACAAAGCACCCCATAGCAGTGCCTGGATAAAGTTGGCGCCGGGGCCCGCCAGCGCGACCCAAACCATGTGCTGCTTGGGGTTGCGCAGATTGCCAAATTGCACAGGCACGGGCTTGGCATAGCCAAACAAAAAGGTGCCCGATGTGGCGATGTACAGAACCAGCGGCATGACGATGGTGCCGACCGGATCAATGTGTTTAAAAGGGTTGAGTGTCACTCGACCCAAAGACCAGGCCGTGTTGTCGCCAAAGTAGCGCGCCACATAGCCGTGCGCCGCCTCGTGCACGGTGATAGCGAAAACCACCGGAATAGCGTAAATCGCGATGGTCTGAATAAGGTTGGCAAAATCCATGAGCAGATTGTCTCAGACCCCGGCGGGTTTTTACAGGCCGAGCGTGGCCAGATCGCCGCGGCCTTGCCGCACGATGACGGCTTCACCACCCTCACTCATGGCGGTCAGGTCAATCACGGTGGTGGCTTCGAGCGGGCAGGCGCCAGCATCTATCACTGCGGCGAGTTCATGTTCAAACTGGCTCCGGATCTCTTCGGCGTCATTCAGCGGTTCGGTCTCTCCGCGGGGGATCAACGTTGTGGCCAGCAGTGGCGAGCCGTGCAACTCAAGCAGGGCTTGCAGGGTTTTATGGTCGGGCAAGCGCAGACCGATGGTCTTGCGCGACGGATGGCTGAGCCGGCGCGGCACTTCTTTGCTGGCTTCCAGAATGAAGGTGTAAGGCCCGGGCGTGGCAGCTTTGATCAGCCGGAACTGCTTGTTGTCGACGCGCGCGTAATTGGCCAGCTCGCTGAGGTCGCGGCAAAGAATCGTCAGGTGGTGCTTGTCGTCAACCCCGCGAATGCGGCGTAAGCTGTCGGCGGCGGTTTTGTCGTCAAGGTGGCAGACTAACGCGTAGCTGGAATCGGTCGGAACGGCCGCCACACCACCGCGGGCTAGCAGCGCGACGGCCTGCTTGAGTAGGCGCGGCTGCGGATTGTCGGGATGAATTTCGAAAAATTGGGCCATGCGTAGATTGTCTCAGTCGAGTCTTGCTCGGTTCAGGATTCGACAGGTTGCAGCTTGACCTGCTTCAGGGCTTGGCTCTCGCGGGCTGTTAACCAGGCACCGAGTGCGCCACACAGAGCGATCATGCCGATGCCGATCAATGACCAGCTGTCCGGTACATGTGAAAAAGCCAACCATCCGCCCAGCATCGCGAAGGCGATCTGGGCATAGAAAAACGGTGTCAGGGTGGCGGCTGTGGTGCGCGTGTAGGCCAGGATGAGTAACAAATGCCCCGCGGTGGCGGCCAGTCCCATCAGTATCAGAGCGGCCCACAGCCACCACGACGGCAGTGCCGCCCAGACAAATGGCAGGGCCAGCGACGCGATCAGCGTGCCAACCCAGCCGGTATAAAAATGCATGGTGACGGGGTCTTCAGTGCGGGCCAGTTTGCTGGTGAGGACCTGAAACCACGAGTTGGTGACGACCACCATCAAAGGAAAAAGCGTTGACCAGCCAAAATGTTCACTGCCCGGCCGGATGATGATGAGCGTGCCGAGAAAGCCGCCGATGATGAGTGACCAGCGTAGCTTTGAAACGCGTTCATTCAGCGCTGTGGCGGCCAGCAAGGTGATCACCAGCGGGGTGATACCGACGACCGAGGTGAACTCGGCCACCGGCATGTGCCTAAGGCTTAAAAAGGCGAACAAGCTGCTGGTCAGCAACAGCAGACCGCGCAACAGTTGGAACTTGGGGTGGGCCGTTCGCAAGGAGCGCCAACCACGCGTTGGCAAGACCAAGGCAGTGGTGGCCACGGCTTGAAAGAAGTAGCGAAACCACAGCGCCATCAACAGGGGCACGCCGGTGCTGATGAGTTTTGTGGTGGTGTCGAGAGTGGCAAAACAGGCCATGGCTGCAATGACGAGCGCAATGCCCCCGATAGCCGAAGGGGCGGGCCTCACTGGATGCGGTCTTCCAGCAATTCCCAGACCGGGGTCAGTTCGCCCGGCAAAAATGGCAGGGTGCCAAGGTCAATACGGCTCTCGTCGGGGCTGTGAAAGTCACTGCCGCGTGACGCCGCCAAACCATGCTCGCGGGCGGTTTCGGCGTATTTCACGGCCTCTTGCACGGTGTGGCTACCGGTCACAACTTCGACGGCCAGACCGCCATGGGTTTTGAATTCTGTGAACAGCGCGTACTCTTCATTGGGTGTGAATTTGTAGCGGGCAGGGTGCGCGATGACCGCTACGCCGTGCGCTTGGGTGATCCAAGTGACGGCGTTTTTCAAGCTGGCCCAGCGATGCGGCACATAGCCGGGTTTGCCTTCGGTCAGGTATTTTCGAAAGACTTCGGAGGTCTCTTTGCAGACGCCGGACTCGACCAGAAAGCGCGCGAAGTGCGTACGCGAAATCAGTTCGGGGTTGCCGACAAATTTCAAAGCCCCTTCGTAAGCCCCTTGAATGCCAACCTTGGCCAAGCCGTCAGACATTTCCATGGCGCGTTCACGCCGGCCACCGCGTGTGTCGCGCAAGCCTTGCGTCAAAGCCGCGTCATCTGGGTCAAACCCTAGGCCAACTATGTGCACGGTTTCGCCGGCAAAGGTGACCGAGATTTCAGTGCCGGTCAGGTAGCGCATGCCTTGCGCTTTGGCTGCCGCTGTTGCACGGTGCTGGCCGCCGACTTCGTCGTGGTCGGTCAAGGCCCACAGCTCAACACCGTTGAGCTTGGCGCGTTCGGCCAGCGCTTCAGGGGTGAGTGTGCCGTCGGAGACGATCGAATGGCAATGCAAGTCCGCATTGAGGATGTTTTTTGAAATCACGTTTTTAATTCTAGGCTTTTTGCAAAACCTGAGAGCGTCAAAGCTCAGCGCCTTCGACCAGAAAGCGCACCCGTCGCACGCCCTGCCATTCATCGGCGTCCAAGCGGAACGCCAGTGTGACCTTGGCCGGCAGCGATTCTGTGCGACCGAACCAGATGCCGTCGACCGGCTGACCCTGGTGTTTGAGTTTGAGCGCGAGGTGTTTTTCGCCGACCAGTCGCTGCGACACCACTTCGAGTTCTTCGCTGAAGGTTGGCGCGGCAAAACCTTGTCCCCAGACGGCCGTGTGCAGGGTGTC
>CANFSO010000042.1 GCA_947449895.1 Comamonadaceae bacterium
GTCTTACCTGAAAAAGGGCGACGTGGTGACGCTCGGTATCGAGGGCTTGGGCGAACAAAGCCAAACCATCGTTCCGTTCAAACTCTGAGCGGTTAAATTGCGGGGGATCGGCCAGGGGGCTGGCCTCCTACAGGGACATGGATAACATTCTCCCTGTAGGAGCCGAGCCCTGTCCGTCATGACGAGCGAAGCGCGGTCATCCACCCTCGACGTGTGCAAAACCACCAGAAAATACAGTCATGACCACCCCCGACAACCAAGACATCCTGATCCACACCGAAGCAGCAGTGACGACCATCACTATCAACCGGGTCGACAAGAAAAACTCGATCACTTCCGTCATGTACGGCGCGTTGGCTGACGCGCTCGACAGCGCCAGCCGGGATGCCGCTGTGCGTGTGGTGGTGATCCAGGGTCACGAGACCATCTTCTCGGCCGGCAATGACATTCGCGACTTTCTCGATGTGCCGCCTGACCATGCGGACGCGCCGGTGTTTCGTTTCATGCGCGGCATCAGTACCTTTGCCAAGCCCATCGTGGCCTCGGTCTGTGGCCCGGCGGTCGGCATTGGCACCACGCTGCTGCTGCATTGCGACCTGGTTTACGCTGGGGACAATGCCGCGTTCTCGATGCCCTTCGTTAACTTGGGCATCTGCCCAGAAGCCGGTTCCAGTTTGCTGGTGCCGCAGCTGATGGGCCACCAGCGTGCGGCTGAAGCGCTGCTGCTGGGTGAGCCTTTCATGGCTGAAACGGCGCTTGAAGTGGGGCTGATCAACCGCATCGTGCCGCCTTCAGAAGCCAACGCGCTGGCACAACGCCAAGCGCAAAAACTCGCCGCTAAACCGCTGAGCTCTTTGATAGAAACCAAGCGCTTGATGAAAAAAGGCAACGCTGCCTTGGTAGCCGAACGCATTGAAGAAGAGGGTGCCAGCTTCGGCCGCATGTTGTCAGAGCCTGCCGCCCGCGAAGCCTTCTCGGCTTTCATGGAAAAACGCAAGCCAGACTTTTCTCAAGTTTGAACTGAGTTTCACGGGCTCTTCATTGGTGCAAAGGGGTTTATTCGTACCCCTTTAATCAGGAGTAGACGACCATGTGAGCCTGAGTGGCCGCAGATATATTTTATTCAACGCAGGGAATAACTTGATATCTCGCACAACCACTAGGCCAAGCCATGAAACCAGCATTTGGAGAAGAGCATGCCACTAGTCGAGCTGGTCACATTGGCATTCATGCAGTTTTTTCTGGACGAGGCTGGCGGCTCCTTGATGGAGTACGTATTGCTCGCTGCATTGATCGCGACGGTGTGCACACTGATTGTGTTGGCCAGCGAAAAAATAATCTAAGCAGCGCCACCGTCAGCAGTTCGCTGTTGAGGTCAACAGCCAGCATTTGTTGAGCCAAGCCAAGGCATGAAAGACTTTTCATCTTGGGTCGAACTGCTGGGCATGCTGCTCAGCAATCCGCGCTACAGCATCCTTTTGGGCTTGCTAGTCATTGCCTCTGTCAGCGACTGGAGCCGCTACAAAATTCCGAATTGGTTGACCCTTGGCGGCAGCGTCTTTGCCCTGATTTACAGCGCTGTCATGCCGTTTTCACCGCAGCTGGGTTTTGGTTGGTCACTTGGCGGTTTTTCGCTGGGTTTGAGCTTCATGTTGCCGCTTTACATGCTGGGGATGATGGGTGCCGGCGACGTCAAACTGATGGCCATGGTGGGTGCTTTTCTGGGCATGACACACACCCTGTATGCATTGCTGTTTGTTTTTGTGTCGGGTGGGCTGGCTGCATTGGCATTTTCGCTCTGGCATCAATCGTTGCTGCGCTTGGCTGGCAATATCAAGCAGTCGCTGACATCCTTGTTGCCTTCAACCAAGGCGGGGGTGCGGTTGCAAGTCTCTGGGGTCGGTCACGAGTCGGTTGGTAAATTTCCCTACGCCGTGAGCATCACCTTCGGCACCACAGCCTTCCTTATCGCGAATCAGCTGGGTTATGTCTGAGTTCATGTTGACCGTCCCAGTCATGCCAGACAAATGTGACGGCATGTCGAAGAAAGAAACGAGATGAAAATTGCGGTCATATCTTCTAACGAGGCTCGCCTGCAAGAGATGGGGCGCTTGCTGGCGTTAAACCGTCACAACGTGCTGTTGACCAGTGGCGAAAAAACTAAAATTCGCAGCGTTGCAGAGCAAGATGCGCCCGACCTGATGCTGATCGATGGCGTGTGCTGCGACCCTGATGACCTAGCGTTGGTCGACTATGTCACCACCCATCACCCGACCACAGCGGTGGTTTTGCTGTGCACGACACAAACACCCGAGTTCTTGATCCACGCCATGCGAGTCGGTGTGCGAGAGGTGTTGCCTGCACCTGCCAGCCCAGAGGCCATCGAGGCGGCGGTGAACCGTGTCGCCGCTAAGCTGCAAGGCAGCAGCCAACGCCAAGCGGGTAAGTTGCTGGCTTTTTTGGGTTGCAAGGGCGGCAGTGGAACCACCTTCATCGCCACCAATCTGGGCTTTCATTTGGCTGAATTCAGGTCGGTTTTGTTGATCGACCTGAACCTTCAGTTTGGCGATGCATTGTCGTTTGTGTATGAGCCTCCGCCTGCCTTAACCATCGCCGATGTGGCGCGTGACATCAACCGCTTAAACGCTTCTTTTTTGGCGGCAACGTCTGTCAAGGCGGCGCCTAACTACAGCGTTTTGGCGGCGCCAGAAGCCCTGACGCAAGCGATGGCCATCAAGCCTGAACACACGGAGGCCATCATCAAGCTGGCGCTCTTGCACTACGACTTTGTGCTTCTCGACCTGCCCCGAATTCTGGACACACTAGCGCTCAAGGCGCTGGACTGTGCTGACAAAATTTATCCGGTGTTGCAGGCCGGTGTGCCGGGCATTCATAACGCTCAAAAATTACTCACGGTGTTCCGCTCACTGGGCTATCCCGAAACCAAGACTGAGATCATTGTCAATCGCTTTGAAAAGGGCGGCGACATCGGCTTCAGTGAAATCGAGCAGTCCTTGAGCGGTGCCATTGTGCGCACGGTGCCTAACTCTTACAAGGAGGTGAATGATTCGATCAACCAAGGCCGTGCCTTGTTGGCGTCTTCGCGCTCTAACGCAGTGTCAAAAAGTCTGGCCGAGTTGGCTGCGACCTTGATTCCGCCCAACGATGACGTTCGCGGCTTGTTAGGACGCTTCTTCAAGCGAACATAAGTGATGGCTATCGGTGGCCCAGTGCATTGGTGATGGCTTCTTGCATCATTGTCTGAAAGTTAGAATTTTTCAGCATGCCCAGCCCATTGGTTGTGATGTCGATCACTGTCTGAGTGCGCAACACTTGATTGTTCAGGGTGTTTTGCAAGTAAGTTCCCAGCGGTAGGTTCATGGCCCCTGCATCGACCGCATTGCCTATCCCATTTTGAATGACTTGAGGTTGCAAGTTGATCTGCTGGCTGAGGTGTTGAGCCTGCACGGCGGTGAGTTTGCTGAGGTCACCCAACTGCAGCGTCATGCTGGTGACGAGCTCCTGATTGATATAAGTCGCCCGGTTGATACCGAAGGACACCATCAGGCCGAGACCCAAATCAAAACCGCCGCGCATCTTGTCGAGACGCTTGTTGCTGACGGTCATCCAGACGGGCGTTTTGGTCATGTCAACCGTTGATTCAGCATGCGCCAAGTTGACTGTACTGAGCAGTAGCGCATACAAGCTGATGAGCAATCGGGTTCGGCTGTGATGAAACATCAGAAATCTCCTGGCCCGTTTTTGGGCAACGTTATATGGGTGAGACTCCCCCGATTGACACCATCTGCCAGCAGGGCTTGCGGTGCCGCCCGCCAGTCAGCGGCGAGATTGAAACGAGCAGACTCAACCCGGTTGTGAATCACCAACAGCAAGCCGCTGGGCCAACTGGCGTTGAACGCGGCACGGGATACGGCGCGCGTGCCGTTGGCGGGGTCGCCGAGCAGCACCCGATCGCCCTTGAGCCCTTTGAGGACGACAAAATGCATGTAGCCGTTTTCGTTGATCAGCACGATGGCAGGAAGGCGGGCTTCAACGAGCTTTTCGAGAGGTTGCTCAAAACCGTCGGCTTCAAAGCCATGCGCCGCCAAGCCACGCTTCAGATCAAGCAATGAAAACCCGTCGCGTCTGATTTTATTTTGATCGCCTCGACGAAACATGTCTTCAAAAATGACGCTCTCTGAGATCGGATAGCCATAGTGGTGCGTCAGCAGTGTGGCAACAGCAGCTGAGCCGCAGCTGAAGTCATATTTTTGCAACAGGGTGCCGCTCAGGCGGGTCTCACGAATACTCCTGACCGGCAACACAACATCGCCACCTACCAAAGACGACATTTTGTTTTGTTGCGCGCTCGCACTCGTCGTCATGAAGCACGCTGTGGACACAAGCGCTGCAGACCCCAACATGAGAAGCTTGTATTTAGACATGCAGCTTTACTCCGATCAGTTCATCTGCAGATTCAAAATAACGGCGTTCTGAATCAATACATTGGCGCCTGAATTTTGGACCACCAAAGGCAGGCCGCTCATGTTCGCAAAGGCGCCCATGCCTATCGTGTTGGCACCGCTGACGACGTTCACGGCGGTATTGCCGGTCGTCAAGCCGGACAGCGTCATTTCACTGTTGGTGACGCTGGCACCACCACGGTACTTGGCCAAAGTGGCGCTAGAAACCGGCTGCAAGAAGTCAATCTGCCGCGTTTCTAATGATTGTGCGTTTACGTGAGCCGACAAGCTGCTAACCAATGTCGCACTGATAAGCCAGGCCATGTTGTAAGTTTTCATTTTCGTTCCTTGGTGTTGACGATGTCGGTGTGGGCCGAGCACTGAAGGCCCGGCCTACACCGACAGTGACTTACAGGCCGCTAGACAGGCCGCGCATATTGGCTTGCACGTTCACGCTTTGCTGCACCAAAGAAGACATGCCGCTGTTTTGGTTGGCGAGCATGATGCCTGCAGCCGACTGACCCACATTGGTCATCATGTTGGACATGTTGAAGGTGCCTGCGTCTACAGTGATGGTTCCACCAGCGCCGCCCGTGCCGCCTTGGCCCATGCCACCGGTGCCGCCTGCAGCGGTGTTGACACCGCCATTGCCCGCACCGCCTGTGCCGCCTGTGCCACTGCCACCAGCACCGCCGTTGCCTGCCGTGTTGCTGCCGTTGCTGGCGCTGCCGTTGGTCGCGCTGCCGTTGCTGGACGTACCACCCAGACCGCCATTGCCAACGCCTGCCGTGCGCGTGCTGGAGCCGCCATCACTGGTGGCGGCGCCGCCTGAACCACCCGTGCCACCAGCACCACCAGTGCCGCCGTTGGCTGTTGAGCCGGCGATGTTTCCTGCCGTTGACGTCGCATCAGCGTTACCTGTGTTGGTGCTGGGGGCACCGTTCGCTCCGGCCAGGCCGCCGAGGTTATCGCCGCTAGCAGTTCCACCCGTGCCAGTCCCACCCAAACCGGCGAGAGCGCTGCCGTTGGTGGCGCTGCCATGCGTGATCGCACCATTGGAGGCGCTACCGCCGCTGGCCCCGACAGCGCCAACGCCGCCTGCGCCTGCGCCACCCGTCCCCATGCCAACGCTCAAACCGCCGGTGGCAATACCGCCCAGACCACCTTTGGCGTTGCCGCCGTTGGTGGAGCCGGAATTGGAGGCGACATTGCCAATGTCGGAAATACGGTTGCCCGACACGGTTCCGTTGAGGACGCTGCTGGCTGTCGCGGTCGTTTGATTGAACGCATCGGTGAACGTACCTGTTGAGCCATTGTTGAGGGCTGCTGACCGTGCGCCTGAAGCCAATGCTTCACCAGAATTCTTGTTGGTGCTGTTGTCTGTTTTGTCAGACGTCGCATTCAACGTCAGCGTGGCCGTGTTGTTGCTGTCGATCATCTTCGTCTTCGTGTTGACGCTGTTGTCCGTGGGTGTGTTCGTGGTGGTGTTGCTGGTGGTGCTGGTACTGGTGCTGCCTTTTGTCGTGGTTTGGTCGTTGGAGACTTGTGCGAATGCAGCACTGCTGAAGCCAAATGCCATAGCAATGGCCGAAGCGATGAGTGACTTTTTCATGGAACCCCCTGAGGTTGTTGAAGTTGAGTTGATAACGATAAAGTTGAGATGCGTTACCGCAAATCGACAGTCGGATAGCAACATCGGTGCCAGCCCATCGCCTCATCCGCCGTGCACTCAAGCCCACACACAGAAATAAAAAAGCTGACAACTTTGAGGGATAAAAATGCCGCTCATCTGAAAGATAAAAACTACTGCAGGTGTCTCAGACGGGTGACATTTGTAGCGTCGTTGAAGAGCCATTCAAACTTGTGCTTTAGTACAAAAAGACTGTCATGTCACAGGATGCACATTGATAAAAACATGTTTTGACCATGCGTCCCATAGTTGATGCGGCTGAACTTTAGCGAGCAATAAAGACGTCTTTTTTATGGACTCGTTGTGTGGCCAGTTTGGCGCAGAGTCGTCGCGATTTTTCCTGACAAAAATCTTCCGCAAACCCTTTCTTCTGATGACCGACTGCAAGCCGGATGCTAGACACCTTCAATTCTTAACCAAGGGGATGTCTGTGAAAACCAATGCGCGTCATGCACGAAAAGGGCTTCGTTCGCTACGCTTGGCGTGGTTCGGTTGTGTGTCAACGGTGTTGGCGGTTTCCTCTGCGGTTCACGCGCAAAGCACGCCTGCTGAAGTAGACGATGTGAGTGTCAAGATTGAAAAAATGCAGCAGCAACTGACGGATCAGGCACGTCAGATTGAGATCCTTCAAGAAAGGCGAATTCAGAAAAATGACCCCTCCGCTAACAGCGCTGCCGATGACGTCACCCGTCCTGTGCGCGTAGGTGCTGCGCCTGATCCAGCCGCACCGCCAGTGGTTGCGGCTGTATCAGATCAGCCTGGCATTTTGACGGGCAAGGGAAAATTGGTGCTGGAACCGTCTGTGCAGTACAGCTATTCGTCGAGCAACCGGGTTGCTCTCGTGGGCTACACGGTCATTCCTTCATTGCTGATTGGCTTGGTCGACGTGCGTGAACTCAAGCGCAATTCATTGACGGGTGCATTGACCATGCGCTATGGCCTGAGCAACCGGCTTGAAGTTGAAGCCAAGGTACCTTACGTGTACCGATACGACTCTACGGTCAGTCGAGTCGTCTCTACGGGAACCGCTAACGACAGCGTGTTCAATACCTCTGGAAAATCGTTAGGAGATGTTGAGTTGGCTGCGCGTTATCAGCTGAATCAGGGCGATGGCAACTGGCCATACATGATTGGCTCGTTCCGTATGAAGTCTCGCACTGGCAAAGATCCCTTTGAGGTGGTCACAGATTGCGTGACCGCCTGTACCACTGCCGCCAATGGCACTGGGCTGCCGTTAGAGTTGCCAACAGGTTCTGGTTTTTATTCAGTGCAGCCAGGGCTGACTTGGTTGTTTCCAACTGATCCAGCCGTCTTCTTTGGTGGGGTCAGTTACACGCACAGTTTCAAGCGGTCCAACTTGACTCGGCAAGTCCTCAACGGCCAGTTTGAGTCGATTGGAACTGTTGCGCCGGGCGATGTGCTGGGATTGAACTTCGGTATGGGCTTGGCGTTGAACGAGAAGACCTCGTTGAGCTTAGGCGTTGAACTCAACTACGTGGATCGTACGCGTCAAAATGGTGTACCCGTGCTGGGTTCAGTGCGCACCCAACTGGCCAGCTTGTTGATGGGTTACTCGTACCGCCAAAGTAAAGACACCACCTACAACTTATCGATCAGCGCTGGGCTCACGCAAGATACGCCAGATTTTTCTGTGAGCATCCGAATTCCTTTCACACTTTAAAAAGCTGTATGCCCAAGGGTGAGGTGTTGTGTTTCAGTCTCGGGCCTCTGGCCACGGGCATCACTGACTATTTGAGTGCCAGTG
This sequence comes from Comamonadaceae bacterium, assembly GCA_947449895.1. GTDB lineage: Bacteria > Pseudomonadota > Gammaproteobacteria > Burkholderiales > Burkholderiaceae_C > Polaromonas. The sequence continues at coordinate 7,919 of CANFSO010000042.1, forward strand.
GTTGGCTCGTACTTCGGGTCTGCGATCAAGCGTCTTTGAAGCAGATCTTGATGGCCAAAAACCTGAAGGCAGGCCTGCTGTTCATCGACAACATCTCGCCGGATTCCTTCGACTCAATTCAAGCGTCCTTGCGCATGGCACGCGGCCTGCAACGACTTGAATGGGTCGGTGTTCTGCCATTTGCGGCACTGGATTCTCCGGCATGGCGTGAGCTTGTCTTGAATTGTCTGTTTGACCACCATACAGAGCCTGCCAACTTCGTCGATTTGGAATTCCGGTTGCTCAATGCATTGCGCCAGGCGAATCTGCGGGAGCAAGTGGATGGAGCCGAAGTATTTGAAAATAGTTTAGGGATGATTGGCCGTAGCGATGCGATTCGCCAACTGCAAAACAAGATCAGAAAAGTTGCCTTGACCCAAGACCCGGTGCTGATTGGTGGTGAGAGCGGCAGTGGGAAAGAGTTGGCAGCCAGGGCTATTCACCAGTGCTCAAGTCGGGCAAGTGGTCCATTCGTGGCGGTGAATTGTGGGGCTATTGCGCCAGCGCTCATTCAGTCAGAACTCTTTGGCCATGAGCGTGGGTCTTTCACGGGCGCCGCCACCACCAAGTTAGGACTGATTGAGGCCGCCAGCGGCGGCACTCTATTCCTGGACGAAATTGCTGACTTGCCTTTGGAGCTACAGACCAACCTGTTGAGATTTTTGCAAGAGAGAACGATTCAGCGTGTCGGTTCGCATAAAAGTCTGACGGTGGATGTCCGTGTGGTCGCCGCCTCTCATGTCGATCTGGCGAGTGCAGTCGCTGCCGGTAGATTTCGGGAAGATCTTTTTTATCGACTGAGTGTTTTACCCATCACGGTGCCATCATTGCGTGAACGACAGGCTGATGTCCTGGCGTTGGCTCATTATTTTTTAGGGTTGAGTACCGACAGCGCTAACCATGTCCGGATACTCGGGTTCAGTCAAAAAGCAGTTGAGGCCATGATGTTTCACACGTGGCCTGGCAACGTGCGCGAGCTGAGCAACCGTGTCAAGCGCGCGGTCGTGATGACCGACCAGCGCTTGATTTCACCTGATGACTTGGGGCTGGCACTGCCTGCCGGCCCGAGCGCTATGGCGCTTGACGCCGTGCGGACCATGGCCGAACGTGACGCCATCACCTTGGCGCTTGTGCGCGTTGACAGCAATGTCACACATGCAGCTCGCGCACTGGGGATTTCTCGCATGACGATGTATCGGTTGATGGACAAGCACGGCCTGTCCTTGCGCCGAATTCAGTAGGAGCCGACGTGTGCGGTAGATCCCTCGTCGCTGGAAAAAATCCAAAGACAAAGGGTGCCGCTACTGTTGAGTTTGCCCTCACTGCCATGGTGCTGTTGTTGTTGATCATGGCGATTGTTGACTTCAGCTACATCTTTTTCGTCAACTTGACGATGCAACATGCCGTTAGAGACGGTGCACGGTACGCCGCCACGGGGCAATCAAATCTTGACCTTGATCCACAAGGGACTGCACAAGACCGATGTGATGCAGCCGTTGTGCGTATCAAAGCCTCTTCGATGGGATTTTTTGATCAAGCTGGAGCGGTCATTGTCTTTAAAACTGTCAACAACGATGGCAGCATCACTCCGGTTCCGGCCAATTCATGTGCCGCTGCCGGTCAAATCATTGTCATCACGTTGAACTGCGAGTTGCCCTTGATCACACCCTTGCTCCAATCGTTTTTCCCAAATGGGAAATACACCTTTTCAGTCAGTAGCACGATGAAGAACGAGGCGTTCTGATGTGCAAGAAAGATCGTCTGAAAAAGCGTTCTTATAGCGCCGGCCAAAGCCTGCTCGAGTTGTCGATGATTCTGCCTATTTTGCTGCTGCTTTGTTTTGGTGCCGTAGAGTTATCGCATGCTATTTTGTTCAACAACATGTTGATCAACATGAGTCGTGAGGGTGCCAATTTGGCCTCACGAACAACACAAAGTCCGCAGTTCATCATTGATGCGCTTAACCACACTTCGGCACCGCTCCAGATGGAGGCTCAGGGCATGATTTATATATCGCGGGTCACGGGTACAGACGGCGGATCCGGTCTCGTCCTGCCCGTGGTTGATGAGCAATACAGGGCTGTCCATGGCAACGGTGCCTTGATGAGCAGAGTATGGGGATGCCCCCATTGGGAGACCACTGGCAATTGCACTTTGCCTGCGTCGATTGCAACCCGTGTAGTGACGTTGCCCTTTGTCCTCAAATTGGGCTATCAGGTGTATGTTGTTGAAACTCTGTATGACTACAACCCGTTGACAAATCTATTTTTGACAACGTCTACGGAGCTTTATTCGGTGACATATTTTTAAGCTCGCAGGAGAGTTAAGCATGCGTTCAGGCCAACCCCAACCCCAACGCGGGCAGATACTGGTTTTGGTGGCTATCGCCCTGTTTGTACTGATTGGACTGGTGGGGTTGGCCATTGACTCTGGTCTCGCCTATGGTGTGAAAGCCAAGTTGGCGAGTGCCGTCGACGCGGCATCCATAGCCGGTGCGCGGGCATTGGCAGAAGGGGTTGACGATAATGCCCGTATAGCGTCGGCAAGAAGTGCCGCCAAAGACTATTACGCTGCCAATCTCCCGCCGGTTTTTTTAGGTGCAGAACGCGTGCCTCTGACGGATCAAATGATTGATGCGGTGCACGACGCCACGGGCTACTGGACTGTCACAGTCACAGGCTCAGCGGTCATGCCGGTGACTTTTATGCGGCTGCTCGGGTTCAGTGATTTCCCCATCAGTGCCATGGGGCAATCGATCCGCCGCGACCTTGACATTATTTTGGTGCTGGACACCTCAGGCTCACTGGCCTCGCCATCCAGCACTTTTCCGGCGTTAAAGGCCGCTGCGATCAACTTTGTCAACAAGTTCAATGCCGGTGCCAACGGTGATCGCGTCGGTGTTGTCAGCTTTGCGTCGGGCGCCGTGGTGGACGTTCCGATTGTCAAGGACGGCACACGGGGCTTCAACAGACCGCAGGTCATCGCTGCGATCAATGCTTTGAATGTGTCTGGCAGCACCGCCTCAGCTGAGGGCCTGCGCTTGGCGCTGAACGACATCAATGGTGTGCCGGCGATCAACCGGTCCAGTCTGCGAATGATTGTTTTCTTCAGCGATGGCGCGCCAAACGATGTCCCTGCTGTTTTTTGTGATGGTGCGCCGAACAACACGCCTCCTTTTTATTGTGATGTCGGCAAACGGGTCACCGGCGATTTGTACTCAGAAACCTCCTCGCCAGGCACCAGCAAAGCGACCCGGATTTATCGCAACAGCCAACGCGATTCTCAGCTCGGTACGTATTCAAATATCGCCACCTTGCCGACGACCGGCTTTTCGGTGACGGGCGTCGGAAACGTCAATTTAGACAGCTACAACAACCATCGAGTCTTGACCGGATCGCCGGCAACCAACACGCGTTGCAACGTCAACAAGGCGGCTCGCAACATGGCTGAAAATGTCGCCAATACAGCCCGCAGCCAAGTCGTCAAAATCCATTCGATTGCTTTGGGATCAGCGGTCAACACGCTTGAAATCTCTTTTTGCAGTTACACCGCCAACGAACTCGGTAGCAATTTGATGAAGCGCTTGAGCAACACCAGTGACTCCGACGCGTACAACGCATCTCAACCCACAGGGCTGTATGTGTGGGCCGCAAATGCGGTTGATTTGGACAACGCTTTCACGAGCATCGCCAGTGAAATTCTGCGTTTGAGTCGTTAGTCAGCAGTGCGTTGCCATTCAATATTTTGAATCGCTCAAAGCTGATGCTTGACCGCGTAGACATAGAGCTCCAGTCGGTTGCCCAAATTGAGCTTGCTGTAAATTGAAGTCAGGTGGTTGCGCAGCGTGTGCGGGGAGATGAAGAGCCGCTCGGCCAAGTCATTGTTGGAGGCACCTTGGCCTTCGACGATCACTTGAATGATCTTGCGCTCTCGACTGGTCAGGCTCGCCCGCAGCTCGGCGTCAGGGTCAGATTTTTCTGCACCGCGTGAAACCCGGAATTCGCTAAAAACGCGGCCTAAGGTACTTCGGTCTAGCCACATCTCACCTTCGTAGGTTTTTTCAATTGCCTTCAGCACTTGGTTCGCAGATGCGTTTTTATGCAAAATGCCCCGGGCGCCTTTTTGGACCGCTTGGTCGAGTACTGACTGCTGGCGCTCGCCCGTCAAAATCAACACGCGTGTTGCGGGGTTGACCAGCAGTCCGGGCAGCATATCTAGACCATTCTGGCCGTCTAGGTCGAGGTCGAGCAGCACAACGTCTGGCACCACGTTTCGAATATGCGTGAAGGCTTCTTCTGCGTTGCTGGCTGTGCCAATGACTTCCATTCGTGGCTGCTCACCGCTGATGAGTTTCTCTAGGCCCCACAGCATGGTCGGGTGATCGTCAACGATCATGACGCGAATCGGTGCTGATGTCTGTTGTGTGTTTGGGTTCATGCGATCCTTACAAACGAAGCTAAACGGGAATCTGAATTTGCACTGAGGTGAAACCATCTGCATCTGACTGCACGCTCACGAGTCCGCCGAGTGATGCTACGCGTTCGGTGATAGAGCGCGGGCTGAAGGGCGGCAGTGGCGCGCAGGCGCCCGCGTTTTCAATTTGGATATGCAGCCAGCCAGCGCTGCGTTGCAGTCGAAGGGCTCCAAATTGGGCCAGTGTGTGTCGGCATATATTGCTCAAGCCTTCGCGGACGATCTGTAACACTTCAGCCATCATTCGGTCATTGATTTGCAAGTTGGCTTCCACGTCGACGGCGATGTCTACGCCATACAGCGCTTTAACTTGGGCGGTCTGTTTTTTGAGTGTGGCGGTGTAGATGGGTTCTTGCGTGTTGCTTTGCCCTTTGTTTCGCCGGAAGGTGCCGGCGTAGTGGCGTAAGTCGTCAATGGCCTGCCGGGCAATGCTGCTCAGTTTGTCGATGTCATCTCGCAGCGGATTGTCGGGTCCGGCTTTGTTGCGCACCGCGCTCAGGCCCAAGGTCAGGCCAATGTAGGGCTGAACTGCGCGATCGTGAATGTCCAGAGCGATTTTTTGACGCTCCTGTGAGGCCGCTTCAGAGGCCATTCGGTCGACTAATTCGATGTTTTCAATCACCGGAAAAGCCTGTGCCACGATGTGGCTGAGAAAGCGGGCGTCAGCCTTGCTGCTCGCGTGTTTCTCGGTCACCACATAAATGCGGCCTTCAGAGTTGCGCAGCGACACTGGCGCGCTGAAGAATCCGTCGCCGTCGAGAAAATCTGTCAGTTGCTCGCCGATGTTCTCTGATGGCTTGAGCGATATGCGCGACCTGAGCCAGTTGGGCCAAGGTGGTCGCTGGTAAATCACCAGTTGATGCGCCGGCAGGGTCAACAGCGGCTCAGCGGTCTTCGCGCTGATGGCTTCAGCGTGGACAGATTGCTTTGATCGGCCCGCTTGGATGGAGCGGACTTGGCAGGCGCCGATTTCTTTGTCGCGCAGAACCAGTACGCAGCTTTTGGCGCCGAAAAATAGACGCGTTTTGTCGAGCACGCGGGTCATGGTGTGATCGACCCCGAAACGCGGATTGGACAGTTGACTGACGTCGCGTAGCAGGGCCAACTGCCGGTTGAGCACCACTTTGGATTCGCCCCAGTGCGCGCTGATGTAGCCCAGTGCGAGCAAAAAACTGCTGCGCAACAGCAGGTGTGGCCAGTCAGCTTTAGCGTCCACCAAACAGGCAGTTGCAATGAACAAGCCAGTGGCGGCAGCTGTCACGCGGGCACCTTCTTCAAATCCCCAGCGAAATGAAGATGAGAGGATGGCGAAGAAAAAAAACAAAAAAAGCAGACTCAGGCTGTCACCTGTCAGGGCCACAAAGGCGGTGTACCAAGCGACGTCGAGCCAATGCATCCATTTGCTTTGCGCCAAGGGACGTTTCAGCAGAGCCAACACGCAGAGAATCAAACTGTGGGCGACGTAAGCGGCAAACAGCAGCCAGACCCGATCACCGCTGTCCGGGAAACTGCGCGGGTCGGTGATCGATGCCAGCAGTGCGGAAATAGCCAGTACCAGCCGCATGCTGTTGACCATGCGTGCGTCAGACAAGTCTGCGCCGTCAGCCGTCAGCTGGATCGGTACGTCGTCATGGGTGTCCCAACCATTTGCAAACATGTGCGTTTGGCCCGCTGAGCGGGTCTGCGTATTGAATGTTTAAAACGAAAAATCGTTACAAATGATAGTCGAAAATATAACTATTGCATAATGTGAAAACTGTTCAGCTTGCGAAGCTCAACGCTAGAGTGGGTTGAGAGCGTCAGGCCATCAGACGCTGGAGGCTGGCTTTTCGATGGGCCTCGGTTTGCCGTTGTCGTCGATCGCCACATAGGTCAGGCTGGCTTCGGTGACCTTGATGTACTGGCCTTGGGCGATCATGCGTTCGGCATACACCTCAACCTGCACCGTGACCGAAGTGTTGCCGAGGCGTGTGACGGCGGCAAAAAACGACAGGAGGTCGCCGACCCGAACCGGCTGCTTGAAGACAAACTGGTTCACCGCCACGGTGGCCATGCGGCCCTTGACGTAACGCGCTGGCAACACCGCCCCTGCCAAGTCCACATGCGCCATGACCCAGCCGCCAAAAATATCGCCGTTGACATTGCAATCAGCTGGCATCGGGATGACCTTGAGCACCAGTTCCTTGTCGGTCGGAAGAGTCACTGGCGGCAGGCTTGGGGTTGAATCAACAGTCATAGGCACAATCTCAAGCAAAGTTAACGAGTTTCACGAATTTTTCACGATTGTCTCCCATGCGTTCTCGAGCTTCTCCCGATAGTCAATACATGCCGGCCGCCACAGCCGATGCCAAAGTCGCTGCGCCAGAGCGCTCAGACACAGACACCTTGAAGCGGCTTTTTCCGTACCTCTGGGAATACAAGTGGCGGGTGATTGCGGCGCTGAGTTTCATGGTCGGCGCCAAGATGGCCAATGTCAGCGTGCCGCTGCTGCTCAAAGAGTTGGTTGACGCCATGAGCTTGAAGCCGGGCGACGTGCAGGCCTTGCTGGTGGTGCCTGCCGCGTTGTTGCTGGGTTACGGTGCGCTGCGCTTGTCGACCTCGTTGTTCACAGAGCTGCGCGAACTGGTGTTTGCCAAGGCCACTGCAGGGGCCACTAGGCGCATTTCCTTAGAAGTTTTTCAGCACCTGCACGCGCTGAGCCTGCGCTTTCATTTGGACCGGCAAACCGGCGGCATGACGCGCGACATTGAGCGCGGCACGCGCGGCGTGCAATCGCTCATCTCGTACTCGCTGTACAGCATCATCCCGACGCTGATTGAAGTCACTTTTGTGCTGACCTTGCTGGCCGTCAAGTTTGACGTTTGGTTTGCCGGCATCACCATCATTGCGTTGGTGTTTTACATTCTTTTCACGGTGACGGTGACTGAGTGGCGCACGCAGTTCAGAAAGGAAATGAACGAGCTGGACTCGACTGCCCACAGCCGCGCCATTGACTCTTTGTTGAATTACGAAACCGTCAAATACTTTAATAACGAAGCGTTTGAGGCCACGCGCTACGACGAAAATCTCGAGCGCTATCGCCGCGCGTCGGTCAAAAGCCAGCGTACTTTGAGCCTGCTCAACACCGGTCAGCAACTCATCATCGCCGTCGGCTTGGTGGCCATGTTGTGGCGCGCCACGCAGGGCGTGGTCGACGGGCGCATGACCTTGGGTGATTTGGTGATGGTCAATGCCTTCATGATTCAACTCTACATTCCGCTGGGCTTCTTGGGGGTGATTTACCGCGAGATCAAGCAAAGCCTGACCGACCTCGACAAGATGTTCAATCTGATGGAAAAGGAGCGTGAGATAGCGGACGATGCGGGTGCTCAGGCGTTGGTGTTTCACCCAATCTCCGCCAGCATCGGGCAGGTCTCGGCCGGCAACGCAACACAGCTTGACGCCACGGTTCGCTTTGAGAACGTCAGCTTCGCTTACGAGCCAAGTCGGCCGATCCTGCACCACCTGAGTTTTGAAATTCCGTCGGGTAAAACCGTCGCCGTGGTGGGTTCTTCTGGCGCCGGTAAATCCACGCTGGCGCGTTTGCTCTATCGCTTTTACGATGTCAGCAACCCGGACGAAGGCGGGCGCATCACGATCGGCGGACAAGACATCAAACACGTCACGCAGGCCAGCGTGCGCCAAGCCATCGGCATCGTGCCGCAAGACACCGTGTTGTTCAATGACACGGTGGAATACAACATCGCCTATGGTAAGCCCGGTGCCAGCCACGCCGAAGTCGAAGCTGCCGCACGGGCGGCGCGTATCCACGACTTCATCAGCGCCACCCCACTGGGTTACTTGACGATGGTGGGTGAGCGCGGCCTGAAACTGTCGGGCGGTGAGAAGCAGCGTGTGGCGATCGCCCGGACCTTGCTGAAAAATCCGCCTGTGGTGATTTTTGACGAAGCCACCTCAGCACTGGACTCTGCGAATGAACGCGCGATTCAGGCCGAACTGCGCACCGCCGCCCAAAACAAAACAACGCTGGTGATCGCGCACCGTCTGTCGACCGTGGTCGACGCGTACGAGATTTTGGTGATGGATGCCGGCCGCATCATTGAGCGCGGCAAGCACGCCGAACTGCTGGCGCGTCATGGCCGCTACGCTCAGATGTGGGCCTTGCAGCAGCAGGGGCACGATGCGGATGACGGGGCGGAACCAGCACCGTAATAATGTGCGCATGGAAACCAAATGGCTAGAAGATTTCGTCAGCCTGGCTGAAACCCGGAGCTTCAGCCGTTCGGCGCTTTTGCGGCATGTCACACAGCCGGCGTTTTCACGGCGCATTCAGGCGCTTGAGGCTTGGGCCGGAGCGGACTTGGTCGACCGCAGCACCTACCCGACCCGGTTGACGCCGGCGGGCGACATCCTTCACGCCCAGTCGATCGAAATGTTACAGACCCTGCAGTCGACGCGGGCCCTGTTGCGCGGCCACACGTCGGCTAGGCAAGATGTGGTCGAGTTCGCGGTGCCGCACACGCTCGCATTTACATTTTTCCCGCCTTGGGTTAGCAGCTTGCGCGGCAAACTTGACCCCCTGAAATACCGCCTGACGGCCCTGAATGTGCATGACACGGTGCTGCGCCTGGTCGAAGGTCACTGCGATTTTTTGATCATCTACCCCCACCAGTTGCAGGCCTTGCAGCTCGAGCCAGAACGCTACGAAATGCTGACGCTGGGTCAAGAGATGTTGGCACCTTACGTCAAGCCGGCGGCCGATGGCACACCGCTACATCCAGAAACCTTGGTCAGCGCGCGTGCGGGTCTCGACATGACTTTGGACGTGTGTATTTACCGCGAGCGCCCGAGCGCTAAAGTGATGCCCAACAGTCAAGCCAACGCGCTGTGGGACGAGTTGTCTTCACAGGCCGCTTCAAAGCCAGTTGGCAGACTTCTTGCGAGTAAAAAATAATAAGAAAGTCGCCATGGCCGCAGAATTCGGGTAAAACCTGCCTTTCTGCGTCAGCGACGGCTTCTAGAATGCCTCTTTGCTCAAAATTAAGTCTTACACCCACAGGAGTTTTTCATGAAGATCAAATTAGTCGCTCTGTCTATTGCCTTGCTGGCAACCGGCGGTGCTTATGCCCAGTCGAACGACACGCTGGCCAAGATCAAGGCTTCCGGTGTTGTCACCATGGGTGTGCGTGATTCTTCAGGTGCGCTGTCTTACACGCTGGGTGCTGGCCAATATGCTGGTTTTCACGTTGAGATTTGCCAGCGCATTCTGGCCAATGTCGAGAAAGCCGCTGGCCGCAAACTCGAAGTCAAATACCTCCCCGTGACCTCACAAAACCGTATTCCGCTGGTGCAAAACGGCACCGTGGACATCGAATGCGGCTCGACCACCAACAACGCCACACGTCAAAAAGACGTGGCCTTCTTGCCAACCACCTTTGTTGAAGAAGTGCGCATTGCGGTCAAGGCCAACTCTGGGATCACCTCAATCGCCCAGTTGAACGGCAAAACGGTGGCCACCACCACCGGCACCACGTCGGTGCAAACGCTGCGTAAGCACCAGCGCGCCACGGGCATCGACTTCAAAGAAATTTTCGGCAAAGACCACTCCGACAGCTTCCTGCTGCTCGAATCGGGCCGGGCTGAAGCCTTCGTCATGGATGGCGCCATTCTGGCTGGCAACATCGCCATGTCCAAAGCCCCGGCTGATTTCAAAATCGTTGGCGAAGTGTTAAGCGTTGAGCCGATCGCCATCATGGTGCGCAAGGACGACACGGCCTTCAAGAAAATCGGCGACGACACCATCGCTCAGTTGATGAAGTCTGGCGAAATAGCCAAGCTGTGGGACAAGTGGTTCATTCAGCCGATCCCACCGAAAAACACTGCGGTGGGTTATGCCGCCAGCCAGAGCACCAAGGCTGCTTGGGCCACGCCGAATGACAAGCCAATGGAAGACTACGCCAAGAAGTAATTTCAGGCGATGAATTCACCAGCAAACCCCGTTGAATTTTTCGGCGGGGTTTGCTGTTTTTGGGGTGTGAGATTTTGAGTGCATTTATGGGATTGGAGTCCACATGAACTGGGATTGGCAGGTATTTCTCAATGACGACGGCAGTGGCCGTACCTACCTTCAATGGATGTTCAACGCCTGGGGCTGGACGCTGGCGGTGGCGGCTTGTTCATGGGTGGTGGCGATGCTGTTCGGCGGCTTGATCGGCACCTTGCGCACCTTGCCGAACAGCCCTTGGGTATCACGGTTGGCGAATGTCTGGGTCGAGTTGTTTCGCAACATTCCTTTGCTGGTGCAGATTTTCCTGTGGTACTTCGTGGTGCCGAAGATTTTTCCGGTGATGCAACAGGTGCCAAGTTTTTGGCTGGTGGTGTTTGCGCTCGGGTTTTTCACCTCGGCGCGGATTGCAGAGCAGGTCAGGGCCGGCGTTCAGGCCTTGCCGCGCGGCCAGCGCTATGCAGGCATGGCCATGGGCTTGACCACGGCGCAGACTTATCGCTA
>CANFSO010000043.1 GCA_947449895.1 Comamonadaceae bacterium
AAACTCTCTTTGTGGTGCGACAAACACCACTTGGCCATGATGGAACCGCCGCGCGACACGATGCCGGTCAAGCGGTTGGCCGTCAGCGGCACGTAGGCCAAGCGCACGCCCGCATGAATGGTGAAGTAGTCAACGCCCTGCTCTGCTTGTTCAATCAAGGTGTCGCGGAAAATTTCCCACGTCAGGTCTTCGGCTTTGCCGTTGACTTTTTCTAAGGCTTGGTAAATCGGCACCGTGCCAATCGGCACCGGCGAGTTGCGCAAAATCCATTCACGCGTTTCATGGATGTTCTCGCCGGTCGACAAATCCATCACCGTGTCGGCGCCCCAGCGGATCGACCAAACCAGCTTGTCGACTTCTTCCTCAATGCTCGACGTGACGGCCGAGTTGCCGATGTTCGCGTTGACCTTGATCAGAAAGTTGCGGCCGATGATCATCGGCTCGCTCTCGGGGTGGTTGATGTTGTTCGGAATCACGGCGCGGCCGCGCGCCACTTCGTCGCGTACAAACTCGGCGGTGATGTCCTTGGGGATAGAGGCGCCGAAGGAGTGGCCGGTCTTGGGCACGCGCTCAGTCGCCAACCGCTCAGCCAACTGCGCGCGAACCAAGTTTTCGCGAATCGCGATGTACTCCATCTCGGGGGTGATGATGCCCTGGCGTGCATAGTGCATTTGCGACACGTTAGCGCCCGCCTTAGCGCGGCGCGGCACCGGCGAATGGGTCATGCGCAGCGCAGCCAGCAGCGGGTCGTTCAGGCGCTCGCGGCCGTAAGCACTACTGATACCGGGAAGTGCTTCGGTGTCACCGCGTTCGTTGATCCAGGCCCCGCGCAAAGGCGCCAGACCGCGCGTGATGTCGATACTGGCCAGCGGGTCGGTGTAAACACCCGACGAGTCGAACAGACGCAGCGGCGGATTGGCTTCGCGGCGAGTTTCACTGCCTTCTGCAACCAAGGTGTCTGTCAGCGTGACCTCGCGGAACGGGACGCGGATGTCGGGCCGAGAGCCGTCGATGTAGATCTTGCGCGAACCCGGAAAAGGCGTGCGGGTGATGCGGCGGGTCAGGTTTGCGGCGTCGACGGAAAGTGATGTTTTGGCCATGCTTGTCTCCAGTAGGTTGTGGTGTGCCTGCCTGGGGAGCCGGAGATGATGCCCACAATTAGCCTGCGTTTTATTGCAAAAGCCATCATGGAATACCGGAGCCAAAGTGCCTTGTTTCCTACGCGGGGATGATCCCGATCAGGTTCAGCGGGTCTCGCATCAAAGCGATCTCAGCCTCAGATATTTCATCTTTGGCACCCCGACAAGCTGAAATCATTGTGGCACGCCGTCAAGGCTAGCGGCACATTTTTAAACACGTCTCCTCGATCAACTTTACAAAGCCATACCCGCGCGTCACGGCAACGATACAGGGCCCGCTCAAACTCACTTTCAAGCTGGCGCCAAAAGTGTTAGTCCTTGTTCTTTCGCCAGCTTCATTCAAAGGGAATACATCATGCGTACGCACTTCAAACCTCTTCACACCCTCATTTTGGCGGGCGCTCTCAGCACGCTCTCTGGTTACAGCATGGCCCAACCTCTTCCGGGAACTGGGCCAGGCGCTGGCCCAGCCACACAGGGTCAAGCCATGGGCAGACACGATCCGGCCAAAATGCAGGCCCGCATGGCACAGCGTCTGGCCGAATTCAAGGTCAAGCTGAAGGTCACACCAGCACAAGAAGCCGCGTGGACGACCTACACCGACGCCATCAAGCCAACACCTCGCGTAACGCCTCCAACTTCCATGGCGGCATCGCATGCAGAACTCAGCAAACTGCCCACGCCTGAACGCCTAGACCGGATGCGGGCCTTGCACGCAGAACGAGTGGCCGAGATGAGCGCGCGCATGGATCAGCGTGCGCAAGCCACCAAAACCTTTTATGCGGTATTAAACGCCGATCAAAAGAAGGTTTTTGACGCACAATTTGACCGCGCATTCAGGGGTCACGGTAACCACCGCATGGGGCCGATGGACGGCCAGCATGGACGCTATCCCGGTTAATCTGTTAGTTCAGCGGCAGTATGCCAGTCAGCAGGTCCTATAACAGGCCTAGGAACACGGCCCAAGCCAGCGTGCCTGCGAGCACGCTGGCGATACAGCGTCTCAGGCAAATGCAAAGCGCACTTCCTCTCGGCGATTCCGGCGCCGTGCAGAGGCAAACATCTCTATTGTCCACACCAGGAAACTACCGAGCAGCAAGTCCATTCAGGACACGTGTATAGAAACAGAAACACCCTGAAATATGACTTTAGAGTAAGGTCGACTACATCGACGCCACGGCGCTGTGCGCGCTGTCCTACATCGTCAACGCAGCAAACCGCGGTAAAACTAAACTTTGACACTTTTGACAAATCGTTTGTTACCCCTCATGCATGCTCCGCGTTCCGATATCCAGTCTCCGGAAGCCAATACGGCGATAGTCAGCAGTTTTCCGGCGTTTTCTATCAAGGTCATGACGGTGAACATCCACAAAGGGTTCTCCTTTTTCAATCGAAAATTCATCCTTCATGAGTTGCGTGACGCTGTTCGGCTGGTAGGTGCAGACGTTGTTTTCATGCAGGAAGTTGCCGGCACACACACGACGCACGCCGATAAATTCAATAACTACCCCGATGCACCACATTACGAATTTTTGGCTGACAGCATTTGGCCCGAGTTCGCCTACGGCCGCAACGCGGTCTACACCAAGGGCCACCATGGCAATGCGGTAATGTCTAAGTTTCCGATCATTCATTACGAAAACCGTGACGTCTCGATCAGCGGCCCCGAGCGGCGCGGACTGCTGCATTGCATACTGCAAATGCCAGACAGGCGGCCCAACGTGCACGCAGTTTGCGTTCACCTTGGCCTGCTGGAGTCACACCGCAAACAACAAATGGACGTGATCTGCGATTTAGTGCGTAACGACATTCCATCTACCGCGCCAGTCATCGTCGCAGGCGACTTCAATGATTGGCGCCAACACGCGCAAAAACATCTTGAGAAAGGTGCCGGTTTGTATGAAGTTTTTGTGCAGGCGCACGGCCGTCCTGCTCGGACCTTTCCCGCACACTTTCCACTGCTAAGGCTGGACCGTATTTATGTTCGCAATGCAGTAGCCCACGCGCCCGTTGTGTTGCCGCGCAAACCGTGGTCCCATCTGTCTGACCATGCTCCCCTCGCAGCTGAGATTGTTTTTTGAATTATCGACACCAAATCGCACTTCCAAACGGCATGACAGGTCTCAGTGTCGATCCAGCTCGGCGCACTCTAGCGGCGCTGTTAAAATCTTTGGCGGTTCAAGACGCCGTTCTAGAGCGTTAGTTTCATAGCCCAATTTTTGCTTACCCTCGGCCAAGCTCCGCCTATCATCCATGACCGTTGCCCCTTCGGCTACTTCATCAACAGCACCAGCCTCATTTGAGATCAAGAGTGCCAACCTGCCGTTGGTCGCTTTGCTGCTGAAATCCACAGACCTCGACGCCTTGGCGCGCGACTTGAAAACTCGTTTCGGTGATATTCCTGATTTTTTTGATCACGACCCGCTGGTGATCGACCTCACGCAGCTGAATGCAACAGCACGCCGCAACGGCGCCGTTGTCGAAACAATTGACTTCCCGGCTGTATTGACTCTCCTGCGTCAATACAGCGTGGTGCCGATTGCCATCAAAGGTGGCAGCCCCGCCCAGATGGCCGAAGGACTGGCTGCAGGCCTGTTACCGGCCCCAGATGCTCGCGTGGTGGCAAGCAGTCCGCCCACACCAGAACCCGAACGACATGTCCCCCAGCCGCCCCAAGTTGCCGCAAGCACAAAGACTTCGCCTGCTACAGCGCAAGCAGCAGGCCTAGTGCAGGTACAGCCCATGCCCGAAGCGCCATTGGGTGCACTCGTCATCAACAAGCCGCTGCGCTCTGGCCAGCAAATCTATGCGCGCGGCAGAGACCTTGTCGTCTTGGCGATGGTCAATGCCGGTGCAGAAATCATTGCTGACGGCCACATCCACGTCTACGCCCCGCTGCGCGGCAAAGCCATGGCCGGTGCCCGTGGCAACACAGAAGCACGCATCTTCGCCCTCAGCATGGAAGCAGAACTCATCTCTATTGCGGGCATTTACCGCACCAGCGAAAATCCGCTGCCTGCCAACATTCAAGGCAAGCCGGCTCAAGTGCGGCTCACGGCGGGCCCAGATGGCGACAAATTAGTCATGGATGCAATGTGAGAATGACGCCTTCACACGTCATTTGCTGCCGTAGCACTCAGACCCAACGTTTTCAATCAAAGGACTTTCAGTAATGGCCAAAATCATTGTGGTGACTTCCGGCAAGGGCGGCGTGGGTAAAACCACCACCAGTGCCAGCTTTGCAACCGGCTTGGCCCTGCGTGGTCACAAAACCGCCGTCATCGACTTCGACGTCGGCCTGCGCAACTTGGACCTCATCATGGGCTGCGAACGCCGCGTGGTGTATGACCTGATCAACGTTATTCAGGGCGAAGCCAACCTGAACCAAGCACTGATCAAAGACAAGCAATGCGACAACCTGTATGTCCTCGCCGCTTCGCAGACGCGCGACAAAGAAGCACTGAGCAAAGACGGCGTTGAGAAGGTCCTCAAAGACTTGTCCGCGATGGACTTCGAATACATCATCTGCGACTCACCGGCCGGTATCGAAACCGGTGCGCTGATGGCCATGCACTTTGCCGATGAAGCCCTCATTGTCACCAATCCTGAAGTTTCATCGGTGCGCGACTCAGACCGTATTCTGGGCATGCTGTCGAGCAAGACCAAGCGCGGCATGGAAGGCAGCGAGCCCATCAAAGAGCACCTGCTGATCACGCGCTACAACCCTAACCGTGTCGACCAGGGCCAGATGCTGTCACTCGAAGACATCACCGACATCCTGCGCATCAAGCTGATTGGCGTCATCCCTGAGTCTGAGTCTGTGCTGCAAGCCTCCAACCAAGGCGTGCCTGCTGTGCACATGGCCGGCACCGATGTCTCTGAGGCTTACAAGGACGTGATCGACCGTTTCCTCGGTGAAGACAAGCCGATGCGCTTCATCGACGCGCAAAAGCCCAGCTTCCTCAAGCGCCTCTTCGGAGGGAAATAAGCCATGACGTCGTTCCTTTCCTTTTTGCTTGGCGAGAAAAAGAAAACTGCCAGTGTCGCCAAAGAGCGCTTGCAAATTATTCTTGCGCACGAGCGTTCAGGCGGAAATCACAAGCCTGACTATTTGCCGGCACTGCAGCGCGACCTGATTGCGGTTATTTCCAAGTACATCAACATCAATCCGAACGACATCAAGGTCAACCTTGAGCGTCAAGACAATCTGGATGTATTGGAAGTCAAGATCGAGCTACCGGACGGCAAATAATTGCGAATATTAGCGGCCCCTATCGGTGGTGGCCGCTAGTCCAAGGTTCAAGCCTTCTTGAGAAAGCAGGCCTTTAGCATAAAGCCGCCTTGGTCGGTCTTGCAATCCACCTCGTGATCACCCGCACCGTCTGGCAGACGGATGCTTTTGACTTTCGTGCCTTTTTTAAGCACGATAGATGAACCTTTGACCTTCAAATCCTTGATGAGAATGACCGTGTCACCATCGGCTAAAGCGTTGCCGTTGATGTCACGAATCACGGCGTCAGTTTCTGCCGCGGCTTCATCAGAATTCTCAGCCATGGGCCACTCAAAACTACAATCCGGACAGACAAAGTTACCGCCGTCCGGGTAAGTGTTTTCAAGTCCGCATTGTGGGCAAGCAGGAGCTGTTGCCGCTTCAGACATCAATATTGCCGGCTCTGAGTGCATTCGCTTCTATGAACTCTCGACGCGGCTCAACATCATCACCCATCAGCATGGTGAAAACATGATCGGCTTCAATTGCGTCATCGATCTGCACACGCAGCAAGCGGCGCACAGTCGGGTCCATAGTGGTTTCCCACAGCTGTGCCGGGTTCATCTCGCCCAGTCCTTTGTAGCGCTGGCGTGAAGTGCCATTCTCAGCTTGAACGATCAACCAGCGCATGGCTTGGCGGAAGTCACTGACTTTCTCTTCTTTCTGCCGCTCACCTTCTCCACGCATGACGCGGGCGCCTTCGCTGAGCAAGGATTTGAAGGTTTGAGCGGCTTCAGCAAGGGCGGCGTAGTCGGATCCATGCACAAAGTCTTGAGTGATGACACTGCTTTTGGTGTTGCCGTGGTGACGGCGGCTGATACGCAACAAAGGCTTGTCTGTGCGCACATCAAACTCTCCAACCACGTCCGCTTCAGGTAAATGAGCTTGCAATGCGGCTGCAGAAGCTTCTGCAGCCGGCAAGGTATCTAGATCAAGCGCTACGCCGTCAGCAAGGGATCGCAATGCCTCAGCATCCATAAATGCACCTAGACGCGCAATGACGGCCTCAGCAACTTGATGTTTACGCGCCAATTCGGACAGTGTCTCTCCATTGATCGTTGTACCGTCCGAACCACCAGTGAAGATGCTGGCGTCTCGCAGAGCGATACGCAATAAAAAGCCATCCAGCGCACTAGCATCTTTCAAGTACAACTCTTCCTTGCCTGCTTTCACTTTGTAAAGCGGCGGCTGGGCAATGTAGATGTGACCACGCTCAACCAGTTCCGGCATTTGACGGTAAAAGAATGTGAGCAACAAGGTGCGGATGTGCGCGCCGTCAACGTCGGCATCGGTCATGATGATGATGCGGTGGTAACGCAGTTTGGCGACGTTGAAATCATCGTTACCGGTGGTCCCACCAGCCTTGCCAATGCCTGTACCCAGAGCTGTGATCAAGGTCAGAATTTCATTGCTGGTGAGTAACTTTTCATAGCGGGCTTTTTCAACGTTGAGAATCTTGCCGCGCAAAGGCAAGATAGCCTGGAACTTGCGATCGCGACCCTGCTTGGCAGAACCACCAGCGGAGTCACCCTCAACGATGTAGATTTCACACATCGCCGGGTCTTTTTCTTGACAATCAGCAAGCTTGCCTGGCAAACCCATACCGTCCAACACACCTTTTCGACGCGTCATGTCACGGGCTTTACGCGCTGCTTCACGCGCACGAGCGGCTTCAATGATCTTGCCGACGATGATCTTGGCATCGTTCGGACGCTCCTGCAGATAGTCAAACAACAATTTGCTAACGATGTCTTCTACCGGGCCACGCACTTCACTCGACACCAATTTGTCTTTGGTTTGGCTTGAAAACTTAGGCTCCGGCACTTTGACGGACAAAACGCAGCACAAGCCCTCGCGCATGTCGTCTCCGGTGACCTCGACCTTGGCCTTTTTAGCCAGTTCACTGTCGTCAATGTATTTATTGATCACGCGCGTCATGGCTGCACGCAAACCTGTTAGATGTGTGCCACCGTCACGCTGCGGAATGTTGTTGGTGAAGCACAGCACCTGTTCGCTGTAGCCACTGTTCCATTGCATGGCCACTTCAACGCCAATGTTGGTGGCTTGGTCACTTTGACGATCCCCCATGGCGTGAAAGATGTTGGGGTGCAATACCGTTTTGCCCTTGTTGGCAAAGTTGACGAAACCTTTGACACCACCGGCACCGGCAAAGTCATCTTCCTTGCCTGTGCGTTCATCTTTCAAACGGATCTTCACACCATTGTTTAGAAAGCTCAGCTCGCGCAGACGCTTGCTCAGAATTTCATAGTGAAAATCACTGTTCTCCTTGAAGATCTCAGTATCAGGCCAAAAATGAACTTCAGTCCCACGCTTGTCGGTATCGCCGACAACCTTCATTGGTGAAACTTCAACACCTTTGATTGTTTCGATGATGCGGTTTTGTACAAACCCCCTAGCAAACTCCATAAAATGCACTTTGCCATCACGGCGAATCGTCATACGCAGCGTTTTGGAGAGCGCATTAACGCAACTCACACCCACGCCGTGCAAACCGCCTGAGACTTTGTAGCTATTTTGGTTGAATTTTCCGCCTGCATGGAGTTCAGTCAGTGCAATTTCTGCCGCCGAACGCTTTGGCTCATGCTTGTCATCCATCTTCACACCGGTCGGAATACCGCGCCCGTTATCGACAACACTGACAGAGTTGTCGGAGTGAATCGTGACCATGATGTCGTCGCAATGACCGGCCAAGGATTCGTCAATGGAGTTGTCAACCACCTCAAACACCAAGTGGTGCAAACCGGTGCCGTCTGAGGTGTCGCCGATATACATGCCGGGCCGCTTACGAACAGCTTCCAGACCTTCAAGAATCTGGATCGAACCTTCGCCATAAGCCTCAGATGCTCCCTCCTGATTTGCATCAATAACGGGTTGGAAGTTAGAGCTGCCTTCTTCGGCGGCGCCAGAATGCACATCAGCTGAGTTGTCATGGACGCTGGTGGCATCGTCGTTGGGCTTGATCTGTTCGGTCATAACTAACTTTCACTTATCTCTTGAAAAACCAACGCCCGAATCAGAGAATGACGCGGGTTGTGCAATAGGGCCATGGTTGACCCGTGCCATTTGGCTTAAATACGCATGGGCATCACAACGTACTTGAAAGCAACATCGTCTGGAATGGTGAGTAAAGCCGAACTATTTGAGTCGGCTAACTCTATCTTCACCATGTCTTGGTTCATGTTGGCGAGGGCATCAATCAGGTAAGTCACATTGAACCCAATCTCAATAGCATCACCTCCGTAGTCGATGTCAAGCTCGTCCACAGCCTCTTCCTGCTCGGCGTTATTGGAGGCTACGCGCAAGGTACCAGGTTCAATATTCAAACGAACACCTTTGAATTTTTCACTGGTCAGAATGGCGGTTCGCTGCAGACTTGCCAACAGCGTTGCGCGACCTAGGGTGATGATATTTTTGTGATTTTTTGGAATCACACGGTTGTAGTCAGGGAACTTTCCTTCAACCAATTTAGTGACAAATTCCATGCCTTCAAAAGTAAATTTAGCCTGATTACCTGCAAATTGCATCTCAATGGCACCTTCTTTGTCACTCAAAAGACGCTGCATTTCCAATACCGTCTTACGTGGCAAGATGACTTCTTGGCGCGGAACTTCAACATCCAACGTCGCCGATGAGAAAGCAAGTCGGTGACCATCGGTGGCCACAAGACTCAGCTGCTTACCTTCTGCTACGAACAAAATACCGTTCAAGTAGTAGCGAATGTCGTGCACAGCCATCGAAAACGACACCTGACTCAACAACGCCTTAAGCGTCTTCTGAGGAATAGAGAAGATGGGACCAAAATTGGCGGCTTCTTGCACAAGTGGAAAATCTTCAGCCGGCAATGTCTGCAGCGTAAAACGACTTTTTCCACCTTTGAGAATTAATTTGTTTTGGCTCGACTCCAAAGATACCGTTTGATCGCTGGGCATCGAACGCAAGATATCAATGAGCTTGCGCGCACCAACCGTGGCAGTGAAATTACCTTCATCTCCATCAAGTTCTGCTGTTGTGCGAATCTGAATTTCAAGATCACTTGTTGTCAGCTGAATTTGTGAGCCTGTTTTGCGAATTAACACATTAGCCAAAATTGGCAATGTGTGACGACGCTCAACGATCCCTGCAACGGATTGAAGCGCCGATAAAACTTTGTCTTGGCTGGCTTTGAGAACGATCATGTCTTGTGCTTTCTTATCTTCTTAATTCTTTAATTTCAAATTAGTAGTAGTAGTAAAGGGCGCTAATTTCTGTGTACATCATCATTTTCCCCTTTTTTATCAACCACTTGCAGACTGTTTAAGTATGTGATGAGTGACCATTTGGTGTGGCTGCTAAACATGAACAACTTGAACAAATCAGGTTTTTCTGTGGATAACTCATGAGTTGTTCAAAAATTATCCCCAGCTTTTGTTTTCTATCTGATGGGACGGTTTAGGTTGTCGGTCAGCCTTTGAGCGTTTGCTCTAACACGTGCAATTGTTGGTTTAATTCGGTCATCAGCTGGCGCTCGGCCGTCATTTTTCGGACTGCGTGCAGCACAGTCGTGTGGTCACGCCCGCCAAACAGTTCACCAATTTCGGGCAAGCTTTTTTGGGTCAATTCCTTCGCAAGGTACATGGCAATTTGCCGAGGTCTGGCGATGCTTGCGGGCCGCTTCTTGGAATACATGTCAGCGACTTTGATTTTGTAATAGTCTGCGACGGTTTTCTGGATGTTTTCAACGGAAATTTGCCGGTTTTGAATAGAAAGTAAATCCCGCAAGGCTTCTCGAGCCAGCTGAATGGAAATTTCTTTCTGATTGAAGCGTGAGTAAGCCAAGATCTTGCGCAGGGCCCCTTCGAGCTCTCGCACGTTAGATCTGACGTTTTTAGCGACAAAAAAGGCGACCTCTTCAGGCATGACAGTGCCTTCAGCTTCAGCCTTGCGAATCAGGATGGCGACGCGCATTTCCAATTCAGGCGGCTCAATGGCGACCGTGAGACCAGAATCGAAACGCGAGACAAGGCGTTCATGAATGTCGGTCAAACCCTTGGGGTAGGTGTCGCTTGTCATCACGATGTGAGATTTCTTGGTTAACAAAGCCTCAAAGGCGTTGAAGAACTCTTCTTGCGTGCGGTCTTTGTTTGCAAAAAACTGGACGTCATCTATCAACAGTAAATCGAGCGAGTGATAGCGCTCTTTGAACTCATCAAATGTTTTTCGTTGATAGGCTTTCACAACATCAGAAACGAATTGCTCAGCGTGAATGTAGAGAATTTTGGCTGCCGGGTTGTCTGCTAACAACTTATTGCCGATAGCGTGAACCAAGTGAGTCTTACCAAGACCAACGCCACCATAGATGAACAATGGGTTGTAAAGCTGTCCCAAGCTGCTCGCCACATGCATTGCAGCGGCTCGACCCATGCGGTTTGCCGTACCCTCAATCAAGGTATCGAAGGTCAGTGCAGTGTTTAAGCGACTCTTGAAAGGGACAACTGCCGAATCTATGGTGGCGCTCAAACCAGCAGGTTCCGCGGCACCCATGACCTTAAAACTTTGCGGAAGGGCCGTCGCTTTGATCGGATTTTCACGAGGTGCAAGTACCAGCTCAAGCAGAATAGGTTGGCCGGAGACTGCTTCAAGAAGAGCCACAATTCTTGAGGCATATTGCGCGCGAACCCAGTCCAACTTAAATCGGTTACCAACTTGGATCGTGACTTTGCTTAAATCTTGAGCAACATCTGCCACCAAGGGCTTGATCCACGTGTTGAACTGTTGCTCAGGAAGTTCCTGCGCCAAATGGTCAACGCAGTTTTGCCACAAATCAGGCACCAGTGACTGACGAAGTACCTCATTCATGGATTGCGTCGACCTTGGTATAAGAAAGCGTAAAACCTGTCAGGCACTTGTGGATATTGTCTTTTTTTAGCACCCATTATTGTAGTCCGGCGAGGAGTTATCCACAAGCAAAATGATGCGGTTTAGCCTTCTCAGGCCACCGTGATTTGACGTTTAAGAGCTCCCCTTGGAGGGGGTTTCCTGAGTCATTACCCAAAGACTCGCCTGCAAGCGGTTGCCAGCAATGGATAAATTTGCCATAATCATCGGTTTCCCTGATTCACAGGGGGTTTTCACGTGCAGGCGTGTAGACCCGGCGGATCTTGCAAAGCTGGCAGTACCTTGCTGCCACCAAGCTCACAAGAATCATGCAAGGGAAGTTTTCTAGCCAGTAGGATTGATCATGAAACGCACATACCAGCCATCTAAAGTCAAACGCGCACGTACGCATGGTTTTCTCACCCGGATGAAAACGCGCGGCGGCCGCGCCGTGATTGCCGCTCGCCGCGCCAAAGGCCGCAAGCGCTTGGCAGTCTAAGCTTTTCGCACGCAGGCAAGTCTTAAAGCCACTAGGCGCAGGCATTGCAGCGGCTTAAAACACGAGCCCAGTTCCAGGCCGTTCTGGCGGGTTTAACGATTGCCCGGAGTGAGCATTTCGCACTGCACAGGTCGAAGTTTTTAACAAGCGACCTTGCAGGTGCCAGTGCAAGTGAGTTTGATGGCACTCTCAAAACAGTAGCCAATGCTAAAACGCGCACTCTTTTTCCCGTTCATGACCTCTGGTTGGGTGCGATGGTGCCGAAACGCTGGGCCAAGCGCGCAGTGACTCGCAACGCTATCAAAAGGCAGATCTACACCATGAGTGCTGATTTTTCTCCGAAGCAAAGGCAGGCCGCTTTCGTGGTCAGGCTGCGGCGTGACTTTTCACGTAAGGTGTACTTGAGCGCCTGCTCAGACGCGTTAAATCAAGCTGTGCGCGTGGAATTGGCAGCGCTCATGCAAGAAGGCGCGCGTCATACATGATCAACTTTTACAAAACTTTGTCTTATGTTGTGCGTGTACCGCAGGTATTGCTCATCACTTTGGTCAAGGGCTACCGACTGTTGCTTAGCCCATCTCTCGGTTCGAGTTGTAGGTTTGAGCCAACATGCTCCGCCTATTCGTTGCAGGCATTGCAGCAACATGGTGCAGCAGCAGGAACTTACCTCACGGTAAGGCGGCTGGTTCGATGCCACCCATGGTGTGATGGTGGCTTAGATCCGGTGGCTGCCCACATCAGTTTATTTCCTTCGACATGGTTCTCCGTCGGCAATTCTGTCGATGAAGTCAAACTCAAACGCAGCATTTTCTCCTATATGGTCACATCTGTGGCCGCTTCCCTTTCTAAAAAGAAACCGTCATGAACGACATTCGGCGCACCATTTTGTGGGTGATTTTTGGTTTTTCGATGGTCCTTTTGTGGGATCAATGGCAGGTTCACAACGGCCAAAAACCAACCTTTTTCCCTTCGGCGGCCACGCAAAGCGCTAAAGCTCCTTTGAATGTGCCTGCAGTGTCGGCTTCTGTATCCAGTACAGCGATTCCTGTCACCGCGGTGCCGGCATTGTCGGTTCCGGGCATGGCGTCAACGTCGCCAGCAGAGCAGACCGCGGGAAGCGCAAAAAAAGAGCGTATTGAGGTCCGTAACGACGTACTTTCGTTAACGTTTGACACTGAGGGGGGCACTTTAGTGCGTTCGGTATTCGCCAAATATGCCGACACGATAGATAAAAAAATGGGCTTTGTGTTGCTAGACGAAAGCAACAGTCGCGTCTATGTAGCGCAGTCTGGTTTGATTGGTGCTACGGGTACCAACCTGCCGACACACAAAACGATCATGACCGTGTTGCCTGGCGATCGGGCACTGCAAAACGGCAAAAATCAGTTTGAAGTCAAGTTCGAGTCGCCTACGGTCGGTGGTATCAAACTCGTGAAAACGTACACCGTGAAGCGTGGTGAGTATGACCTGGCTGTTCGCCACGAGATCATCAACACGGGCACCGAACCAGTCGCCCCACAGCTTTATCTTCAACTCGTACGTGACGGCAACAAGCCACTGGGCGAGTCTTCGTTCTATTCGACCTTCACGGGTCCAGCGATTTACACAGAAGCAAAAAAATACCAGAAGGTCGAATTCAAAGACATTGAGAAAGACAAAGTCGATGTCGAGAAGAAGGCCAGTAACGGTTACGTGGCCATGGTTCAGCACTATTTTGCTTCAGCTTGGATTTTGCCCGATGGGCTCCAGCGGGATTTGTTTTTGCGCAAAGTTGACACCAACCTGTACGCAGCCGGGATGATCACACCACTCGAGAGCATTGCGCCTGGTGCCAGCAAGATCATCGACAGCAAGTTTTATGTCGGTCCGCAGGAAGAAAAAATTCTTGAAGCCCTGGCGCCAGGTTTAGAGCTGGTCAAAGACTACGGTTGGTTGACTATTTTGGCCAAGCCGTTGTATTGGCTGCTTTTCAGACTGCATGAATTTATTCAGAACTGGGGTTGGTCAATTGTGGCTTTGGTGCTCCTGCTGAAAATTGCGTTTTACTGGCTCAATGCGAAGGCTTACGCCAGCATGGCCAAGATGAAAGCGGTCAATCCTAAAATTGTGGAAATGCGTGAGCGCCTCAAAGACAAGCCGCAGGAAATGCAGCAGGCGATGATGAGGATCTACAAAGAGGAGAAGGTCAACCCAATGGGCGGTTGCTTCCCAATCATGATCCAGATTCCGGTGTTCATTGCACTCTACTGGGTGCTGTTGTCGAGCGTTGAAATGCGCAATGCACCTTGGATACTCTGGATTCACGACCTCTCTGCGCCTGATCCTTATTTCATCTTGCCGGTGGTGATGACGTTGACGACGATGCTGCAAACAGCGTTGAATCCAACGCCACCAGATCCGATGCAAGCCAAGTTGATGTGGTTCATGCCGCTGATTTTCAGTGTGATGTTCTTCTTCTTCCCGGCCGGTTTGGTGATGTACTGGATCACCAACAATATTCTGTCGATTGCGCAGCAATGGATGATTAACACACGAATGGGCGTACCGCCGCAGTTCAATTTGCCGAAGTTCAAATAAGAAAAGGGCCGCTTCGCGGCCCTTTTTGATGAGACACACCATGCTTGCTCGCCATCTTGATCCCATCGTTGCGATTACCACTGCGCCAGGCCGTGGCGCAGTTGGAATTGTCCGTATTTCGGGTAAAGACATAACGCCTATCGTTAAAGCTTTGTGCGGCCGAAGCTTAGCGCCAAGGCAAGCAACGTACTTGCCGTTTCCAGACGAACAAGGTCAAGTCATCGATCAAGGGCTGGCGCTTTATTTTCCTTCGCCACACTCTTTCACGGGTGAGGATGTGCTCGAAATACAAGCACATGGGGGCCCTGTGGTGCTGCAGTTGCTGCTGGCACGCTGTCTGCAGGCGGCTGGTGAAACAGATGAAATGACAGGTCTGCAGCGACTTGCCGGGCTGCGCGTAGCACAGCCGGGTGAGTTTTCAGAGCGGGCCTTTCTAAACGATAAGATTGACTTGGCCCAAGCCGAAGCGATTGCTGATCTGATCGACGCTAGCACTGAAACGGCAGCACGCTCAGCGGCACGTTCGTTGTCGGGAGAATTCTCCAACGAAGTTCAGGCGCTGCTCGACAAGCTGGTGCATTTACGCATGCTGGTTGAAGCTACGTTGGATTTTCCAGAAGAGGACATCGACTTTTTAAAGCAGGCCGACGCCAGCGGTCAGCTGCAACGATTGCAGTCAACGCTGGCAAATGTGATGCAGCGCGCAACACAAGGAGCGATCTTGCGTGAGGGGATTAAAGTCGTCATTGCTGGTCAGCCCAATGCTGGGAAAAGTTCGCTGCTCAACGCCTTGGCCGGGGTTGAGTTGGCCATCGTGACACCCATTGCGGGGACTACACGCGACAAGGTCTCACAACTCATTCAGATCGATGGCGTGCCTTTGCATGTGGTGGATACGGCGGGTCTGCGCGACAGCCATTTGCCGGGTGTTGACGAGGTTGAAAAGATAGGCATCGCACGCGCTTGGGGGGAAATAGAAAGCGCCGATGCGGTTTTGTTTTTGCACGATTTGACACGGCAAAACACCCCCGCTGATCCTGACATCGCGGCGGGATACCGATGTGGTGACGAGGTTATTCAACGTGCCCTGGCAGACAAGCTGCCGAAGGCAACGCCTGTTATTGATGTCTGGAATAAATCAGATTCGGTGCCTGCCGATGTACATGCAGCGGCGATAACAAGTGGACGCACGAGCGTGGTGATTTCAGCCAAGACTGGCGCTGGTCTGCAGAAACTACGCCAGCAGTTGCTGCAAGTCGTTGGTTGGCAATCCGCACCAGAAGGCGTTTTCATGGCGCGCGAGCGACATGTCCAAGCCTTGCATAAAGTGGACAGCCAACTCAGGCGCGCTGCAAAGCAACTGTCCGCCAGACAACCGGCGCTGGACTTGTTGGCAGAAGACTTGCGGCAAGCCCAACGCGCGCTAAGTCAAATCACTGGCGAGTTCACCCCCGATGATTTGTTGGGCGAAATTTTCTCTAAATTCTGCATTGGCAAGTAGCCTCGCAAGCAGCAGTTTTTCGGCTCAAGTGTCAGGGCCAATATCAGGACAAATAAGCCCGCGGATCATGCCGTGCCAGCCGTGCCAGCAAATACTCAACTTCTGTTTTTGCAATGGACGACATCGCGGCCGCGGGTTTGCGTTGTGTGTCTGATGACAGCAAGCCGCGGCGCATCAAAATGTATTTGCGCACCGCCAAGCCCACCCCAGGCTGCTGCTCATAACGCATCAGCGGCAAGTGCGCATCGAACAAGTCATGTGCCTTTTCGCGCTGACCGTCGGCTGAGAGCCGCACCACATCGACCAGCATGTCGGGGAAGCAATACCCTGTCATGGCACCGTTGGCGCCGCGCTCAACTTCGAAGTCAAGAAAAAGTCCGCCATTGCCGCAAAGAATGGAAATCTCACGCATCTCACATTTGGTTTGCCACGCGCGTAAGGTTGAGATTTTTTCAAGGCCAGGCCAATCTTCATGCTTGAGCATCAAGCAAGAGGCGTGGTTGTTGACGATGCGCTTGATCACACTAGGCGCCATGACCACTGTGAACGTGAGTGGATAGTCTTGGATGACAAAAGGCACGTCTTCACCAATCGCAGCAACTGCTTGCTCGTAATAGCTGACGATTTGGTCATCCGTACGCAAGGTGTTCGGCGGCGCGATCATGACGCCAGCGGCACCCACATCCATGGCTTCACGCGCCAACGCGCGCATGGCAGCGAAGCCCGGTGCGGAGACACCGACGATGGTGGGTGTCGTCGAGCGTTGAATAAAGCGCTTGGCAACTTGCAATGCCTCGTCTTGCGCTAGTTTCGGTGCTTCACCGAGCTGGCCCAAGACTGTGGTGCCGGTGACGCCGGATTGCGCATAAAAATCAACCAGCTTGTCGATAGAAATGAGGTCAAGTTTGCCATCCGCTTCAAACGGAGTTGGTGCTATGACGTAGACGCCGCTGGCTTGAGCGGTTAATTTGGGCGTGATCATGGTAGGTATTTTGCTTCAAGGTTTGGTTGTTTTGCTGGCTTCGTAGCGGGCTTTGTTCTCGGCGTTGGGTGGGTACAAGCCTGGTAAGGCCGCTCCAGCATTGACCTCAGACATGATCCAGGCCTCGAGATTTTCTTGCTCAGCGGATAGTTCAAGGACGGCATCGAGCAAATTGGCAGGGATCAGCACGGCGCCATCCTCATCGGTCACGATCACATCGTTTGGAAACACCGCGACACCGCCGCAAGCGATCGGTTCTTGCCAGCTGACAAACGTCAGGCCGGTCACGGAAGCGGGTGCGGCCGTGCCTTGGCACCAGACCGGCAAGCCGGTGCCCAACACGCCTACGACATCGCGCACAACGCCATCAGTCACCAGTCCAGCGATGCCGCGCTTTTGCATGCGGGCACAGAGAATGTCCCCAAAAATGCCGGCATCGATCACGCCCATGGCGTCGACCACACAAATACAACCTGGCGGCATGGCTTCGATCGCGGCCCGTGTCGAGATTGGCGACGACCACGATTCAGGTGTAGCCAGATCTTCGCGGGCAGGCACAAAACGCAGTGTGAACGCACGACCTACCGTGCGCGGCTGATCGGCCCGCAAGGGTTTGGTG
Source organism: Comamonadaceae bacterium (assembly GCA_947449895.1). Classification (GTDB taxonomy): domain Bacteria; phylum Pseudomonadota; class Gammaproteobacteria; order Burkholderiales; family Burkholderiaceae_C; genus Polaromonas. The sequence goes on from CANFSO010000043.1 coordinate 17,462, forward strand.
CCCCGCAACCAAACGTTACGCAAGCCTTTTTTGAGCAACACAGTGGTCAGTGTGGCGGTGGAGATCGTCTTGAGTTTTTCAACGATGGCGGGTGAAAGCGGTAGGACTTCAAGTGACATGGAAACGCTCCTTAAAAATGGTTGCTGATGATTCCGAAGTCAATGACCCGAAAAATCAATCAGCGTGAAAAGAGGCAGCCCCGACGCACGCAGTTTGTCGGAACCACCGAGTTCGGGCAAGTCGACAATCGCAGCACCCTCCATCACGTGGGCGCCAAGTCTTTCCAGTAGTTTTCGCCCGGCCATCATGGTGCCGCCCGTGGCGATCAGGTCGTCAATCAACAACACTTTCTGACCAGCGTGGACTGCATCGGTGTGCAATTCAACGGTAGCGCTGCCATATTCGAGCTCGTA
>CANFSO010000044.1 GCA_947449895.1 Comamonadaceae bacterium
AGGAACTCGAATCACTTCGGCACTTGCATGTATTTCACGCGCATGGGTACGGTCAAAGGTTGCATCAGCATCCTCATGAGCAATGGCGGACCAAACATGGCGCCCTGGGGCGGCATGAAAAAAAAGATCGGCACGAACCCTTGGTCGATTGCCGTGCCCGGCGGAAAGCATGGCCATGTGGTGATGGACATGGCCAATTCCGGGGTGGCCCGCGGCAAAATTTATTTGGCTGAAAAAAGGCGCGAAAAAATACCGATGGACTGGGCGATCGATGCCTCAGGAAAACCCACCTCAGACCCGAGAGCCGCCATTGAGGGTTTGATCTTGCCAATGGCCGGCCACAAAGGCTATGTGATGGGCGTGATGGTCGATATTTTGTCTGGCGTGCTCTCCGGCAGTTCATTTCTCGATCAGGTGCATGGCCCGTACGATCCTGTTAACCGCAGTGGTGCAGGGCATTTTTTGGTTTCTTTGAACGTCGAATCATTTCAGCCGCTGAGTGCGTTTGAAGCGCGCATCGAGAGCTACATCGAATCCCTCAAAGATGTGCCATTGGCCGCCGGCCATTCAAAGATTTACTATCCGGGCGAAATGGAAGATCTTTCTGACATTGAAAACAGGGCTAAAGGTCTGTTATTGCCAGAAGATACCCTGGCCAGTATGGTCCGGGTCGCCAAGCTGGCGGGGCTGGAAAACAGCATCCCGTTCTGAGAAAAATAATACGGAAAAACCATGACTCAACTCCGAATTCCCGCCGTTTACATGCGCGGCGGCACCAGCAAGGGTGTTTTTTTTCAGGCCTCTGACTTGCCTGACGATGCTGTGTTGCGCGACAAGATATTGCTACGGGTTATCGGCAGCCCAGACCCCTACCGAAAGCATACTGACGGCATGGGAGGCGCAACCTCCAGCACCAGTAAAGTCGTGTTGATTTCTAAATCAGCACGGCCCGATTGCGATGTGGACTACAACTTTGGTGCGGTCTCGATTGAAAATCCGGTGATTGACTGGTCTGGCAATTGCGGCAATCTGACTTCTGCCGTTGGCCCTTTTGCCATCAGTGAAGGGTTGGTGATCGCACCGCACGAAGGCTTCGCGGTGGTGCGCATTTGGCAGGTGAATATCCAGAAGAGAATTGTGGCTCACGTCCAGATGGCGGCGGGTGAGGTTGTTGAAGACGGCAGCTTCGAGCTCGATGGCGTTACCTTTCCGGCTGCTGAAATTCGACTGGAGTTTTTAGACCTGCAAGGTAGCGCTATGTTTCCGACGGGTCACAAGCGTGAACTACTTGATGTTCCCGGCATGGGCAAGTTGGACGTCACCCTGATCAACGCCGGTAACCCGACAATCTTTATCGACGCCAACGCACTCGGCTTGAAGGGTACTGAGCTGCAGGGCGACGTCAACAGTCAAGCCGAATTGCTGGCGCGCGCAGAAACCATTCGTGCCCATGCCGCGGTCGCTATGGGCATGGCGTCAACGCCGGAGGATGCAACGCTGAATCGTCCGCACACCCCCAAGCTTGCATTCGTATCGCGGCCAGCTGCCTATATGGCATCCAGTGGCAAGGCGATTCAAGCCGAGCACATTGACTTGGTGGTTCGCATCTTTTCGATGGGTCAGCTGCACCACGCCATGACCGGCACGGGGGCCGTGGCGATTGCCGTGGCGGCGGTCATTCCGGGCACCTTGGTGAATGAGGTTGTGGGCGGGCATCAACGCGACATGATCCGCTTTGGACATCCCTCTGGCACCTTGCTAGTCGGTGCAGAGGCCGAGTTGGTGGGCGACGAGTGGGTTGTCAAAAAAGCCATCATGAGTCGCACCGCGCGCCGCCTGATGGAAGGATTCGTGCGCATTCCGCAGGTATGAGCACGCCCAAAAGGATTCGACAGGCCGTTGTGCCAGAACTGGTGCAGAGAATCCATCGGTACCTGCACGATGAAAATGTAGCGCCAGAAACGCACATCACAGCGCAAGAACTGGCTTCGAAATTCAGCGCCTCACGCTGGACAGTCAGCAAAGCTTTTGAGCGGCTTGCTGAACTGGGCATCATGACGCATCAAAAAGAAGCTGGCTACCGTGTTGCGCATCATGCCGTGTTACAGCCAGCGAACTCAGTCGCTAGTGCCTCTGCGGTTTATTTGCGCATGGCAGAGGATCGCTTAAATGGTGATCTTCCTGAGCATGTGACTGAGGTTTATTTGCGCAAGCGTTACCAGCTCACGCCAGCCAACTTGAACGCATTGCTGCATCGGGTTGCGAGCGAGGGCTGGATTCAAAGGCGCGCCGGCTACGGCTGGACTTTCACCGCCACTCTTGATACGCCTGAAGCGCTGGAGCAGATCTATCGGTTGCGACTGGCTATTGAACCCGCAGCTTTGCTGGAGCCCAACTTTCACATGCCGGCAGATGAGATTCGTCGCTTGCGCCGTATGAATGAGGAGATTCTGACCGGTCATGCGCAAACGCTGGCGCCCGATGTCCTGTACGAGCGCGGCGTGGCTTTTCATGAGTCGATTGCAAAGGCCTCTGGCAACCCGTTCATTCTCGACGCTCTGCGCCGGATCAACTCGCTACGCCGGCTCTTGATTTACCGTTCCATGGGAAGACGCGACAGATTCCACGGTCAATCGCAAGGACATTTGCATATTTTGGATTTGATCGAGAAAAGCGACTTTGTCGCTGCTGCGACGGCATTGAAGCAGCATATTCAAGGGGCGATTCTGGATGCGCGTGCTGATGTGGCGGCACTTTCAAAAGCGTAGACCGCTGAAAAGTTTCAATTTAAACCCCTATTTAAGTTTGCTTCGAACTGGTTGATGATGCTTTGTAGACCTCAACTACATCGCGCATGCAGATTTCATTCGCTGGGCAGTTGCTTTGCACTCCGTGAGCGAGTCTGACAGCATTCAAATCGGCTCAAAGGGCCGGTTTAAATAACTTCAAGGGGTGAACGCCATGAAAAAGAGAGTTCTAATCACTGCCGCCTTGGCTGCTGCACTTACAGGCGCTAGCTTGGCTTGGGCTGCCGATGACGCTTATCCGTCAAAACCGATTCGCTTGCTGGTCGGCTATGCGCCGGGTGGCGGTACCGACATCATGGCGCGGCTGATGGGGCGGGGCCTGTCGATAGAGCTCGGCCAGTCTGTCATCATCGAGAACAAGCCCGGTGCCGGGCAGAACATCGCCGCAACTTACGTGGCCCGCGCGCCGGCTGATGGATACACGTTGTTTCTCGGTTCGCCAGCGTTTGCCATCAACACCAGCCTTTACAAAAGCCTTGACTACGACCCGGTCAAAAGTTTTGCCCCTGTGGCGATGTTCGGGCAGAGTCCGAACCTGCTGATCGTTCCTAACTCGCTGGGCGTGAACAGCGTTGCCGAGTTTTTGGCTTATTCGAAGAAAAATTCTCGCAGAATCAACTACTCGTCATCGGGCGTTGGGAGCTCGCAGCACCTAGGCGGAGAGATGTTTCGGCAAGAAGCCGTCATTGAGGCGAGGCACATCCCCTACCGCGGGTCAGCGCCTTCCATCCAAGCGATCATGAGCGACGAAGTCCACTACACATTCACAAACATACCTTCGGCCACACCGCTGCTTTCAAGCCAGAAGGTGCGTGTGCTTGCCATCACAAGTGACAAGCGCTCCCCACTGCTGCCGAATGTTCCTACCATGGCTGAAGTCGGCATGCCTCGCATGCAAATGAGCACTTGGTACGGCGTACTTGCGCCGGTTGGAACGCCCGCGGCAGTGATTACACGATTGAATGTGGCCATTAACAAGGTGGTTCGCAACGCGGACTTTCGCGAGCAGATGGACCGGCAGGGCGCAGACCCGAGCGAATCAACGCCGGCGTCGTTCGCCAGCTTCCTAGACGAAGATATCGCCCGGTGGCGCTCGGTCATCAAGGCGGGCAACGTGAGCGCTGAATAGCTCACCCCACTGCCATGCAGCGCGATTGCTCCGGGGTTCGAATACAACGCGCTATGTGTTAATCCGATAAGCAATCTAATTCAACGCTTACAACTTTACCTCGGGAATACCCGGATTTCATGCCGAATTGATATGGATGGCATCATATTTGATATTGGACTGTTTCAAGGTGTCAGCTTACGATCAAAAATAATACATGATATTTAATATTTATTAATAATTAAAAATAATTAAGTGAGTGGTTGGGTATCTGTGTGAATTCTTGGATGTTGCTTGTTATTTCGGATTGATGTATGCCAGTGCATCTAAATAATTTGTTTTTCAAATGTAATTTAATACTGATTGGACTACCGTGTTTACTCGAATAAAATATTCTGACATGTTTAAGCTGAAGGTTGTGGTCGGTGTGGCCGCCATAATTATATTTGAGCTTATAAGCAGCAAGGCAATTGCTTCAGAGTGGCCAAATAAGCCAATTACATTGATTGTTCCATTCGCTGCAGGCGGTGGTTCTGACACGGTGGCTCGCATTCTTGCCAGTCCTTTGAGTGAGGTATTGAAAGTTCCTGTTATTGTTCAGAATCGTGCCGGTGCTGGAGGGAATATAGGTATCGCTGTAGCGGCACGTTCTGCACCAGATGGGTATAGTTTCTTGCTGGCTTCAAGTGCATTTTTGATAAATCCTAGTCTTTACAATAATGCTTCTTATGATCCTGTGAAGGACTTTTCCCCGCTGGTTAATATTGGTGTCGCACCAGATGTCATCACTGTGCCGGTTGATTCTAAGTTCATGAATTTTGCTGACGTAGTTGAATATGCAAAAGCTAACCCTGGAAAGTTGAATTGGACTTCGCCAGGTGCAGGTACAGCCCCATTTTTAGTAACTGAAAATGTCAATATGCGATTAGGATTGAACATGGTCCATGTTCCATTTCCTGGTGCAGGTCCGGCAACTTTGGCTGCCCTTGGAGGTCAAGTTGATCTTTATACGGCGAATATAGGATCAGTACTTGCTCAAATTAAAGCTGGAAAATTACGTGCCTTGGCACAAACCGGCGTGATACGCTGGCCAGAACTTCCAAATATACCTCGGCTTGAGGAACTTGGATTGCCGGGTGTTCTCTCTGAAAATAATCAATCGCTCTATTCGCCATCTGGCGTTCCGCAAGAAATTACAAAAATTATCGCAAACGAAGTACAAACTATTTTGCGACGCCCAGATATCCGGGAAAAATTGATTAAGTCAGGTCTTGCAGTTGTCAATGAAGGACCAAAAGAGTTTCAAGCACGTGTTACGCGAGAACTAAAAACATACAAAGAAATAATTGAAAAAATAGGCATAAAAATGTAATTTTATATTTTTAATTGTTAATGGAGAATGAGTTTGAAAGAGTCAAAAAAAATGGAGGCTGCTCTACAAGGACTTAAAGTCGTTGAATGTGCGACAGTTGTTGCCGCGCCCTTGTGTGGCAGGTTGCTGGCGGATTTTGGCGCTGAGGTTCTACATGTGGAGCATCCTAAAAAAGGTGATCCACTTAGAGATTTTGGATTTACGAAAGATGGTATAAATCCATGGTGGAAATACTATGGTAGAAATAAGAAATTTATTACATTGGATATATCAAAGCCGAAAGGTAAAGATATATTGTATAAGCTGTTGGCAGAGGCTGATGTATTTATTGAAAATTTTAGACCTGGAAGACTTGAGGAGTGGGGAATTACTTATGAAGAAATTTATAAAATTAATCCTCGAATAGTCATGGTTCGTATATCTGGTTATGGACAAACTGGACCCTATAGCCAGCAGCCAGGTTTTGGAACCATCGCGGAGGCAATGAGTGGTTTTGCCGAGATGACTGGAGAGTTGGATGGTCATCCAACACTTCCTCAGTTTCCGCTTGCAGATACTTGTGCAGGTTTCTATGCGGCAATGTCAACGATGTTTGCAATATACAATCGCGACTCTGCAGCATCGGGGCAGGGGCAAATGATAGATGTAAGTATTCTTGAGAGTTTGTTCTCTATTCTTGGGCCTAATGCACTCGTACATCAAGTGACTGGAAAAGCACCTACTCGCATAGGAAATAGGGCGCCAACTTCCTCGCCAAGAAATATTTATCGTACAAAAGATAACAGGTGGATTGCCATCGCAAGTGCAACACAGTCAACGGCTGTCCGTTTATTTGATTTGATGGGTAAATCTGATCTGGTTAAAGATCCGCGATTTAGTACTAATGGTAACCGTGTAAAAAACTCTGTTGATGTTGATAATATTGTTTCTACGTGGGTTGAAAATTTCACACGTGACGAAATTACAATCCTTTTGCGAAATAATGATGTCCCGTTTGGGCCTGTTAATAATGTGGAGGACATACTGAATGACCCTCATGCTATCTCGCGTGAAATGATCATAAGTAAAAAAGATAGGGATGGCAGAACGTTACGTATGGAAGGTATCTTTCCAAAACTAAGTAGAACACCCGGAGCTATTGATAGTTTTGGTGGGGATTTGGGTTTTGATAATGAGCTTATATATGGTGGATTGGGTTTGAGTTCTGAGGATATCATTGTCTTGAAAAAAGAAAATATTATATAAAAATATGAAGTATCCGTTAATATCTCTCTATGTACCTGGCAATCGCTTAGATCTCATCGAGAAAGCACCGAAATTCAAGCCCGATGCTGTTGTATTCGATCTTGAGGATGCTGTTCCAGCAGTCTTGAAAGAATCTGTTCGTCAACAATTGGCGCAGATTATTCCAACATATCCGCTTCCTGTTCTTGTGCGTGTCAATAACAATGATAAGTATCTTCAGGATGATATCCGAGCTGTCGCCGTAAAAGGTCTCTATGGCATCATCTTGCCAATGGTTGAAACAGTTGAACAAGTCCGTCTCGTTGCAACAATATTGGATGCAGCGGAGGCTAAATTAGGTCTAGTTATTGGGTCTATAAAAATTCTTCTTCTTATCGAAACGCCGCTTGGAGTCATTAACTGTTTTGACGTTTGTAAAGCCAGTTCACGTGTCGAGAGCGTAGTTTTTGGTAGTGCTGAAGACGGCGATATGCAGGCTGAACTAAAGTGCTCTTTTTCAAGCGAAGGCTATGAAATGATGTATGCCCGTTCTAAATGTCTCCTTGATGCACGAGCCGCAAAGCTCCCGTATGTGCTTGACGGGGCATTCAGTGCTGTCAAGGATCTGGATGCTCTAAAAACTGACTGCACGGTATCACGGCGGCTTGGGTATGATGGACGCACCTTGGTTTACCCGGGGCACCTTACTATTGCTCGTCAAGTTTATTCTCCAAGTTCTGAAGATATAAAATATTATTTGGAATTAGTAAGGGTCTTTGATCAAGCTCTTGAGGATGGTCGTGCGGCAGTCGTTTATAATGACAAACTAATTGATTATGCCATGTACAAAAAGGCTAATATATTTTTGGCGAATGCCGCCATGTATGTTGATTCGAAAATTTAATTTTTATGTTAAAACTATCCAGCATAAAAAATCAAGTAGCTTTTGTAACGGGTGGAACACTTGGAATCGGCCTGGCTTGTGCTGCAAGATTTCTTTCAGAGGGCGCGAGAGTCGCTATTCTGGGAAGGAATGAGAGTCATGGTGCGGATGCAATTAGCTTTTTAAAGAAAATATCTGCTGATGTGATTTATATAAAAGGAGATTGTACGGTTTCCGAAGATATTGATAGCGCATTGCATCGTATTGATGAAAAGTGGGGTTCCCTGCATATTCTTGTGAATTGTGCTGGAGGTTTTATCACTTCTCCTAAGCTCGATGATCTTTCCGTGGCGGAATGGCGTAAGGGGATTGAATGGAATCTTACTTCCAAGTTTTTAACAATAAAGGCTGCAACGCCTTATATGAAAAAAAATTCTTATGGAAGAATAGTCAATATTTCATCAGTTGCCGGACGAGGTGGTGTCGTGGCCGCGCCAATTGATTACTCTGCTGCGAAAGGTGCGGTGGTTGTTTTGACACAAAGATTGGCAGTAGAACTTGCTCCATTCGGTATTACTGCTAACGTTGTCGCACCCGGGACAACAATGACTCCAAGGGTTTCTGCATTGAAACATCGACGCATGGAGGATGTCATTGCCAGGATACCGGTTGGACGGCTCGGGGATGCTGACGAAATCGCTCATGCGATTCTTTATTTTTGTACGCCAGGTGCGGGATTCACGACTGGTTCTGTACTTGATGTGAATGGTGGTGTTTGGACTGGTGCCTGATATTATTGCTTGTCGTATTAATCTCGGTACCGCGTCCTCACATACTCGCCCGGTGCCTGTGCCACTGAATCCAAGGGTGACACGGGCCGCGCTGGTGCCATGCCGCTGCCTTGCGCCACCAGCCACTCATGCCAAGCAGGCCACCACGAGCCTTTGAAATGCGGTGCTTGTTGCTTCCAGATTTCGGGTGATATCCGGCGATCTGTCGCCTTGGTGAGCATGAGCTGGTAATCACGGCCTGCGTGGCCAGGTTCTGAAACGACGCCCGCATTGTGGCCACCGCTGGTCAGAACAAAAGTCACATCTGCGTGCACCAATCGCTTCACTTTGTAAGCAGAGCGCCATGGGGTGACGTGGTCTTTCAGTGTCCCCACGGCAAATATGGGTAACTTTAAGTCGGCCAGTGAGACAGGTTCACCCATCACTTCATAGCGTCCTTCTGCCAGTTCGTTGTGCAAGTACAGGCTGTGCAGGTAGTTGGTGTGCATCACCGCTGGCATGCGCGTGACGTCGGCATTCCACGCCATCAGGTCGTTCGGTACGTCTGGTTCTCCAAGCAGGTATTCGCGCATGCGTGCAGACCAAACCAAGTCACGTGCCCGTAAGAACTGGAACGAGCCCGCCATTTGGTGACCCGTCAAAAATCCACGCTCGGCCATGATGTCTTCGAGCAGGGCCACTTGCGCCTCGTCTAGGAGCACACCCATCTCGCCGGCGTCACGGAAATCTAGCTGGGCTGCCAACAGGGTCATAGACGCCAGCGGGGCAATCGGCGCGCTGTGCACGACTTCTGTGCTGACCAGCGCTGCCGCGGCCATGGCCAGTAGCGTGCCGCCTAAGCAATAGCCAGCCGTGTGGATTGGGATGCCACCGGTTCGGTCGGTGATAACGGCCAGCGATTCCATCACACCGAGTTGCAAGTAGTCCTGCATGTCGAGCAGCGCGTCGGACTCATCAGGGTTGCGCCAAGACAGCATAAAAACGGTGTGGCCTTGATCCACCATATATCGCACCATGGAGTTGTGCGGTGAGAGGTCCAGTATGTAGTATTTCATGATCCATGAGGGCACTATGAGCAGTGGCTCACGTTGCACCTTGCGCGTGGTCGGCGTGTATTGAATCAACTCTACAAGATGGTTGCGGTACACGACTTCTCCTGGTGTGCACGCAACCTCCAGCCCAGGACGGTAAAGGTGTTCTTCTGGCTTCAGTGGCAACAGCCCCTGACTTTGCCGCCAGTCGTCGTATGCATGGGCCGCCCCGCGTAACAGGTTGGCGCCCTGGGTATCGACGGTGGTTTTAATGACTTTAGGATTTGACCAGGGCCAATTGCTAGGAGCCAGCATGTCCAGCCATTGCCGCGACAACAGTTGCATCAGGTCTTCGTGGTGATGCTCCATGCCGCGCAGCACCGTGGCTTCTTTCCACCATGTTTCCGCCACGCCATGGGTACTGGCCAGCGCGCAGTAGGGCCACGTATGCCAAGCTTTGTCTGCATATCGCGTATCAGCGGAAGGCACGTCTTGGCAGGTGATCGCTTGTTGTATGGCCTGCATCCAAGCAAGGCCGCCCACTGTCGTTAAGCGCGATAAAGTTCCCGGTGAAGCCATCAAATGTCCGGCCCAGTCAGCAACAGCCAATCCCAGCGACACGGGAGACAAGCCGCCTGTCATCGAAGCCATGCTCATGCGTATGCTGTGATCAAGGGCCGCAGCTGCCTCTATGGCTGAGTTGGGATGTGCTGTTCTTTCAAAAAACGAGCGGACATCGCCGCGACGTCTTAGCCCCTTGGCTGAGATGCGCTCAACCGCGCTGTTCCTCTGGGTTACTTCATGGCGCCCGTTTTCAGTTCGATCTTCAGCCATCGACATGGAGACTTTTCTTTCTAAAGAATTGGCAGTTAATGGGTGGACTTGAAGGCGACAGATCACCCAGAAAAGCAGAAGCTTCAGTGACTGCATTTCGGTTGGTTGACGGTCTTGTTCGGGGTTGTTCGTAGGCCTTGGGCTATTGTTTGCAGTTGCTCGGCACGCCCGCGCTGATATCGCGTGTCAGGCCATCCCCACGGTTGAATTTATGGGTTTGATTGAAGCGGCTGGGCCTGCTGACTGACTTCACTACACTGGTGTACTTTTTTTGGCTCGCCAGATATGCGTCGTACCTACTTTATTCATGCGCAATGACCTTTCGGCCAAGCCCGATGACTCGCCTGTAGACATTGTTTATCTTTGGGTAGACGGGCAGGACTTGGGCTGGCGCGCTAAACGTCGCCATGCACTAGGGCAACTCAGCGCTAACGGCAGCGAAGCTATCGCTAAGTTTGGCAATGTTGAAGGGCGCTTTCGCGACAACGATGAACTTCTCTACAGTTTGCGTGCGCTTGAGAAATTTTTCCCAAACCATGGACACATCTATCTCGTCACTGACGGGCAGACGCCCGATTGGCTCGAAGTGTCCGATCGTATGACGTTGGTTGACCATCGGGAAATTATTCCTGAAGCTTCACTGCCGACTTTTGATTCGAGCAATATCGAGTCTTACATTCACCGCATTCCTGGGTTGTCAGAACGTTATTTTTATTTTAATGATGACGTTTTCTTCGGCGCGCCTGTGAACATTGACGATTGGTTCTGGCCCGGTGGTTTCTACGTGACTTGGTCGGATGACCCGAACGTCTCCGATGAAGTGCTGAGAACTGATGCGACGGCGCCAGAGAACGCCTGCAGGTTGTCTAATCATTGGTTGGCCAATAAGGCAGCCACTCAGATGTTGCCCTTCTCAGGCGCGACCGCTAAGCCCAACCGAGCAATGGATCCGCACTACCAAAGCACTTTTCGGACGTTTGCGCATTCGCCGCGGCCCATGCTCAAGTCCCTCTTATGGGAGCTGGAAGAAGAGGCCGCTGAACTCTTTGATGGCGTCCGGTCGACCGTGTTCCGGATCTGGGACAAGCCGACCATCGTCTCAGATTTTGTGTTGCGCTGGGCACTGGCGCATGGATTGGCCCGAGTCAAAAGCTATCGGCACCGCTATGTGTCCACGGGTGACATAGATCAAGCCAAAGAACTCAAACTGCTGGCCGAGCAGTTTGGTAGGCTTGATTTTTTCTGCATCAACGACACCACCGACGATGCGCATGCTGAGGATCCACGGCTGGAAAATGTCCGAGCTTCCTTGCGGCTGATGCTGTTCAAACCCTCTGAGTTTGAACGCCTAAAAAGCGCTGAGTTCTCAGTTAAAGCCAGTCCAACGACCGTTGCTTGATCGCAGTGCCAAAGCGATCTCTTGTGTGCTTCGTGTGAGCAGCATTGCCACTGTTTTGATGCGGGCTGGCGTCATGCGTTCATTGGTCGCAGCCACACTCAATGACGCTATAGGTCGACCTGTGGCATCCGTGAAATGCCGACCCATCGCGCTGACGCCAGCATTCACTCTGTTCCTGATCAATGTATAGCCCTTGCGATGCGTCTCTTTGATGGATGAGGTCAGGAAGTCGCGCGACATACCCCAGTCTGAATCAAGCTGCGCATGAATGGAATCCAGTACGCATTCCCGTTCCAGCTCTGGCAGAGCGGCCAGCAGCGCCATGCCGCCTGCACCCACACCCAGCGGTCGACGACTGCCCACTTGCAGCGTGATCACTCGGATGGGTGAGGGGCCTTCTTGTAAGTCGACACAAACGGCTTCATTCGCACTTCGCAGCACCAAGTAAGCGGTGTCCCCAGCATCTACAGCGAGACGTTGAAGGATCGGTCGGCACAGCCCACGGATGTCGAACTGCTGCGCTGCCGACAGCCCGAGTTCAAAAGCCAGCGAACCCAGAGCGTAACGGCGCTCATTGTCCAGTTGCGTGACCATTCCTTCATCGATGAGCTGATGCAATAGTCGGTGTGTGGTGGGGTGCGGAAGTTCGACGTGTCTGGCGATTTCCGTGAGGGCGCCGCCACGGCTGCCTTTGGTGGCCAAGAAACGCATGATGGAGAAAGCCCGGTGCAGCAGGCTCGAACGTTCAACGGTTGCGGCAGTTGGCATGGTCTTGTGGCCTCTATTTTTAAGGCAATTGTATGTCCGCTGAGTGAACATATTGGTTCGGTCTACTGCGCGCACGCCAAAATCTCTAACGATTAGATATACAAAATAGACGGAGACATATACGTGATTAGACGCACCTTGATTTCGTTGGCAGTGGCTTTGCCGACGCTTGCATACGCAGCCTTTCCAGACAAACCGATCACGCTGATTCAAGGCTTTGCAGCTGGTGGTAATGCCGATGTGATTGCGCGTATTGTTGCGGCAGGATTGGCCAAGGAGCTGGGGCAGCCTGTTGTAGTGGAAGCCAAACTCGGCGCTGGTGGCAATGTGGCATCGGGCTTGGTGGCCAAGGCGCCGGCAGACGGTTACACGCTGATCTTGCTCACCGGTGGCCATGCGGTGTCTAGCGCGGTCTACAAAAAACTGCCCTTCGATCCGGTCGAAGACTTTGACTGGTTGTCTGTGGTGAGCAAATTTCCGTTTGTTATTTCGGTGAGTTCTAGCAGCAAGTTCAATAACTTGCGCGAAGTCATCGCGGCCGCCAAAGTTGCACCTGACACCGTTTCCTACAGCTCGGTCGGCATCGGTTCTACGCAACATTTATCTGGCGAATTATTTCAGGCCATGTCGGGTACCAAGCTCATTCATGTGCCTTACAAGGGCGGCGCTGGCCCGTTGCAGGATGTGCTGGGCGGTCGTGTCGACATGATGTTTGACTCCGTCACAGTGACACGCTCCCAGGTGGAGGGTGGCAAGCTACGTGCACTGGGTGTGACAGCGATGCAGTCGGTGCCTTTGTTGCCTGGCGTTGCACCGGTAGCCGACAGCGTACCTGGTTTTGAAGTGACGTCGTGGACGGGGATTGCGGCTCCAAAAGGCCTGCCGCCTGCTGTTGCGCAGCGACTTTTCGCGGCTATTGTGGCCGCGCTATCCGATCCTGAGACCAAACGCAGGCTTGAAGCTACCGGTGGTGCAGTCACGCCTTCAGCCTCAGGTATTGAGATGAAAAGCTATGTGGCCAATCAAGTGCTGAAGTGGAAGAAGGTTGTGACTGATTCGGCTATTCCGCAGCAATAATTGACGCCATCTAAAGGATTTTTATGCTCTGCAAAAAACTTCACCACGCCGCTTTCCGTTGCAAAGACGCGCAAGAGACTGTGACTTTTTACACCCAGGTTCTGGGGCTCAAGTTCTCTCATGCCATGGGCGAGGACCATGTGCCGTCAACAGGTAAATACAGTCCGCACATTCATATTTTTCTAGAGATGGAAGACGGTAGCTCGATTGCTTTTTTTGAGTGTCCGAACGATCCCGGCAATATGAAAGATCTGACGTCACCTGACTGGATACAACACTTCGCGTTTGAAGTCGACAGTGTGGCGACGGTATTACAGGCGAAGGAAGATTTGATCGCCAAAGGTGTCAAGGTGGTGGGGCCGACCAATCACGACGATTTCATCACCTCCATCTATTTCTTTGACCCGTCCGGGCATCGGCTTGAGCTGACTACACGCACATGTCCTGCGGCAAGGTATCCTATTTTTGAATCCGAGGCCCAAGGTGTATTGGACCTCTGGAGTCAAACCCACGACTGGTCACAGCGCGAAAAGTTATACGGTGCCCAGACCGGTTACGCCCGGAGTGCTGACAAGCTTTAACCCAAGGTCAGTCTCGAATTCAAAACTGAATCAAGGCTGCTTCCAGGTGGGTTCAAAAAATGGCGCGGGCACCATGATCTTGGAGGTCTGGCTTTGCAGCAGGGGCAACATCTTGACGACATAAGCGCGCCAGTTTGCATCCTTTCCCAACTCGCCCCGCCGGTGGGTACGGTCAGCCAAGTCTTCATAAGCCCACATGTGGACGATCTGGTTCAGCTCGCCAATGTCGGTGTAGTAGTAGCCGACCATGCGGCCGAGAATACGCAGTTGAATCTGTAAGCCTTCTTGCTCATAAAGGCTCAGATAGTCCCGCCATTTTCCGGGAAGTGTGGTGTAAGTGCGTTGTTCAACGAGCATTTTTTTTCAGTCTTTCGTGAAGTTTCAATGGGTTGATGAATGACCGGTGCAGAATTTCGGCCAGGAGGTGCACGTCTTTTGGGCTCAAAGTTGATACCCACCATCAATGATGATACGTGTGCCCGTGGCCGTGCGCAGGTGTGTGACACAGGCCAGCACTGCGCGCGCCACATCCTCCGGTGTCACGGCCCTGCCGATGGGCGTTGCCGCCCCCTTTTTGTGGATATCCTCACGCGAGCGTCCCGGCACAAAGCCCGTATCGACTGAGGCAGGCGAGACACATAAAAACCGCACAGAGGGACCGAATGCGCGTCCCATCGACATGGTCATGGTGTCCAGTGCTGCCTTAGCCGCACAGTAAGCCATGTTGCTGCCAGATCCGGTAAACGCTGAGATGGAAGACACGGAAATGACAGTAGCGTCGCCTGATTTTTGTAGCAAGGGTAGCATCGCGCGCGTGATGGAAAAAGTGCCGCCGGCATTGGTCAGCAAAATCTCGTTAAACAGAGCGCTGTCGAGAGTTGTGAGGTCAGTGTGTGGAATGCGGGTGGTGTAGCCAGCGGAGTTCACCAGAATGTCGACAGTCCCCACCAGACTCGCGAGTTGGCTGGCCAGTGCGGTGTGTAGTGCTGGGTCTCCAAGCGGGAGGTGCACCGCCAGATGCCCTTGTCCGGGCAACGTTGCACGCAACGATTCGGCCCGCTCTGCACCTTGGTTGAATCCGATGATGACCCGTGCGCCTTCTGCCGCGAGCAGTTGGACGACCGCCGCTCCGATGCCGCCGCTGCCCCCCGTGACGACTGCAGTTTTGCCCTGAAGGGGAGTGGCGCAAGGGGCTGAATGCATGGTCAATCTCTAAGTCCTGTCTGGCCGCAAGTGGCAACCGTTAACGGTCAATTATGAGTCGACAGGCACTTTTGAGGTGGTGCTTTGTCCGCTGAATGAACACACTCTTCAGCACTTTGCACCTATACCTGCCGTGAGCTACATGGCGGGCTTGTCGCTCATTACTTTCAGGTTGTCTTTCAAGGGTTGGCTCATCGGCAGGCTTAAATTGGTGCCTTTGGGCGCAATAGGTGACTCGAACCACTTGCTGTACATCTTGGAAAATTCACCCGACTTCATGAGGCGGGCGATCGCACCGTCCACCAAGTTCTTGAACTCGGGGTCGTCTTTGCGCAGCATGCAGGCGTAGGGTTCCACTTGGAGCGAGTCGCCGACAACCTGCAGTGACGCCGGATTCTTAGCGTTGGCGATCAAACCAAACAGCAAAATATCATCCATGGCGAAGGCCACGGCGCGGTCATTTTCAACCAGCAGCAAGGAATCGTCGTGGTCTTTTCCAAGGATGATTTGCATGTCCAAGTTTTTATCCGCGTTGTACTTGCGGATGACTTGAGCGTTGGTGGTACCGGTGGTGCTGGCCACGGTTTTCTTGGCAAGGTCCGCGTAGTTGTTGACACCTGAGGACTTCTTGGTCAGCAGACGTGTGCCGGTGTAAAACATGTTGATCGAGAAGGCGACGTCTTTGCCCCGCGCGGAATTGTTAGTGGTTGAACCGCACTCTAAGTCGTAGGTGCCATTGACCAGCAAGGGGATGCGGTTTTGCGATGTGACGGGCATCGTGGTGACTTCAAGATTTGGTTTTTGCAGCTTCTTGCGCACGTCATCAATGATGATGTCGGTGAGCTCCACCGAAAATCCGACGGCCTTGCTTGAACCTATCAGGTAGCTGAAAGGGATTGATGACTCGCGGTAAGACACCGTGATCTTGTTGCTGTCGGCTATTTTCTTCAGTGTTTGTGCGCTGACACCAGCGCTTATTCCTATCGACAGGAGAGCGGCGGTCATGAGAAGTGAGAATTTCATGCGAGTCCTTTGATGGGTGAACATTAGAAACTGGCAGCGCTGGACGGACAAACTGGTTCTGCCTGAGCATTATTTTGCAGCAAATGAACAGGTCAAAACAAAGCCAGCTCAGAAAAAGCGTTTTGCAAAGAATGCCATACATCAAGCGCAGTCCATACCCTGAATTTGATTAGCCTAGAATTCCGAATTCTGCAACTATTTAAAAAAGAGTAACCCATGAAAAGCACAAGCCGCCGAGTATTCATGATGCAAATCGCTGTCGCATCGACTGCAGTGATCGCAACTCATGCCATGGCTCAGGCCAAGGTTGACGAAAAAGACCCACAGGCTGCGGCACTGGGTTATGTGGCTGACACCACCAAGGTTGACGCCAAGAAATACCCTAAGCACGCAGCAGCCCAAAAATGCTCGAATTGCCAGCTGTACACAGGCAAGCCAGCGGACGCTAGCGGCGGTTGCGCTTTGTTTGCCGGCAAGCTGGTGGCGGCTAACGGTTGGTGCAGCGCCTACGTTAAAAAGGCAGGCTGAACGGTCCGTTGAGTTGCACCGTGGCGAAGTTGATTGCGATCGCGAAAGCCACCCACAACAAATAGGGCAATAACAAGGCGCTGGCCCGGCCTGAGTAGCGCTTCATCGTCCACATCAGTGCGGCGATGGAGAGCCACAAAAAACCAACTTCAAGCAGCGCCCAGTCGGGGCGTTGTAGCTTGAAGAACAGCAAGCTCCACAGCGTGTTCAAACTTGCATTCAGTGCAAAAAGACCGATCAGCCAATAGCGGCTGGCTCGGTCTGGTGTTTTCTTCCAAGCCGTAGCGCCAGCAATCGCTGACAACACAAAAATCAAGGTCCAAACGGGGCCAAACCAAGCGTCTGGCGGCTTGAACGCCGGTTGAATCAAGCTTTTGTACCAAGGCCCGATCTCGGTCAGAAGACCGCCCAAAACCGCCACCCCTAGCGCCGCTAAACCGGCAATCAAAATAGGGCGGAAGAGTGTTATGGGCGGTGATTCGTTGTTCATGGCGTATTTCAGGTGATGGGTGCCGGGTTGAACAGCACCAGTGCGTTGTGCAGTTTCCAGTGCTCGGCCCAGGTTTTTTTGTGGCCGCTGGCGACCTCGAGCATCATCTCAAAAAGTTCCCAGCCAACGTTCTCAATGGTCTTTTCGCCGGTGGCGATGGTGCCTGCGTTGATGTCCATCAGGTCATGCCAGCGCCGGGCCAAGTCGCTGCGCGTGGCCACTTTGATGACCGGAACCGCCGCCAAACCGTAGGGTGTACCACGTCCTGTGGTGAAAACATGTAAATTCATCCCGCCGGCCAATTGCAGGGTTCCGCAGATGAAGTCGCTGGCGGGCGTGGCGGCGTAGGTCAGCCCTTTGGCTTTGAGTTTTTCGCCTGGGGCCAACACATTAGCGATGGGCGCAGTACCCGACTTGACGATGGAGCCCATGGCTTTTTCGACGATGTTCGACAAGCCGCCTTTTTTGTTGCCGGGCGTCGTGTTGGCGCTGCGGTCTGCACCACCGCGCTGCAGGTAGGCGTCGTACCAGGCCATTTCGCGGATCATCGCTTGCGCGAC
>CANFSO010000045.1 GCA_947449895.1 Comamonadaceae bacterium
CAATGGAGGCGGGAATGTCGCCACTGACGACCTGCGTCATCAGTGCCGGCAGCAGCGCACTGACAGCCGGGTTTTGCTTAAAAGCCTGCTTCAGTCCGGCATCAATGCGCTCCCACATCCAAGCCAGCGACTGCTGCTGGCGCCGGTTAGCAAACTTTCCGTTGGCAGTTTGCCGAGCCCGAAACTCAAGCACTTCAGTCCAAAAAAGCGCCACGCCCTCGCCCTTCAAGGCACTCAGCTGCATGGCTTTGGGGTGCCAATTGGTTTCCAGATAGCCGCTGAACATACCCAACAACTGCATGGCCGACGTGATTTGCAGCTGTGCGCGCTGGGCTGCAATGGCGTCGATGTCTGCCTTGTTGATGACGACCAGGTCGGCCAGTTCCATCACACCTTTTTTGATGGCCTGCAAATCGTCGCCGGCGTTCGGCAGTTGCATCAGCACGAACATGTCGGTCATGTTGGAGACCGCTGTTTCGCTCTGGCCGACACCGACGGTTTCAACGATCACCACGTCGTAACCGGCGGCTTCGCAGACCAACATGGCTTCGCGGGTTTTTTCGGCGACACCGCCCAAGGTTCCGCTGGAAGGGCTGGGCCGGATGTAGGCTTTTTCATGAACAGACAGCTGTTCCATGCGCGTTTTGTCGCCAAGAATAGAGCCGCCCGAAACGGTGCTGGACGGGTCTATCGTCAACACCGCCACCCGATGACCTTGCGCGATGAGGTGCAAGCCCAGGACTTCAATGAAGGTGGACTTGCCGACGCCCGGCACACCGCTGATTCCCAAGCGAAAAGATTTCCCTGTGTGCGGCAACAAGGTGGTGAGCAAGGCGTCAGCTTCAAGCCGATGATCGGCCCGCGTTGACTCCAACAAGGTGATGGCCTTGGCGATGGCGCGGCGCTGCACGGCGGCATCGCCCTGCAAAATCGACGCCAGCAACACGGGGGAGCTCACTTCAGGCAGGCCTTGATCTGCTCCAGCACGTCTTTGGCGCTGGCCGGAATCGGCGTGCCGGGACCGTAAATGCCTTTGACGCCAGCCTCGTAGAGCATCTCGTAATCTTGCCGCGGAATCACACCACCGACAAACACAATGATGTCGTCAGCGCCCTGCTTTTTGAGTTCGGCGATGATCGCCGGCACCAGTGTTTTATGACCTGCTGCGAGCGTCGACACACCGACCGCATGCACATCGTTTTCAATCGCTTGACGTGCGCATTCTTCAGGCGTCTGGAACAACGGGCCCATGTCAACGTCAAAGCCCAAGTCGGCAAAGGCCGTGGCCACCACCTTGGCACCGCGGTCATGACCGTCTTGCCCGAGCTTGGAAATCATCACGCGGGGACGACGACCCTCTGCGTCAGCAAACGCGTTGATTTCAGCTTTGAGGGTTTCCCAGCCTTCGGCCGAGTCATAAGCGGCAGCGTACACACCGGTCACCTTTTGCGTGTCGGCGCGGTGGCGTCCGTAAACTTTTTCCAGCGCATCGCTGACTTCGCCCACGGTGGCGCGAAGCCGCACGGCTTGAATGCTCAAGTCCAGCAGGTTGCCGCTGTTGTTTTCTGCGGCGGCGGTCAACGCGTCCAGCGCGGCCAGTACGGCGGCATCGTCGCGCTTGGCCTTGATCACTTTCAAGCGCGTGATTTGCCCGTCGCGCACCGCCACGTTGTCGATGTCGCGCGTTTCAATTGCGTCTTCAGTTTTGAGTTTGTATTTGTTAACGCCCACGATGACGTCCTTACCGCTGTCGATGCGGGCCTGCTTTTCAGCGGCTGCCGCTTCGATTTTCAGTTTGGCCCAGCCGCTGTCCACGGCCTTCGTCATGCCGCCCATGTCGTCGACTTCTTCGATGATTTTCCACGCGGCGTCGGCCATGTCTTGCGTCAGCTTTTCCATCATGTAGCTGCCGGCCCATGGGTCGATCACGTTCGGAATGTGAGTCTCTTCTTGGATGATGAGTTGCGTGTTGCGCGCGATGCGTGATGAGAACTCGGTCGGCAGCGCAATGGCTTCGTCGAAGCTGTTGGTGTGCAGGCTTTGCGTGCCACCGAAGACAGCGGCCATGGCCTCAATGGTGGTGCGCACCACGTTGTTGTAGGGGTCTTGCTCGGTCAGGCTCCAGCCGCTGGTCTGGCAGTGCGTGCGCAGCATCAGGCTCTTAGCACTTTTGGCGTTGAACTCTTTCATGATCCGGCACCACAGCAAACGCGCAGCACGCATCTTGGCAACTTCTAAGTAGAAGTTCATGCCGATGGCCCAGAAAAAACTCAGACGTCCGGCAAAGGCGTCGACATCCAAACCTTTGGCAATCGCAGTCTTCACGTACTCTTTGCCGTCAGCCAAAGTGAAGGCCAATTCAAGCGCTTGGTTCGCGCCGGCTTCTTGCATGTGGTAGCCCGAGATGCTGATCGAGTTGAACTTCGGCATGTGCTGCGCCGTGTACTCAATGATGTCGCCGATGATTCGAATCGACGGTGCCGGCGGGTAAATATAGGTGTTGCGCACCATGAATTCTTTGAGAATGTCGTTCTGAATCGTGCCGCTCAATTGCACCTGCGAAACGCCCTGCTCTTCAGCCGCCACCACGTAACCGGCCAACACCGGCAACACCGCGCCATTCATCGTCATGGAGACAGAAACCTTGTCCAGCGGGATCTGGTCGAACAAGATTTTCATGTCTTCAACGCTGTCGATTGCCACACCAGCCTTGCCAACGTCGCCCGTCACACGCGGATGGTCTGAGTCGTAACCACGGTGCGTGGCCAAGTCAAACGCCACTGAAACGCCCTGCCCACCGGCAGCCAGCGCCTTGCGGTAAAACGCATTGGATTCTTCTGCTGTCGAAAAGCCGGCGTACTGGCGGATCGTCCACGGACGGACAGCGTACATCGTGGCCTGCGGGCCGCGGATGAAGGGCTCAAAACCCGGCAAGGTGTTGGTGTAGGGCAAGTCCTTGACGTCTTCAGCCGTGTACAAGGGCTTGACGCTGATGCCATCGGGCGTGTTCCAGTTGAGGGCGTTCACGTCGCCGCCGGGTGCTGATTTGGCTGCAGCGCGGCCCCAATCTTCAAGGCTGGCGGGATTGAATTCAGGGTCTGAAGGTGGTTTTTGACTCATGGCACACCAAGGTTAACTTGTCTTTAAGAGAGCAGCAACGCACCATCTGCGCAAACCGCTGGTATTCTTCACAGTCGGCAGTTTACATCATTTATAATTATGAATTCAGAATTAAGAACGTCAGGAACTGACCTATGACAGCTGCTTCACTGACCCCACGTGCGCTCTACCAAGAAGTCGCTGAGCTCTTGCGTCAGCGTATTTTCAACCGCGAACTGACACCGGGCAGCTGGATAGACGAACTCAAATTAGCCGAGGAATACGGCATCAGCCGAACACCCCTGCGTGAAGCTTTAAAAGTGCTGGCCGCCGAAGGCTTGGTGACGATGAAAGTCCGGCGCGGCGCGTACGTGACTGAGGTGTCCGAGCGTGATCTGACCGACGTTTACCACCTGCTGGCTTTGCTTGAAAGCGATGCGGCGAGCGTGGTGGCAACGCAGGCGACTGAGGCGCAGCTGAAAGAGCTGCAAACGCTGCACCGCGAACTCGAAAAATTCGTCGGCAACCGAGAGAAGTTTTTTCAGATCAACGAGCGCTTTCACATGCGCCTGCTGGAGATCGCTGACAACCGTTGGCGTGACCAGATGGTCGCCGACCTGCGCAAAGTCATGAAGCTGAATCGGCACAACTCATTGCTTAAAAGCGGTCGCATTCAGGAGTCACTCGCTGAGCACCAAGCCATCATGAACGCGTTGTTAGCGCGCGATTCAACAGCCTCTGCACAAGCCATGCAAACCCATTTCGACAACGGACTGCAAGCGGCGGTTTGACACTATCAGTCGTTTAATTCAAACCAGCTGCACCGCCGCCACCAAGCGCTCTGCACAACTCTTGGCTTGCGCCGCGTCTCTGGCCTCGACCATGATGCGCAGCAAGGGTTCGGTGCCGCTGGCGCGAATCAGAATGCGTCCTGTCTCGCCCAACTCGGCTTCAACGGCTTTGCTTTCGGCTTGCAAGGCCAAACTCGATTTCCAGTCCTGACCGGGCCGCAAGCGCACATTCAGCAGAATTTGCGGAAACAAAGTCACGTCGGCCAATAGTTCTGACAATGGTTTGCCACTGCGAACACAAGCTTGCAGCACTTGCAATGCGCTGATCAAACCATCGCCGGTGGTGTGCTTGTCGAGGGCCAGCAAATGGCCAGAACCCTCGCCGCCCAACAGCCAACCATTTTTCTCCAATTCTTCGAGCACGTAACGGTCGCCGACCTTGGCACGTACAAACTGCACGCCACGCCCCTTCAGGGCAACCTCCACGGCCAAGTTGGTCATCAAAGTGCCGACCGCACCGGTGACAACTTCACCCCGGGCCAAGCGTTCATTGACCATCAAAAACAAAACTTCATCGCCATTGAAAAGTCGGCCATCAGCGTCCACCAGCTGCAAGCGGTCTGCGTCACCGTCGAGCGCCACACCGTAGTCGGCACCGTGCGCCTTGACAGCTGCAATCAGCGCCTCTGGATGTGTCGCGCCGACCTCGTGGTTGATGTTCATGCCGTCGGGCGAGCAGCCGATGCAGACGATGTCCGCGCCCAGCTCGTGAAAAACCTCAGGAGCCACTTGGTAAGCCGCACCGTGCGCCGCATCGACCACGATCTTCAAACCCTTGAGCGTTAGATCGTTGGCGAAAGTGCTTTTGCAAAACTCAATGTAGCGGCCAGCAGCGTCGTCGAGCCGCCGCGTTTTGCCGAGGTTCGCGGAGTCAACCCACGTTGGCGGTTGGGCCAACGCGGCTTCCACGGCCTCTTCCCAAGCATCGGACAACTTGGTGCCAAGAGCGCTGAAAAATTTGATGCCATTGTCGGCAAAAGCGTTGTGGCTGGCGCTGATGACCACGCCCAGACTGGCGCGCTGGGTGCGCGTGAGGTAAGCCACGCCAGGCGTTGGCAAAGGGCCCAACAAAACCACATCCACACCGGCCGAGTTAAAACCTGACTCCAGCGCACTTTCAAGCATGTAGCCCGAGATCCGAGTGTCCTTACCAATCAACACCGTCGGCCGCTCTTCGGTCTGCTTCAAAACGCGCCCCACCGCATGGGCCAAGCGCAAAACGAAGTCTGGTGTGATGGGGGCTTGGCCCACCGTGCCGCGAATGCCGTCGGTGCCGAAATACTGTCTGCTCATTTGAAAAACTCCTGGGTCATGCCCTTGCTTGTTATTTTTTCTGCTTGCAAATGTCGCTTAAACAGACGCAGCGGTCCAGACTTTGAGCGCTTGCACGGTCTCGCGCACATCATGCACCCGAACCACCCTTGCGCCACGCTCAACTGCCAACAAGGCGGCGGCAATGCTCGGCACTAGACGCTCTTCGATGGGCAAGGGAGTCAGTTTTTCAACACCTTCAACTTGGTCAGCACACAGCATTGCCAGTGAAGATTTTCGCGACCAACCCGCCAGCAAGGGGTAGCCGAGACTCAGTACTTCGGATTGCCGCTGAAGCATCGACCAATTTTGCACCACTGTTTTGCCAAAGCCTACACCGACATCAAGCACGATGCGAGAGCGATCGACCCCTGCATTGAGCAACCCTAGGGCGGCCAACCGCAAATAATCTCGAACCTGCTGCACCACATCGCCCGTCATCGGAGCGGTTTGCATGGTGAGGGGTTCGCGGTGCATGTGCATCAGGCACACCCCACATTGAGGGTGGCCGGCCACCACTTGAACCGCCCCCGGTTTGCGCAAGGCCCAGATGTCATTGATGATGTCTGCGCCAAGATCCAGCACAGCCTGCATCACTTCGGGTTTGTAGGTATCGACTGAAATCGGCACCCCCCATTGCACTGCGTGGCGCACCACCGGTAGCACCCGTGCCAGCTCTTCATCCAGCGGCAAGGCCACAGCGCCGGGCCGGGTTGACTCGCCGCCTATGTCCAGTATGTCTGCGCCTTGTTTGAGGAGTTGCTCGCAATGTGCCAACACACTGGATGGGCTACGACTAGAGAAATACGCACCACCATCAGAAAAAGAATCTGGCGTGGCATTGACGATGCCCATGACCTGTGGCTTGGCCAGATCAATCTGAAAACGGCTGGTTTGCCAGATGGGATTCATCACCACACACGCCTCCTGCGCCACTGTATTTAAGGAGCCTTGCACTTTTGCAGAGACCAAGAAAAACCGGGGCAAAGCCCCGGTTTGTAATTAACGCATGTGCGAAATCAAGCCACTGTTGGCGCTGGCTCGGACGGCTCAGCCGTCACGGCTGGTGTTCCGCCGCTTGGAGGCGTGCTACCGCCCACCGATGGGTTGCGTGGCACCCAATCTTTGGGAGCGCGTGGCTCACGGCCAGCCATGATGTCGTCAAGTTGCTCGACGTCAATGGTTTCCCATTCCATCAGCGCTTTGGCCATGGCGTGCATCTTGTCTTGATTGCCTTCAATCAGACCGCGAGCCAAGGTGTACTGCTGGTCAATGATGCGGCGCACTTCAGAGTCGACCTTTTGCATGGTCTGCTCGCTCATGTTGGTGGTCTTGGTCACCGAACGACCCAGGAACACTTCACCTTCGTTGTCGGCGTAGACCATTGGGCCTAGGGCCTCGGTCATCCCGTAGCGGGTCACCATGTCACGGGCAATAGAGGTCGCACGTTCAAAGTCGTTGCTGGCGCCCGTGGTCATTTGGTTCATGAACACTTCTTCAGCAATGCGGCCGCCAAAGAGCATGCTGATCTGGCTCAGCATGTACTCTCGGTCGTAGCTGTAACGGTCTTGAGCTGGCAGGCTCATGGTCACGCCAAGGGCACGGCCACGCGGAATAATGGTGACCTTGTGAACCGGATCGCACTTTGGCAGCAGCTTGCCCAACAAAGCGTGGCCAGACTCGTGATAAGCCGTGTTGCGACGCTCTTCTTCAGGCATGACCATGCTTTTACGCTCAGGACCCATCAAGATTTTATCTTTGGCCTTTTCGAAATCAACCATCTCCACCACACGGGCGCTACGGCGAGCCGCCATCAAGGCCGCTTCGTTGCACAGGTTGGCCAAGTCAGCACCGGACATGCCTGGCGTGCCGCGCGCAATGATGCTGGCGTTGACGTCTTGACCGAGCGGCACTTTGCGCATGTGCACATTGAGAATCTGTTCACGGCCGCGAATATCGGGCAAAGTCACATAGACCTGACGATCAAAACGGCCTGGGCGCAGCAAAGCAGCATCCAGAATGTCAGGGCGATTGGTAGCAGCCACCACGATCACGCCCACATTGGTTTCAAAACCGTCCATCTCAACCAGCATCTGGTTCAGGGTTTGCTCACGCTCGTCATTGCCACCACCCACGCCTGCGCCGCGTTGGCGACCGACGGCGTCAATCTCGTCAATGAAAATAATGCAGGGGGCGTTTTTCTTGGCGTTCTCAAACATGTCACGGACACGGGACGCACCCACACCGACAAACATTTCAACAAAGTCAGAACCAGAAATCGAGAAGAAAGGAACTTTGGCTTCGCCGGCGATGCCTTTGGCGAGCAAGGTTTTACCCGTACCCGGTGGGCCAACCAGCAACAGGCCGCGCGGAATACGACCGCCGAGTTTTTGGAATTTAGAAGGGTCTTTCAGGAAGTCAACGATTTCCTTGACTTCTTCTTTGGCCTCATCGCAACCAGCCACATCAGCAAAGGTCACGGTGTTATTGGCTTCGTCCGTCAAGCGGGCTTTGCTCTTGCCGAAACTGAAAGCGCCGCCTTTGCCGCCGCCCTGCATTTGGCGCATGAAATACACCCAGACGCCAATCAGCAGCAGCATCGGGCCCCAGCTGACAAGCAAAGTCATCAGCATTGAGCCTTCTTCGCGAGGCTTGACGTCGAACTTGACGTCATTGGCGATCAGATCCCCGATCAAGCCGCGGTCTAGATAAGTGGCAGTCGTCCGGATACGCCGGTCGTCGGTGGTCACCGCAGCGATTTCTGTACCGCCCTGACCTTCCGCAATGGTGGCTGTTTTGATTCGCTTGCCCCGAACTTCTTCTAGAAAGTCCGAGTAGCCCAAGGCGGTTGAGCTGGCGCCCGCACGTGTGTCAAATTGCTTGAACACGGTGAACAGCACCATGGCGATCACCAACCAAACCGCAATTTTCGAAAACCACTGATTGTTCAAGGAGTACTCCGTTGTAAGAACAGAAATGCAGATGCGTACTATTTTAGAGGTTTCAAGAGCCGATCTCGAACGACCGGAACACTTCAGCCCCTTAGGGAAAGCGGGTTTCTCATGATTTTGAGCAGAATCAAGTGTCCAGAGGCGCTTGCAAAGGCATTTCCTTCAAACCCATGCCAATCAAAAAAGTCTCCGAAGAGCCCGGTCGAGAGGCCTTGGGCTTGATCGGTTTGACGACCTTAAACACCGATTTGAAGAGTTTCACCAAGTCACTGTAGCCGTCACCATGAAAAAGCTTCACCACCAGTGATCCGTCAGACTTCAGGTGTTTTTGGGCAAATTCAACCGCCAGTTCCACCAAATGCGAAATTCGGGCGGCATCTGCCGCACCGATGCCGGAAAGATTGGGGGCCATGTCAGAGATCACCACATCCACCTTGCGGGTCTGGTCAAGCGCTTGCTCAAGCTGGCTGAGCACCGCGTCTTCGCGAAAGTCACCCTGAATAAAGACAACGCCTTCAACCGGATCCATCGGCAGCAGGTCTAGCGCGATGATGCGGCCATTCAATGCCCCCACAGCAGCGCCCACCGGTGACAGCTTGCGGCGCACATACTGGCTCCACGCCCCTGGCGTGCTGCCCAAGTCGACCACGCAATAGCCCGGTTTGATAAGCCCCAGTGTGTCGTCAATTTCCTTGATTTTGTAGGCGGCCCGAGCGCGATAGCCCTCTTGTTTGGCCAGTTTCACGTAGGTGTCGTTGACGTGGTCGTTTAACCATGCCTTGTTCACCTTCTTGCTTTGAGTCTTGACTTTCATGCCCCTATTGTCCCCTGCCGACGAGCCCCGTGCAGCTTTGATCGCGTTTTGATTCAAGTTGCGTCGATAATTGGGACATGGCCAAAATAATCCTCACCCCTGCCCAGCGCAAAGATCACCGCGCTGATGCGCACCACCTCAACCCGGTTGTCATGATTGGCTCCGACGGTTTGACCGACGGCGTCAAGAAAGAAATCGATGGCGCGCTCAATGCCCACGGCTTGATCAAAATCCGTGTTTTGTCTGACGACAGGCCTGGCCGCGAAAACATGTTCCAGACCTTGGCCGACGAGCTCAATGCGGCGCCGATTCAGCACATTGGCAAGTTGCTGGTGCTCTTTCGCACGGCCATTCCAAAGGAAAAGAAAGTCAGCGAAGACCGCATGGCCGGCCCGCGCGACGTCAAAGTCCTGAAGAACAGCAGCCGCTACGGCCAGCGCCCTGAAGTCAAAACCCTGCGTGTGCTGGGCAACCAACGCCTGACGCCGGGTGGCAACGTCCGTCGCGCCAAGAAGCCAAAACAACGCAGCGCCAAGAAGTCAGCTCAAGACTGATACTGCATTTAGGTCCTTCGGGGCTTTAGTTTGAGTGAATCGCCCATAGCTAACTTTATGACCAATCCACTGCTCGCTAATTCCCCGCTTCCTCTTTTTGACCAAATCCAGCCCGAGCATGTCAGCCCGGCTATGGATAAATTACTGGCCCAAACGGAAACAGCACTGGCCGAGGTGACGCAAGATGCGTTTTCGGCCAGCTGGCCTGAAATCGCCCGGGTGCTCGATGTGGCGACTGAAAAGCTCAGCAGCGCTTGGGGCGCAGTGAGTCACCTCAACAGCGTGGCAGACACGCCCGAGCTTCGCGCCGCCTACAACGCCGACTTGCCCCGCGTGACCGAGTTCTGGACCCGTCTGGGGGCAGATGAACGCCTGTATGCCAAGTACAAAGCCATCGACGTCAACAGCCTCAACACCGAGCAACGCCAAGCGCACAAAAATGCGGTTCGCAACTTCGTCTTGTCAGGTGCAGAGCTTGAAGGCACTGCACGCGTGCGCTTTGCGCAAATTCAGGAGCGGCAAGCCGAGCTGAGCCAAAAGTTCAGTGAGAACGCACTCGACTCAACCGAGGCTTTTTCCTATTACGCCGCGGCAGAAGAACTGGAAGGCGTGCCGTCTGACGTACAAGCATCAGCACGCGCTCAAGCGCAGACCGAAGGCAAAGAAGGCTACAAGCTCACACTGAAAATGCCGTGCTATTTGCCGGTGATGCAGTTTGCCAAGAGCAGCGCCCTGCGCGAAAAGCTCTACCGCGCTTACAACACGCGCGCCAGCGACCAAGCGCCAGCCGAACACAGCGGCTTTGACAACAGCGCCATCATGAAAGAAATTCTGGCCCTGCGACTCGAAGAGTCGCAGCTGCTGGGTTACCGCAATTTCGGTGAAGTCTCGGTCGTGCCAAAAATGGCCGATTCGCCAACGCAAGTCATCACCTTCTTGCGTGACCTCGCCCAACGCGCTCGTCCCTACGCTGAAAAAGATGTTGCTGATTTGCGCGTATTCGCCGCTGAAAATTTGAGCCTCACCAACCCGCAGCCTTGGGATTACGCCTACATCGGCGAGAAGCTCAAGGAAGAGCGCTACGCCTTCAGCGAACAAGAAGTCAAACAGTACTTCACCGCGCCCAAGGTGCTGGACGGCCTCTTCAAAATTATTGAAACACTTTTTGAAGTTAGCCTGTCAAAAGACGCTGCACCTGTGTGGAAACCGGGCGTGGAGTTTTACCGCATTGAGCGCGCTGGCCAACTCGTCGGCCAGTTTTACCTGGACCAACCGGCCCGCACCGGCAAACGCGGCGGCGCTTGGATGGACGATGTGCGTGCCCGCTGGTTACGCCCAGACACCGGCCAGTTGCAAACCCCTGTGGCGCACTTGGTATGCAACTTTGCAGACGGCGTAGGGGGCAAACCTGCCCTGCTCACGCATGACGACGTGACCACGCTGTTCCACGAATTCGGCCACGGTTTGCACCACATGCTGACGCAAGTCAACGAGCGAGACGTCTCTGGCATCAGCGGCGTCGAGTGGGACGCTGTCGAGTTGCCAAGCCAGTTCATGGAAAACTTCTGCTGGGAGTGGGATGTGCTCAAACACATGACTGCTCACGTGGACACCGGAGAGCCGCTGCCACGCGCCCTGTTCGACAAAATGACGGCTGCGAAGAATTTCCAGAGCGGCATGCAAACGCTGCGCCAAGTGGAGTTCTCGCTCTTCGACATGCTACTGCACACCGAAGAAAACCCAAACAAAGACGTCATGTCGCTGCTGGCCGATGTTCGTGCTGAAGTCGCTGTGATTCAGGCCCCGCCTTACAGCCGCCCAGCGCACACCTTCAGCCACATTTTTTCAGGTGGCTATGCGGCAGGGTATTACAGCTACAAGTGGGCCGAAGTGTTGTCGGCTGATGCCTACGCAGCCTTTGAGGAATCAGCTGCTGGCGATGCCGCAAAAGGCACCGTCAATGTCGAGACCGGCCGCAAATACCGCGAGACGATCTTAGAAGCTGGTGGCAGCCGTCCCGCGATGGAGTCGTTCAAGGCCTTCCGTGGCCGCGAGCCTTCGATCGATGCCCTGCTGCGGCACCAAGGGATGGCTTAACGCCGCATCCAACCCAGCCCGGCACTGGTTCCGCCGGGCTGTGCGCCTTTGAGTGGGCGGTATTCGCAACCGACCCAGCCGTCCCAGCCGCAGGCGGCTGACACTTCGTCGATGACCTTGAACAGGTAGTCGTAGTTCAGCTCACCGATGTCAGGTTCGTGGCGCTCTGGCACACCAGCAATCTGAAAATGCCCCACCGCGCCTGTCGGCAGGTACTGGCGGATTTTCATGGCAACGTCGCCTTCGACGATCTGGCAGTGGTACAAGTCCATCTGCACTTTGAGATTGCTGGCGCCGACCGCGGCCACCACCTCATGCGCATGGTCTTGGCGGTTCAAGAAAAAACGCGGCACGTCACGCGTGTTGATTGGCTCGATCAAAATATCGCGACCACGCGCGGCGGATTGCGCTGCCGCCCACTGCAAATTGGCCACGTACAAGGGCTGCAAGGCGTCGCGCATTTGGCCGTCAGGCAGCAAGCCGGCCATCACGTGAATCCTCGGGCAATCGAGCACATCGGCATAGTCCAGCGCCAACTGAATGCCGCTGCGAAATTCAGCCTCCCGCCCTGCCACGGCCGCTGTGCCGCGGTCACCTGCTTTGTCCCAGCCATGGGCGATGCTTGCCGCGTCGGTGCCGCCCGGAGGTGCATTGAAAAGTACCTGCTTCAAGCCGTTGCCTTGCAATCTGGCTGCGAGCTCTTGTGGGCTGTAGGCATACGGGAACAAATACTCCACCGCTTTGAAGCCGTCTTTGGCAGCCGCTTCAAAGCGCTCCAAAAAAGGCAAGTCGGGGTACATCATGGAAAGGTTGGCGGCGAATTTAGGCATGGGTCAAACAGCCTTGAAGGCTTGAAGTTGTGATGGGTTGTGGGTTGACGCAGTGCTCACCAGATGGCGTTGAACGTCTTTCGCAAATCGTCAATCTGTGTTTCGCTTAAAGCGTCGGGCGGCTGCGTACAGGTCAGCATCAGCTTGGCGGTTTCTTCCAGCTCTTCGAGCGTGGCCATGGCTGCGGCAGGGCTGCTGTGCCACACATTTGGCCCGAGCCGGTCCAGCATGAGCGCACGAATCGGCGTTCCGCGCTGACCGTAACGACTGATGACCTGGCTCACAAGCGCCGCTGCTGCTGGATCACCGGGCCGGTGATAAGCGACCAATGGAACGTGGCCGACCTTCATCACAAAATACGGCGTGATGGGCGGCAGCAATTCGGCTTCAGCCTTGTACGAATGCTGCAATGTCAGCGCCACGCAATGCGTGCTGTGGGTGTGAATAATGCAGCGCGCAGTGGCGTCGAATGCTGATGCAGCCGCATAAATACTGCGGTGCAAGGCGATGGTTTTGCTGGCCTTGTCACCGCTGACTTGCTGGCCACTCAGATCGAGCTTCGCAAGGCGGACCGGGTCCAGAAAACCCAAACAAGCGTCCGTCGGTGTGATGAGAAAACCGTCGTCAAGTCGCACACTGATGTTGCCGGCCGTGGCGTGCACGTAGCCGCGCTCAAACAGGCTTTTGCCAACCCGACAGATGTCTTCGCGGGCGAGGTTTTCAGCGTTGCTCATACGGCGCTTTCGGAGTGCAGTGCGGTGAAGGCTTTGCTGAAGAAGTCGTCGGTGCCGAAGTTGCCCGATTTAAGCGTCAAGTGCAAACCATCAGGCGCCAATGCACTGATAGCGTGACACCACGGCACCCCCGGGTCAATTTGCGGACCGATTTGCATTTGTGTGATGCCAAGAGCCTGCACACAAGCACCCGAGGTTTCACCGCCAGCCACCACCAATTGGCGCACGCCAAGCCTCACCAATCCACGCGCAATGCTGGCCAAGCAATGCTCGACCAGCAGGCCGGCGCCTTCAACGCCCAGCAGCCCTTGCACGCTCTGGATGGCTTGGGTTTCAGCCGTGGAATACACCAGCACCGGGCCGCCTGACAGCAGCGGCGCAGCCCAAGCCAAGGCTTCAGCGACAACATCATCACCAGCGGCCAGACGCAGCGCATCGACCACAAACGCCGGTCGAGAGATGCTGCGAAAATCCGCCACTTGCCGCAGTGTCGCCAACGAACAACTGCCTGACACCACGGCTTGTAAACCACTGGCAAGCGGCAACTGCCCGGCTTGAATGGATGGCTGCAAGCCGACATTAGCCGGCAAGCCAATCGCCACGCCCGAGCCGGCGGTGATCAAGCGCATGTCCTTCAAAGCCGGCCCCATGCGCAGCAAATCGTCGTTAGAGACCGCGTCCACAATGGCCACGCCCACGCCGTCGGCTCGCAGTTGATGAATCCGTTCACGGATGGCGGCCTCGCCTTGCGCGACCACTTGATGATCGATCAGACCGACCTTGCGCAGCGTCTGCGACTGCATCACGCGCACCAGATTTGGATCGGTCATCGGCGTCAGCGGATGGTTCTGCATGCCGCTTTCATTCAGCAGCACATCACCAACAAACAAGTAACCCTTGAAAACCGTCCGCTTGTTGTCTGGAAAGGCCGGTGTGGCGATGGTGAAGTCAACACCCAACGCGTCCATCAGCGCCTCGGTCACCGGGCCGATATTGCCTTGGGCCGTGCTGTCAAAGGTCGAGCAATATTTGAAATAAATCTGCTGCGCGCCTTGGGCTTGCAACCATTCAAGCGCCGCCAGCGACTGGCTGACCGCTTCAGCTGGCGCCACGGTGCGCGACTTCAACGCCACCACCACGGCGTCAACCTCCGCACCTAAAGGACTCGTCGGCACGCCAATGGTTTGCACCACGCGCATGCCTGCACGAACCAAGTTATTGGCTAAATCAGTGGCCCCCGTGAAATCGTCGGCAATACAACCGAGCTTGATGTTTAGAGCCCCCACGCTCCCCACTTCGTGTGGTTCGCTGCCCCCCGAGGGGGCCATGCCTTGCTTGGGGCGGCCCGGCGCTGCGGCTGTCATTCTTTGGCTTTCGGCAATTCAATGCCCGGGAAAATCTTGATCACAGCGCTGTCATCTTCGCGGCCAAAACCGGCCGTCGAAGCCTGCATGAACATTTGATGTGCCGTGGCTGACAGCGGCAGCGGAAATTTACTGCTGCGGGCCATGTCCAGCACCAGCCCTAAGTCTTTCACAAAAATGTCCACCGCCGACAGCGGTGTGTAATCGGCCGCCAGCACATGGGCCATGCGGTTTTCAAACATCCAACTGTTGCCGGCGCTGTGGGTGATGACCTCGTACAAAGCATCAGGGTCGACGCCCTCACGCAAACCCAGCGCCATGGCTTCAGCCGCGGCGGCAATGTGCACGCCCGCCAGCAACTGGTTGATGATTTTCACCTTGCTGCCTGCGCCCGCTTGCTTGCCCAGTTTGTAGACCTTGGCGGCCATGGCGTTGAGCAAGGGTTCGGCCAGTGCGTAAGCGGCATCTGCGCCTGCGGTCATCATTGTCATCTGGCCGCTGGCAGCCTTGGCAGCACCGCCGGAGATCGGCGCATCGATGTAGAGCAAGCCCATGTCGTTCAGGCGCTTTTCAAGCGCCACCGACCAACTTGGTTCTACGGTCGAGCACATCACAAAAACACTGCCGGGTTTCATAGCGGCGGCACAGCCTGACGGGCCAAACAAGACACTCTCGGTCTGCGCGGCATTGACCACCACGGAGACAACTACATCACAAGCGGCTGCCAGTTCCGCAGTTGAAGCTGCTGCCACGCCGCCCTCTTTCGCAAAAGCCTGTGCGGCTTCAAGACGCACGTCATAAACATGAACGTTATAACCGGCGCGCCTCAGTGATTGCGCCATGCCATTTCCCATAGCGCCAAGGCCGATCAGGCCAGCAGTGATCGTCATAAAGTTGTCCAGTTGTCGGTTACGGGAGCAGACTAAAAAAGATAAGAGATTAAAACACCAGTGTTTTCACGCCGGCCTCTGTGCCCAGTAGACAGACGTTTGCTTTTTGAAATGCAAACACGCCTACCGTCACAACGCCCGGCCATTGACTGACCTGCAGCTCAAATGCACGAGGCTCCAAAATTTGCAAACCTGTGACGTCCAAAATATGCTGGCCGTTGTCAGTGACCAGCGGAAGACCATCTTTCAAGCGCAGCGTGGCGCTGCCGCTCATGGCTGCAAACTGCAGCGCAATGCGTTGGGCCGACATAGGAATAACTTCCACCGGTAACGGGAATTTACCGAGGGTGCTCACCAGTTTGCTGTCGTCGGCAATACAGATGAACTGGCGCGACTGCGCCGCCACAATTTTCTCGCAGGTGAGTGCCGCACCGCCGCCTTTGATCATGTTGCCCGCGTGGTCAATCTCGTCGGCACCGTCCACGTAGACATCAAGTTCCTCGACGTCGGTCGCCTCAAACACCTTGATACCCAAGGCCTGCAGGCGTTCAGTCGACGCGATAGAGCTCGATACCGCCCCAGCGATGGTGTGCTTCACAGTGGCCAGCGCGTCGATGAACTTGTTGACGGTCGAGCCTGTGCCAACGCCGACCAGCATGCCCGGCTGGATGTAATGCAAGGCGGCTTGGCCGACGAGAGTTTTCAATTCATCTTGTGTCATGGGTGTCCGGTAGGCATGTGCTTAAAAATAGAAATGGGGCAGTTTTTTGCGACAATCAGCGCTCTTGCCCACGCACCGGGTCTTGCCCGCCAAAGCGTGTCGCTGCCTTGCCATTCAGTCTTGAATTATCCAATGTCCCTGATCCCCTACGCTCTGGCCCGTCCTTTTTTGTTTGGCCTGGACGCGGAAACAGCCCACGACCTGACCATGGCCGCCCTGGCGCGCACGCAACACACACCGTTCAAGTTGGCTTATTGCGCCGGCCGGATTGAAGACCCGGTTCAGGTCGCCGGGCTGACATTTCCCAACCGCGTCGGCATGGCTGCGGGTCTGGACAAAAATGC
The DNA here is from genome assembly GCA_947449895.1 of Comamonadaceae bacterium. GTDB lineage: Bacteria > Pseudomonadota > Gammaproteobacteria > Burkholderiales > Burkholderiaceae_C > Polaromonas. Next base: position 16,561 of record CANFSO010000045.1, read on the forward strand.
CCGCTGCATTGACGGCCTTGCCGCCATGGGCTTTGGCTTTGTTGAAGTCGGCACCGTCACGCCGAAGCCGCAAATAGGCAACCCGAAACCGCGCATGTTTAGGCTGCCTGAGGCGAATGCGTTGATCAACCGCCTGGGTTTCAACAACGAAGGGCTAGAGGCCTTTTTACACAACGTTCGCGCATCAACCTTCCGGCAAAAAACCCGCGGTAAGCAGCCCTTGCTGCTCGGGCTGAACATAGGCAAGAATGCGGCCACACCGATTGAAAACGCTGTCGATGACTACCTGATCTGCCTAGACGGTGTCTACCCGCATGCCGATTACGTGACGGTCAACATCTCCAGCCCGAACACCAAAAACCTGCGCGCCCTGCAAAGCGACGAAGCGCTGGATGCGCTGCTGGGCGCGATTGCAGAGCGCCGTGACGCCCTCGCGCTTGAACACCGCAAGGCGGTGCCTATTTTTGTGAAAATCGCGCCGGACTTGGACGAAGCGCAGATTGAGGTGATTGCCGCAACATTGAAGCGCCACGCCATGGACGGCGTGGTGGCCACCAACACAACCCTGAGCCGCGACGCCGTCAAGAACATGGCTCACGCCGACGAGGCCGGCGGCCTGAGCGGCGCACCGGTGCTGCAAGCCAGCAACCGCGTCATTCGCCAATTGCGCTCAGCGCTGGGCGCTGGCTTTCCCATCATTGGTGTGGGTGGTGTCATGAGCGGCGCCGATGCCGTCTCAAAGATCAAGGCTGGTGCCGATGTGGTGCAGATTTACACCGGGCTGATTTACAAGGGGCCGGGGCTGGTGAAAGAAGCAGCCCTGGCGATTCAGCAAAACCGTTAGGCGTAGATCAATCCGGCACAAACTTCAGCTTGAACTTGACTTCATCTTCCGGCAACTCCAGCGTCACCAGTTGGCCCATCTTGTTGTCCTTCAGGCGGCA
>CANFSO010000046.1 GCA_947449895.1 Comamonadaceae bacterium
GGTACGGCACAGGCCGTGTCAGTCGGTCAAAAAGAAAAATACGATGCGCGTAAGCTCGAAGAGCACCAGCGGGATCACGCCTTGTACATCGCTTTTGCACCTGCTGAAAATCCTGAAATTGCGCTGGCGCTGGTGGTCGAAAACGCTGGCTTTGGCGCCGCACATGCCGCACCTATCGCGCGCCGGGTGTTTGACTATGTGCTGCTGGGTCACTACCCCAACGCGGAGGATCTGCAGGCGGTTCAGAAAGGCTTGGCGGCCGGCCCGATCGGCAAGCCGCGTGAAGTGGCCAGTGTGACGGTATTGGGAGCGACTGACTCTGTTGCGGCTGCATCCGCAGGCATATTGTCGACCAGTTTGTTCGCGCCACGGGCTGCACCGACGGCGCGTTGAAGCTAGCGGATGAAGGCGTCGTAACCGGTCTTCATGATCAACGTGCTGACCACGATGATGAAGACAACGCGCACAAAAGCGGCCCCGTGCTTCAGCGCCATGTGCGTGCCGAGCAGGCTGCCCAGCACATTCGCCACCGCCATTGTCAGCACAAAGTGCCACCAAACATGGCCCTTGTACGCGAACAGCAGCAAGGCGGCCAGGTTGGTGGCAACGTTGAGCAGCTTGGCAGCGGCCGAGGCATTCAAAAAGTCATAGCCCAGCCAGCGAACGAATAAAAAGACAAAAAAGCTGCCGGTGCCGGGGCCAAAAAAGCCATCGTAAAAACCCAGCAACAAGCCGATACAGCAGGCTGCCAAAGTTTCTGCCCGGCCCGTAAAACGTGGCGCGTGATGCCGCCCCAATTCTTTTTTTGCCAAGGTATAAATCAGCACGCCCAGCAGCACCACGGGCAAGATTTTGCGTAAAAACTGCGGCGATATTTCAGTCACCAGCCAAGCGCCGGCGAGCGATCCAACAAACCCGACAAGTGCTGCGGGCAGCAGCGCGGACCAGCGCATGTCGACGCGCTTGGCGTATTGCGCTGTGGCGACAGCGGTACCGCAAATAGACGCGCCCTTGTTGATGCCAAACAGGGTGGCCGGATGGGTGGTTGGGAAAGCGGCGAACAAAGCCGGTACCAAAATCAGGCCGCCGCCGCCGACGATCGAGTCGACAAACCCGGCCAGCAGTGAGGCGCAAGTGACAAAGATAAGTTCCATGCGCGCATTGTCCTATCGTGGCAGACGTAAAAAAGCGCCGGGGTCACCGACGCTTTTTTCGAGTCAATCTGGTTGGACTTTCTCGTTTAACTTATTGTTATTGGACTTATTTTGTCTCCTCGCCTCCCCGCGTTGCGAGCAGCTAGGCTCGTTGGCAAGTACGCCACTATAGATTGATGAGTCGCCTCCGTGCATCAGGGCTTTCCCGAGGGATGCGCACTTTTCGTCCAATCTGACAAGCGGTCATTCGCCCTTGGCAATCCAAGCGGCGGCTTTTTCGGCAATCATCAAAGTTGGTGAGTTGGTGTTGCCGCTGGTGATCAAGGGCATCACGCCCGCGTCAACAACGCGCAGGCCCGTGATGCCCCTGACGCGCAAATGAGAGTCGACCACCGCCATCGGGTCGTCAACCGCACCCATTTTGGTGGTGCCGACCGGGTGAAAAATGGTCGTCGCAATATCACCTGCTAGGCGTGCCAGTTCTTCGTCGGTTTGGAATTGGGTGCCGGGTCGAAATTCTTCCGGCTGGTAGGCGGCCAACGCGCTTTGGCTGACGATGCGCCGTGTCAGTCGCAAGGATTCGACCGCCACTTGACGGTCTTCTGCGGTGCTCAGGTAGTTGGGCTGGATGGCCGGTGCATCTGCAAAATTGCCGCTTTTGAGGCTGACCGTGCCTCGGCTGGTCGGGTTCAAATTACAGACGCTTGCCGTGAAGGCATTGAAGGCGTGCAGCGGTTCGCCAAAGGCGTCGAGCGACAGCGGTTGCACGTGGTACTGGATATTCGGGTACGGCCGGTCGGGGCTGGAGCGGGTGAAGGCACCCAGCTGGGACGGTGCCATGCTCATGGGGCCAGTGCGGCGCAGCGCGTATTCGAGGCCGATCTTGGCCTTGCCCCAGACCGAGTTGACCATGGTGTTTAGCGTCACGTTGCGCTTGCCTGTGGCCTGAATTTTGTAGACCGAACGAATTTGCAAGTGGTCTTGCAAATTGGCGCCGACCCCCGGCAGGTCCTGCTTAACCTCAATTCCGTGTTGCTTGAGCAGCTCCGCTGAGCCAATGCCAGAAAGTTGCAGAATGTGCGGCGAGCCGACGCTTCCGGCGCAGAGAATCACTTCACCGCTCAGGCCGCCTGAGTCGCGCGTGGCAAAGGCTTTGACGCGTTCCTCGCCGGTCCAGACCTCTACGCCGGTGCAGCGTTGGCTGCCATCCGCCTGTTTTTCAATCAGCAGTTGCGTTACTTGGGCACTGGTCCACATTTCAAAATTGGGCCGGCCAAAGCAGGTAGGACGCAAAAAGGCTTTGGCGGTGTTCCAGCGCAGGCCGTCTTTTTGGTTAACTTCGAAGTAACCCACGCCCTCGTTGTCACCGCCGTTAAAGTCTTCGGTGGCCGGGATGCCGGTTTGTTGCGCGGCTTGTGCAAAGGCATCGAGGATGTCCCAGCGCAAACGCTGCTTGTCAACGCGCCATTCACCACCCATTTTTTTGGCCAGACCTTGGCTGTTCACGTGCTGGCTTTTGTGACCGTGCAGACGCTTGAAGTTTTCATTGGCGGGACTATTCGCCGCATCGAGCTTGTAGTGGTCTTCGTGCTGTCTAAAGCTGGCCAGTGCGCTGTCCCAGCGCCAGGCATCGTCGCCGGTGAGCTCCGCCCAGCGCTCGTAGTCGCGGGCTTGGCCGCGCATGTAAATCATGCCGTTGATACTGGACGAGCCGCCCAGCGTTTTACCGCGCGGATAACGCAGTGAGCGGCCGTTGAGCCCTGTTTCCGCCTCGGTTTGGTACAGCCAGTCGGTTCGCGGGTTGCCAATGCAGTGGAGGTAGCCGACGGGAATGTGAATCCAGTGGTAATCATCTTTTCGGCCAGCTTCAATCATCAGCACCCGTTTAGAGGCGTTGGCGCTCAGGCGGTTCGCCAGCAGGCAACCGGCCGTACCGCCGCCGATGATGATGTAGTCAAAGATGTTGTCACTCATGTCAGTCAAGCCAAAGTTTGGGTGCGAAGGTCGAGTCAAAGGGTTTTAAGTGCGCATGCGTTCAGGGTAGCGCTACGCGCCGGCTATTGTGCCAACAAGCAGCGATACGTTGGCGTCAACAAACCCTGCCTCGATCAGCGCTTTTTGAGGCTACGCTGTAGGAAAACGCCTGCACGTATTGATGCTGAATGCTGTGGCGGATAACCGCTGGGGTGGCTTAAGCTCTTCAGATAGCTCCGCCTGCACTGCGGCGATCGGGCTTTTGAATCCATTCCATGTCTCTCACCCAGCCCATTCATTCCAAGTCACCACAGCACAACGTCACCTGCAATGCGACATTCCCCCGCATTGAACGGTTTGAATCGCCAGCGGGCGTCACGCAGCAATTGCGTGGCAAATGGACCGCTGCAGGTTTGGCCGTGCCTGCTGAATGGGCCTTGTTGGAGCATCAATTTCGTGAACTGAAGAGCGGCCGCGAAGTCGGCCAAGCACGCTGGGACTTGCGTCAGATGGACCGGCTAGACCATGTGGGCGCGCAGGTGCTGTGGACGCACTGGGGACGGCAGTGGCCCGCCGATCTGCAGGTTGATGACAGTCAGCGCCGCATCCTTGACACCGTTGCCCGCTTCAGCATGTCGGCGCCTGCTCGAACCCAACCCGGCTGGCGTACACGCTTTGAAAACTTGGGTGCATGGTTGCTGCGCGGCGGTGACCACGCAATCGGTCTGACCAGATTGATGGGGCAATTGCTGTTGGACTTGTTGCGGTTGATACGCCGTCCGCAAGACGGCCCGTGGCGTGATGTGTCGGGCCATTTGTTCCGCATCGGCGCTACCGCTTTGCCGATCACGGCGTTGGTGGGATTTTTGATTGGGGTAGTGCTGGCGTATTTGATTTCGCGGCAGCTGTTGCAATTTGGAGCTGATGCGTTTGTTGTCAATATCCTGGGCGTGTCGCTGATTCGTGAGCTCGGCCCATTGCTCGCCGCCATTTTGATCGCCGGGCGATCTGGTTCGTCCATCACCGCGCAGATTGGCGTCATGCGGGTGACAGAAGAACTCGATGCCATGCGCGTCATGGGCATTGCCCGCGGGTTTCGGCTGGTACTGCCGCGCGCGTTGGCTCTGGCCGTGGTCATGCCGCTCATCAGCATCTGGACCACGGCGTGGTCGTTGCTGGGAGGGATGCTGACGGCCGATCTGTCGATGAATGTGAGTCTGGCATTTTTCGCCAATGCCTTGCCCGGCGCGGTGGAATCCAGCAACCTGGTGCTGGCCACAGCCAAGTCGGCCGTCTTTGGGCTACTCATTGCGCTGATCGCTTGCCATTACGGACTGCGCGTTAAACCGAATACAGAAAGCTTGGGCCAAGGCACCACGGCCTCGGTCGTGACTTCGATCACGGTCGTGATTCTGGTTGATGCGCTGTTCGCCGTGCTTTTCAGAAATGTAGGCATATGAAGATCCCGGTGCGTCATGCGTGAGCTGATGGTAGACATTCGTCAGCTATGGACGACCTTTCCATCGCCCGAGGGTGAGCGTGTCGTCCATGAGAATCTTGACTTGAAAATTGAAGTAGGGGAGATTTTGTCGTTGGTGGGAGGGTCGGGTACCGGTAAAACGGTTTTGCTGCGGCAAATGCTGGGGCTAGAGCCGCCGTCCCGAGGCGAGATTCGGGTGCTTGGAAGTCCGGTGGCGGCACTGGCGCAAAAGGGGGCTGCGGCTCACATTGGCATGCTGTTTCAGCACGGTGCGCTTTTTTCTGCCTTCACGGTGCTCGAAAATATTGCCTTTCCACTGCGCGAATTGAAGGTGTTCCCGCCCTCGTTCATTCAGGAAGCAGCCATGATCAAGCTTCGCATGGTCGGGCTGGATGCCGATGCGGCCGACAAGATGCCGAGCCAGTTGTCGGGCGGCATGGTCAAGCGTGTGGCCTTAGCGCGTGCACTCATCATGGACCCACCGCTGCTGTTGCTCGACGAGCCGACCGCCGGCCTAGACCCGGAGAGTGCCGATGGTCTTTGCGAATTACTGCGTGCGATGCACCGTGATATGGGCTTGACGGTGGTCATGGTGACGCACGATCTCGACACTATTTTTGAACTCAGTACGCGCATCGCCGTGCTGGCTGATCGCAAAGTGATTGTCAATGGCTCGGCCGAAGAGGTGCTGACTTTTGCGCATCCCTTCATCCGCGATTTTTTTCTGGGCGAGCGTGGTCGTCGCGCTGTGGCCGCTTTGCGGCATCGCCCGACGGATTCATTCACTTCGAATTAACTGTGTAGATAGACCCGAAAGACACCTCATGGAAAACAAAGCCCACGCGTTGGCTGCCGGTACGTTTGTACTGGCCTTGATGGCACTGTTGGTCGTGATGGCCGTCTGGCTCACGCGTGACAGCGGCGAGCGCCATTTTTACGACATTTCTACCGCGCAAGCTATTTCTGGTTTGCAGGCGCAAGCTGGCGTGCGTTATCGGGGTGTGCCTGTTGGCAAGGTGGAATCTATCGGCTTTGACCCCGACGCCAAAGGGCAGGTGTTGGTGCGGATGTCGGTCGATGCCAACACGCCGATCACTCGCAGTACGTTTGCCACCATCACCGCGCAGGGCGTGACGGGGCTGGGTTTCATACAGCTAGACGACGATACCCCGCAGGCAGAGCGGCTGGCCGCCAACGACGTCAACCCACCGCGTATTCCGCTACGCCCTGGCGTGGTTGATCAATTGCTCCAGCAGTCCGCCAGCATCCTGGGGCAGATCCAGCAGGTCAGTGCCGGGCTGACCCACTTGATCAGCCCCGACAACCAAGCTTCGGTGCAGACGGCCATTACGCAAATCGGTTCAGCCGCCGGCAGCGTCAGCCAGCTGGCGGCGGCGTTAAGGCCGACGCTGGCGACGCTGCCCGCGTTGTCGCGCCAAAGCAGCCAGACCTTACAGTCGTTGAAAACAGCGGCCGGAGACATCAGTGTTGCCGCAGCGCAAATGGGCGAAGCCAGCACGAGCTTGGTCCGAACCGTTGACACCTTTGGTACGGCGACCCTGCCCAAAATTGGCGAGGTCGCCGACGAAACCATGCTGACCATGCGCCAGTTACGGCGTACTGTTGGTGTGGTGGATGACAATCCGCAAGCCTTGATTTTCGGCAGTGGTGAAATTGTGCCAGGGCCGGGTGAGGTGGGGTTTGAGATGATGAATTCCAAAGGAGTGAAACCATGAGTCAGTGCCGTTTGACTGCATCCCGACGCTCGTTTTCTAGGCTGCTGACAGCACCTCTGTTGACAGTTGTATTGAGCGCCTGCGGTAGTCTGCCGGTCCGACCCGTGCGTGCCGCGGTGTACGACTTTGGTCCCGGAGTGTTGGACTCGGCGGCATTGACGCAGCCGATGGGGCGACCGCTGCTGGCGCTGGCCGATGTGGAGTCCAGCAATGGCGCGCTTGAAAAATTGGCCGTCCTGTATCGGCTTGGATATGCCGATGCACTGCAATTGCGGCCTTATGCGCAGGCGCACTGGAGCATGCCGGCGGCGAGCTTGGTGCAGCAGCGGCTTCGCCAAGTATTGGGCCAGCAACACGCTGTCGTACCGGCAGGTGAAGGCGTGGCCATGACGCGCGTGCAAGGCAAATTGCCGCTGGTGTTGCAGGTGGAGCTGGAAGAGTTCAGCCAATTCTTTGAGTCGCCCACGATCAGCTTTGCCTTGTTGCGACTGCGCGCTACTTTGCTTGAAAACACAGCTGCCGGGGTGAAGGTTCTGGGGCAGCGGCAGGTGCTGTCACGCCAGCCGGCGAGCACACCCGATGCGTCCGGTGGTGTTCGCGCATTGGGTGAGGCGACGGACGCTGCTGCACGTGAGCTGGCGGTTTGGCTTGCACAGATTGAGGCTGCGCGTTGAAAGCGACTATCTGGGTCGTCAAGCGATAGTTTCACCAAGGGACAAGGCCAGCGATCCAGCAACAATTTTCGATCCGGGTTACAAACTCGGTCAAGCCATTCATGTGCACCCCAGCCTTCACGCTGAAATAAAGATTTCATATGACCGCCACGATTGACTATTACTTCACTCCACAAAGCCCGTGGACTTACTTCGGTCACGCTCGTTTCACTGAGATGGCGCGCAAAGTAGGGGCAACCGTGCGTGTGTTGCCGACCGATTTTGGCAAGGTTTTTCCGATCTCTGGCGGCTTGCCCCTAGGTCAACGCGCGCCGCAGCGGCAAGCTTATCGTCTGATGGAGTTGAAACGATTCAGTGAAAGTTTGCAGTTGCCGCTGCACGTCAAGCCGGCCTTTTTTCCGGTGGCGGGTGACGATGCCGCGCGCCTCATCATTGCCGTCGACCGGCAAGATGGCGCTGAGGTGGCGTTGCGTTTGAGTGGTGCTGTGTTCAAAGCTGTTTGGGCCGAAGAGCGCAATATTGCCGACGCTGCCGTCTTGGCGCAATTGCTCAAGGAGCAAGGTCTGAGCGCCGAGCGGTTGGCGCAATCGCGCAGCCCTGAGGTGCAGCAGCGCTACGAAGCCAACACCCAGCAAGCGATCGATGCTGCGGTGTTCGGTGCGCCAAGTTACGTGGTCGACGGCGAGATGTTCTGGGGCCAAGACCGGCTCGAGTTTGTCGCGCAGAAACTCGCGGCAAAATAATTCAATTAATCAATCATTCCACCAATCCAATACAGGAGAAATTTTCATGGGTCAATTCATCAACCTCACCGCCGCTGACGGCTTCACGCTGCCAGCTTACGTTGCCGCTCCCGCCGGTAAGGCCAAGGGCGCAGTCGTCGTTTTGCAAGAAATTTTCGGCGTCAACTCGCACATTCAATCAGTCGCCGATGGCTATGCAGCGGCTGGTTATCTGGCCGTCGCGCCAGCCACCTTTCACCGTGCGCAAGCCGGCGTGGACCTGGGCTACACCGAGGCCGATATGGGCATCGGTTTCGGCTTCAAAACCGCCGTCGACGCCTTGCCTGCCCCCGGTGTGATGCAAGACATTCAAGCGGCGATCGCCTATGCCGGTTCGGCCGCTGATGGCGCCAAGGTCGGCATCGTCGGTTATTGCTGGGGCGGCCTGTTGACTTGGCGTTCAGCCTGCGCACTGAGTGGCCTGAGCGCAGCGGTTTCCTATTACGGCGGTGGCATGACCACGGCCGAAGAATCAGCACGCCAGCCGACATGTCCGGTGCTGGCGCACTTTGGCAACAAAGACCATTGGATTCCGCTCGACAGCGTCGAAGCCTTCAAGCTGGCGCACCCCGACGTGGCTGTGCATATCTATGAAGCGGATCATGGCTTCAATTGCGACCAGCGCGGCTCTTACAACGAAGCTGCTGCCAAGCTTGCGCTAGAGCGTACGCACGCGTTTTTCGCCAAGCATTTAGGGTGAAAACCGATGGTCAGCGGCTGTCGCGACGGGCCGCCCCAAGCAAGGCCAGGCCCCCTCGGGGTATAGCGCAGTACGCGCAGCGACAAGCGCGGGGGCCTCAGAACTTCCGCGCCAAATAGCGCTTGCGCCACAGCACCAAGATCGCTGTGAGCGCGGTGAGGGTGCGCATGACGTCGTTGGTGCGGTTGCTCTGAACCGAAAAATGCATCTGCACGGCGGTCTCGGCACTTTGCTCCAAGCGCCCACAAGCTCACCGCATGAGCGCTCCTTTTGCAGTCCTGCAGCGCCGATCGCTGGGTTTGAGCAACTCAGACTTGCCAGATGATCCATCTGCCGTGTCAGGTCACGGCGCAGTTCCAGATAACCGTCGACCAGTCCGAGACATGCAAGTCGACCAGTTGTGTGTCGGTTAGCTCCTGCAGGGCGGCTTGGATCTCAGCTTGCCAGGCCTCGAATTCAGGCCTTGTGCAGGCGATCCAGATGTGTGGGTGCAGACGCAGGCGTTTCAGGCAGTGCCTCAGTCTCGGTGACCTTGCCGGCAGCGATGTGAAAACCCCGCATCGCAACCGATCAGGCTTGGCGCAGTTTGCGTGCGGCGTCGATGGCAAAGTAAGTCAGCACGCCATCGGCACCGGCGCGTTTGAAGGCCAGCAAGCTTTCCATCATGACTGCATCGTGGTCCAGCCAGCCGTTCAGCGCAGCGGCCTTGAGCATGGCGTATTCACCGCTGACTTGGTAGGCAAAGGTTGGAATTTTGAATTCGTCCTTGACGCGGCGCACCACGTCAAGGTAGGGCATGCCGGGCTTGACCATGACCATGTCGGCACCTTCTGCGATGTCGAGTGCGACTTCACGCAGGGCTTCGTCGCTGTTGCCGGGGTCCATCTGGTAGACCTTTTTGTCGGCCTTGCCAAGGTTGTTGGCCGAGCCCACTGCATCGCGAAATGGGCCATAAAAAGCGCTGGCGTATTTGGCGCTGTAGGCCATGATGCGGGTCTGAATCAAGTTGCGTGCTTCCAGCGCCGTGCGAATCGCGGCGATGCGACCGTCCATCATGTCGCTGGGCGCGACGATGTCGACGCCGGCTTCGGCCTGCGTCAGGGCTTGCTGCACCAGCAAGGTCACGGTTTCGTCGTTGAGTATGTAGCCGTTGTCACCAAGCAGGCCGTCTTGGCCGTGGCTTGTGTAGGGGTCGAGCGCGACGTCGGTCATCACACCCAGTTCAGGGAAGCGTTGTTTGAGTTCCCGCACCACCTTCGGGATCAAACCGTCCGGGTTCAGGGCTTCGCGGCCATCTAGAGTTTTCAAGGCTGGGTCGATGACGGGAAAGAGTGCCATCACCGGAATCCCCAGCTTGACGCATTCTTCCGCCACGGGCAGCAGCAAGTCCAAGCTCAGTCGCTCAACGCCGGGCATCGAGCCAATCGCTTCGCGGCGCTGTTGACCGTCGGTGACAAAGACCGGGTAAATCAGGTCGTGTGCACTCAAGGCGTTTTCACGTACCAAGTTGCGGGTGAAACTGTCACGACGCAGGCGGCGAGGCCGGCCAAGGGGGAAGGGAGCGAATGGAGTCATTCGCAAATTGTGCCAAAGGTTTCAAGGGACTGCGCCAATGCGGCGAATTTGACTTGTTTCAAGTTCCGTGGGCGTACGTAGTATTCCTCAGACCTGCTGCTGAGGTGTGACCTTAGAATTATTTTGTGCAGTGGCCGAAAGGTGCTGCGCCCCGCTTTCCTCCCTTAGCGGGAGCCTTGCGTGGCAACACAAAAAGGCTTTAGCCGCCCGGCTGACCCAGCGTCAAGCCGGGCATTTTTTTGCCTGTTTTTGACGCACACCCGGCGCTACACTCGACCTCATGCTCTGGGTCAAATCCTTTCACATCGTTTTCGTCGCCAGCTGGTTCGCCGGCCTTTTTTACCTGCCGCGAATTTTTGTGAATCTGGCCATGGTGCCTGCCGGCAGCGTGGCAGAGCGCGAGCGCTTGTTGTTGATGGCGAAAAAGCTGTTGCGTTTCACTACGATTTTGGCGTTCCCGGCGCTGGCTTTAGGTCTGTGGCTGTGGCTCGGTTACGGTATTGGCCGCGGCCCCGGCAATAGCTGGATGCATGCCAAGCTGGTGGTGGTGTTGCTGGCCATCGGTTACCACCACAGCTGTGCGCGCATACTGGCCAGATTTGAAGCACATCGCAACACGCACAGCCATGTCTGGTGGCGCTGGTACAACGAGTTGCCCGTGCTGTTGCTGGTAGCCGCGGTTGTGTTGGTCGTGGTCAAGCCGTGGCAGGGCTGATGTTGCCGTCTGGTTGACAGTGTGAGTTCTGACAAACATCAAACGTCTGCTTGGCCTCTGGCTCTGGCTGCCATTTGCTTGGTCGTGTACGCGAGTCTTTACCCGTTCACGGACTGGCGCGATCAAGGCCTTTCACCGTTCACGTTTATAAGTGCGCCGTTGCCGCGTTACTGGACTGGTTTTGATGTTGGCATCAATTTGCTTGGCTACGCGCCTCTGGGTTTTTTGCTGGCGCTTGCTGCCCTCAGAAGCGGTCGTGCATCGTACGCTGTCAGCATCGCCGCGTTGGTGTGTGCTTTGCTGTCGCTTTCAATGGAAACTTTGCAGAGCTATATCCCCTCACGCGTCCCATCGAATGTCGATTTGGTGTTGAACGCCCTTGGCGCGTGGATGGGGGCCTGCAGTGCCAGCTTGCTGGAAAAAATGGGCGTGCTCCAGCGGTGGAATGATTTTCGGGCGCGCTGGTTCGCTGACGACGCACGTGGCGCATTGGTTTTGTTGGCTCTGTGGCCGGCCGCATTGTTGTTTCCAGTGTCGGTGCCACTGGGCTTGGGGCAAGTGTTTGAGCGGCTCGAGTTGCTGTTGGTCGACGCGTTGCAAGACACTCCTTTTTTGGACTTGATGCCGGTGCGCGATATAGAGTTACAGCCAATTTTGCCTGGTGCTGAGATGGTTGCAGTGGCGCTGGGTGGGCTGATCCCGTGTCTGATTGGCTACGGCGTGATTCGGGGTCTCGCGCACCGTGTGTTGTTCATGTCGATACTGCTGCTAATGGGTGTTTTTTTCACCGCGCTATCCGCAGCCCTGAGTTACGGCCCGGAGCACATCTGGTCTTGGTTGGACATGCCGGCGCGCACCGGTTTCATCGGTGCCTCATGGCTCATGCTGCTGTCACTGTGGGTGTCTTCTCGAGCGGCTGCGGCGCTGGCGCTGCTGGCGCTGGCGGTGCAGCTGACCTTGTTGAATCAGGCACCCGATGGCCCTTATTTGGCTCAGACGCTCCAAATTTGGGAACAGGGCAGGTTCATCCGCTTCAACGGGCTGGGGCAGTGGCTCGGTTGGTTGTGGCCTTTTGCTGCGTTGGTCTATGTCTTGCTGCGGCTTTCGCGTTCTGACGATGAAACCGTAAAATCAAGGCATGACCCAAGACCGCCTCCCGCCTGAATCTGACAGCCCACCAGACACTTATTACCAGCGCCACATTTTCTTTTGCTTGAATGAGCGCCCCAATGGCGCAGAGGCGTGCGCCAATCACCGCGCCCAAGAGGCCTTTGATCGCTGCAAATCACTCGTTAAGGCTGCCGGCTTGTCCGGGCCCGGTCAAGTGCGCGTCAACAAAGCCGGTTGCCTCGACCGCTGCGCTGCTGGTCCAGTTGCCGTGGTTTACCCCGAAGCGGTTTGGTACAGCTATGTCGATGCGCAAGACATTGATGAAATCGTCGAGTCGCACCTTAAAAACGGCCAAGTGGTGGAGCGACTGTTGACGCCGCAGCACCTCGGTCGCTGAGTCATTCCAACATTGTTTTGCTAATTTTCTGAACGAGAGATCGCCGTGAACGTGCACACCCAAAAATCAAACATTCAGGGCCCGGTCGGGCTGATCGAAATGGCCTTGGACTTGCCTGCGGAGCCTTCCAAGGGCGTGGCGGTGATCGCCCACCCGCATCCGCTCTTTGGTGGCACCTTGGATAACAAGGTCGTGCAGACGCTTGCACGTGCTTTTACCCAATGCGGTTGGACTGCGGTGCGGTTTAACTTCAGAGGCGTTGGCGGCAGCGCTGGCGAGCATGACAACGGCCTCGGCGAGCTGGATGACTTGCTGGCCGTGGTGCGCCACGCAGCACCCAACGGTCGATTGGCCTTGGCTGGATTTTCTTTCGGCGCCTTTGTCACGGCGAACGCGTTTGCCCAACTGCATGTCGAGCGTGAGGTGGATGCGCTGGTGCTGGTTGGTGTTGCTGCCAGCCGATTCGGCGTGGCACCGATTCCCGCTGAGGCGCACGCAAAAACGCTGGTGATTCATGGTGAGCAAGACGATACCGTGCCGTTGGTCGCCGCGCTGGATTGGGCCCGACCGCAGATACTTCCTGTCACAGTCGTACCCGGTGTAGGGCATTTCTTTCATGGACAATTGCCTCTGCTGAAGAGTCTGGTGGTTCGACACTTGGGCTGAGCGCTTCTCTTAACGACATCTCTGCGGTGCTGAGGGGTGTAAACCACTTCCCTTTTTCAATTTTCTTTTGACCTCACGGCGCAGCCGACACTGACGAGTAAGCCTCCTATGCATCGATTGACACGCGCCTTTGGCGCGACCACCACGGCCTTGATTCTTGTCGTGTCCCAAGCTGTGCTGAGCGTGGCGCAGGCTCAAGTCCCGCAGCCACCAGAAGTGGCTGCGCGCTCTTATCTGGTGCTTGACGTTACTGCCAACCAAATCTTGGCGGCTAAGGACATTGACTCCCCAGTAGAGCCCGCGTCGCTTACCAAGCTGATGTCGGCTTACGTGGTGTTTGACGCGCTGAAATCCAAAAAAATAGACCTCAAGCAAACCTTCGGGGTCAGCGAACGTGCTTGGAAAATGCCGGGCTCCCGCATGTTCATTGACCCGAAGATGCAGGTGCCTGTAGAAGACCTTGTCAAAGGCATGATCATCCAATCCGGGAATGACGCGACGGTGGCGCTGGCCGAGGCGGTGGGCGGTAGTGTTGAGCGCTTTGTGCAGCTCATGAATGAACGGGCCAAAATTCTGGGCATGAAATCGACCAGCTACACCAACCCGGAAGGGTTGACCGAGGCTGGTCACACCACCACGGCGCGCGACCTGAGCATTTTGGCGACCCGTCTCTTGCATGACTTTCCGGAGTACACCGGTTACTACGCGGAGAAGAAATACCGCTACGCCGGCACGCCGGCAGCGAATGACTCCAACCGCAATCTTTTGTTGTTCCGTGACCCCACGGTAGATGGTCTGAAGACCGGTTACACCAATGCCGCGGGTTACTGCATGATCGCCACTGCCAAGCGCGACTTTCCGAACCTAGGTGCCAACAACACGCCCGGTGGACGCCGAATTTTGGCCATCGTTCTCGGTGCTGCCAGTGAAAGCGCCCGGGCCACCGAGGCCCAGAAACTCTTAAATTGGGGTTACACCGCGTTTGAGGCCGTCAAGCTGTTCGACGCCGGCCAAGCCGTCGTGTCACCAAAAGTATGGAAGGGCAAGTCGAGCGTCGTCAAGCTTGGCCGCGCTGAGGCCATTGTGGTCGCTGTGCCGACTGGCAGCGGTGGCAAGCTGAAGACGCAGGTGGCGCGGCCCGATCCATTGGTCGCCCCCTTTTCACGCTGGCAGCCCATGGGCACTCTCAGAGTAAGTACTGGCAACGACGTCGTGGTGGCCGAAGTGCCCCTGATGACGCTGGAGGCTGTGGAAGAGTCTGGCGTGCTGGGTCGCGCTTGGGATTCAGTGCGCTTGTGGATCAAATAATGACCGGATCAAGCCCTGCCACAGTGGCTGTTTACAGCCGTCAATCCGTACTGCTACACTAGAAGGCTTTCCGGAAATTCCGGAGGGGTGCACGTTTTCAAGTTTTCACGTACTTGTTGCGGGTATCAAGTTAGTTAAATATTCGACGTTTAGGGACGTTTTTACATGCCAACCATTAATCAGCTAGTGCGCCAGGGGCGCGAGGTCGAAAAGATCAAATCGAAGAGTCCTGCGATGCAGAACTCGCCACAGCGCCGCGGCGTGTGCACCCGTGTGTACACAACAACGCCGAAGAAGCCAAACTCCGCTCTGCGTAAAGTCGCCAAAGTGCGCCTGACCAACGGATTTGAGATCATCTCCTACATTGGCGGCGAAGGCCACAACCTGCAGGAACACAGCGTGGTGCTGGTTCGTGGTGGTCGTGTCAAAGACTTGCCGGGTGTGCGTTACCACATCGTGCGTGGTTCGCTCGACTTGCAAGGCGTGAAAGACCGCAAGCAGTCGCGCTCCAAGTACGGCGCTAAAAAGCCAAAGGTCAAATAAGCCAATAGGGCTTGACCGGTTCGGTCTGCGCAAGCAGTGTCCGCGCCAAAAGCGCTTGCAAATAGTTTGCAAATGTCTTTGAAAAAACAAGGTGCTCCCCTCGCCCTGGCCGGTGTTGTGAGCGAAGTGACCCAAGCGCAAATAGTTGTGCCGGTCGAGTAAGTGAGAACTGAATAAGTTCTCGCGGTGTTGCCCCAAGACTGCTTGGAGTGGCGCCAACTGAAGCAAAGAGGTGAAAAAATGCCACGTCGTCGCGAAGTCCCTAAACGTGAAATTCTTCCTGATCCAAAATTTGGCGATGTCGATCTCGCCAAGTTCATGAACGTGATCATGCAAGGCGGCAAAAAGGCCGTCGCAGAGCGCATCATTTATGGCGCGCTCGAATTTATCGAGAAAAAGAACCCAGGCAAAGACCCGCTCGAGGCTTTCCACATGGCTATTGGCAACATCAAGCCGATGGTTGAAGTGAAGTCCCGTCGTGTTGGTGGTGCAAACTACCAAGTGCCGGTTGAGGTTCGTCCTGTGCGTCGCATGGCCTTGGCCATGCGTTGGCTCAAAGAAGCCGCCAAAAAGCGTGGTGAAAAATCCATGTCTTTGCGTCTGGCCAATGAGCTGATGGAAGCGACTGAAGGCCGTGGCGGTGCCATGAAAAAGCGTGATGAAGTTCACCGCATGGCCGAAGCCAACAAGGCCTTCAGCCACTTGCGCTTCTAAAGTCGACTGCCATGTTGACTACGCGAATTTGATGCGTTGCCCGAAGGCTCAAGGCGCGCGATGCGCCTTCAGGCCTGACGGTTCAACCCCAAATCTCTGCCGGCTGCGCACACAAGGTGCAGCCAGCAGACGCGCAGTAAAAACATGAATCATGTTTTAGCTACGAATCTTGTTCGTTCATCGAACTGAAAGAAATTTATGTCCCGCGCTACCCCCATTGAAAACTACCGAAATATCGGCATTTCCGCGCACATTGATGCCGGCAAAACCACCACGACCGAGCGGGTCCTTTTTTACACTGGCGTGAACCACAAAATTGGTGAAGTTCACGACGGCGCAGCCACCATGGATTGGATGGAGCAAGAGCAAGAGCGCGGCATCACGATCACGTCGGCTGCTACGACTTGCTTCTGGAAGGGCATGGACAAGTCCTTGCCTGAGCACCGTATCAACATCATTGACACCCCGGGCCACGTTGACTTCACGATTGAAGTTGAGCGTTCCATGCGCGTGCTGGATGGCGCTTGCATGGTTTACTGCGCAGTGGGTGGCGTTCAGCCCCAATCGGAAACTGTCTGGCGTCAGGCTAATAAGTACAAAGTGCCACGCCTGGCCTTTGTCAACAAGATGGACCGTACCGGTGCCAACTTCTTCAAAGTCGTTGACCAGATGAAGCTGCGCCTGAAGGCCAGCCCTGTGCCAATGGTGATCCCAATTGGCGCAGAAGAAAGCTTCACCGGCGTGGTTGACCTGATCAAAATGAAGGCCATCATCTGGGACGAAGCGTCGCAAGGCATGAAGTTCGACTACCGCGAAATTCCCGCTGAACTCGTTGAGTTGGCCAAGGAATGGCGCGAAAAAATGGTCGAAGCAGCTGCTGAAGCCAATGAAGAATTGATGAACAAGTACCTCGAAGAAGGTGACTTGTCTGAAGAAGAAATCAAGTTCGGTATTCGTACGCGAACCATCGCGAGCGAAATCCAGCCGATGTACTGCGGTTCTGCTTTCAAGAACAAAGGTGTTCAGCGCATGCTGGACGCCGTGATCGAGTTCATGCCATCGCCTATCGACATCCCACCGGTCAAAGGCATGGATGATGATGAGCAGCCTGTCACCCGCAAGGCTGACGACGGTGAGAAATTCTCCGCACTGGCATTCAAGCTGATGACCGACCCGTTCGTCGGTCAGCTGACTTTCGTGCGTGTTTACTCTGGCGTGCTGAAAAAGGGCGACAGCGTTTACAACCCGATCAAGGGCAAGAAAGAGCGTATCGGTCGTATCGTGCAAATGCACGCCAACAACCGTGAAGAAGTCAGCGAAATTCGCGCCGGTGACATCGCTGCTTGCGTGGGTTTGAAAGACGTCACCACGGGCGAAACCCTGTGCGATCCAGATGCCATCGTCATGCTCGAGCGCATGGTCTTCCCTGAGCCTGTGATCACGCAGGCTGTCGAGCCAAAGACCAAGGTCGACCAGGAAAAAATGGGCATCGCCTTGCAACGTCTGGCTCAAGAAGATCCTTCTTTCCGCGTCAAGACCGACGAAGAGTCCGGTCAGACCCTGATCGCTGGTATGGGCGAGTTGCATCTGGAAATCATTGTTGACCGCATGAAGCGCGAGTTCGGTGTTGAAGCCAACGTCGGTAAGCCACAGGTGGCTTACCGTGAAACGATTCGCAAGACCATCGAAGATGCTGAAGGCAAGTTCGTGCGTCAGTCCGGCGGTAAGGGTCAGTACGGCCACGTTGTGCTCAAAATTGAGCCAAA
>CANFSO010000047.1 GCA_947449895.1 Comamonadaceae bacterium
ATGCATGTGTAGGGCAACTCCTACAGTTTTAAATATATTACTTAAATAAGCAAAAATTTGCTCTTCCGTAACGTAGGTATTGAAAAAAACAGCTGAAAGTTCGAGTTTCAGTGATCGTCATGGCTATTTAATAGGCGCCGCAAACCTTGCAATCGGGTTGTTGCCGTGCACCCATTTCCGTCCAGCTCATGTACCGCGCATCGACCATCAACAGTTTGCCCGCCAGTGACCCTCCGAATCTGCACAACAACTTAAGAGCCTCTGCGGCTTGCATGCTGCCAATGATCCCTACCAGCGGCGCGAAGACGCCCATGGTGGCGCAGTTGGTTTCCTCGGGGGCATCTGACTCAGGAAACAGGCAGGCATAGCAGGGTGCCGCTGGCTGGCGTGAGTCAAAAACCGAGACCTGTCCATCAAATTGCAGCGCCGCCCCTGATACAAGTGGTTTGCTATGCCGCACGCAGGCGCGGTTGATGGCATGGCGAGTCTGAAAATTGTCAGTGCAGTCGAGTACCACGTCGGCTTCTTTGACCAACTCGTTCAGTAGTTCGTCGTCGGCTCGCTGTGTCACGGCGTTAACTTGCACATCGGGATTGATTTGGGCAACCGCCTCGGCAATCGACAGTGCTTTGAACTGATCGATTCGCGCCATGGTATGAGCAATTTGCCGTTGCAGATTTGTGGCTTCGACGCGGTCATGGTCAACGACGGTGATGCGCCCAACGCCAGCACTTCCCAAATAAAGTGCAGCAGGTGAACCCAGTCCGCCTGCGCCGATGATCAGCGCATGAGATGCCAGCAACCGGGCTTGTCCTTCAATGCCGATGTCATCGAGCAGAATATGCCGCGAATAAC
Source organism: Comamonadaceae bacterium (assembly GCA_947449895.1). Classification (GTDB taxonomy): domain Bacteria; phylum Pseudomonadota; class Gammaproteobacteria; order Burkholderiales; family Burkholderiaceae_C; genus Polaromonas. The sequence goes on from CANFSO010000047.1 coordinate 856, forward strand.
GCAGCAGTTGGGAGTCGTTCATACGTGCAGAGTGGAGACTGGCCAAGGCTTAGTCAAGTCTAAAAATAGCAACGCCGGGCGAAAAGGCACCGGCGTTGGCGGTTCTATGTCGACGCTTAATTTTCCTTTTTCTCTTCCTTGCGTTCAGTCATGGTCTTGCTGACGATGACGGGACTGCCTTTGAGCTGATTGATGGCCTGAATCAGCGGGAAGTCCTTGGCGCTGCCAAACTCAGGTGCCCGGCGTTGCTCTGGCGTCTTTCGGGACTCTTCCTCAAGGCGTTTCAAGGCTTCCTCACGGGCTTTTTCGCGGCCCGGGTCTTTCACTTCAGCGCCTTGGCCGCTGTTCAGGTGTTTTTCCAAGTCGGCTTCACGCGTGCGCAAAGCAGCGTAAGGGCTGCCTTCCAGTGTTTCGTCAATCATCACGTCAGGGACAATGCCTTTGGCCTGAATCGATTTGCCACTGGGCGTGAAGTAACGTGCGGTGGTGAGCTTTAGACCGGTGTCAGGACCGAGCGGACGCACAGTTTGTACAGAGCCCTTGCCGAAGGTTTGGTTGCCCATGATGATGGCGCGTTTGTAGTCTTGCAGGGCGCCGGCCACGATCTCGCTGGCCGAGGCCGAACCTTCATTGACCAACACCACCAAGGGTACGGTTTTCAAGGCTGCGGGCAAATTTTTGAGTGGATCCGCCCCACGACGAGCATAAAACTCGGGCGAGGCTTTGTATGTGAACTTGCTCTCTGCCAATTGCCCATTGGTCGAGACCACCGTCACGTTGGCTGGCAAGAACGCCGCCGAGACAGCGACCGCCGCGTCCAATAGACCACCCGGATCGTTACGCAAGTCAAGCACCAAACCTTTGAGATTGGGCTCCTGTTTGTAGATTTGTTCAATTTTGGTGGCGAAATCTTCAACAGTGCGCTCTTGGAATTGGCTTAAACGAATCCATGCATAACCAGGTTCGATGACTTTGCTGCGAACCGACTGGGTGCGAATTTCTTCACGGGTGATGGACACTGGAAAGGTGCGGTTCTCGTCTTTACGGAAGATTGTTAACACCACTTTGGTCTGCGGTTCACCGCGCATTTTTTTGACCGCGTCGTTCAGGCTCAGACCTTTGACGAAGGTCTCGTCAATCTTGGTGATCAGATCGTTCGGCTTCAGGCCAGCACGATCGGCGGGTGAGCCCTCGATCGGCGATACCACTTTGACGAGTCCGTCTTCTTGGCTGATCTCGATACCGACGCCGACAAATCGTCCACTGGTCCCTTCACGGAATTCCTTGAAAGACTTTTTGTCGAAATAAACCGAGTGTGGGTCGAGGCTGGCGACCATGCCGGCGATGGCATCAGTGATAAGCTTTTTCTCGTCCACTGGCTCGACATAGTCACTCTTGACCATGCCAAAAACAGCGGCGAGTTGTTGTAATTCTTCAAGTGGCAGTGGAGTCATCCCACCGCGTGCTACCGCTTGTAGTTGTACGGTGGTCAATGCGCCTGCAATGGCACCCACGGAAATCCAGCCTGCTACTTTGAGTTTTTGACCCATAAAAAAACACCTTCATTGGCCTTGTCCCCAAGGCGTTACAACATGTGCTGCACAGGCCCCCGGCAAGAATGTGAAGCAATATACACCTTGGAGAAAAGCCTTGCCAGACAGTTCCGCAGGAAACCTGATCCAAGTCAAAATAGCGGGTCAAAACCGCGCTGTTTTACATCTCTGTGACAGCGGTGCCGAAATTTGACCTGGCCTGTTTAGCCTTTGCCCTGCGCCGCTACTGCCGCAGCCGCCCTGGCAATCGCTTCGATGTCGCCTAGGTAATAGTGGCAAATCGGCTTGAGCTCGGCGTCCAACTCATAGACCAGCGGAATGCCATTCGGAATGTTCAGGCCAACAATGTCTGCATCGGACATGTTGTCCAGGTACTTGACCAACGCCCGGATGGAGTTGCCGTGGGCCGCCATCACAATGCGTTTGCCTGCCTTGATGGCGGGCGCGATGGATTCGGTCCAGAGCGGCATGACCCGCGCCACAGTGTCTTGCAGACATTCCGTCAGGGGCACTTGTTCCGGGGCCAGTTTGGCGTAGCGAGGGTCACTGCGTTCGCAGCGCTCATCGTCCGGCGACAGGGCCGGCGGTGGTACGTCATAGCTGCGGCGCCAAGCAAGCACCTGCGCGTCGCCGTATTTTTTGGCCGTTTCGGCTTTGTTAAGGCCTTGCAGGGCACCGTAATGGCGCTCGTTCAGGCGCCAGCTGTGAACCACTGGCAGCCAAGTCCGATCCATCTCGTCAAGCACGTGCCAGAGTGTGCGGGTCGCCCGCTTCAGGACGCTGGTGTAGGCTACATCGAACTCGTAATCTTCATTTTTAAGCAGCTTGCCAGCACTCAGTGCTTGGGCAATGCCGGTCGGCGTCAGGTCGACGTCAGCCCAGCCGGTGAAGCGGTTTTCAAGATTCCAGGTGGACTCGCCGTGGCGGATAAGCACTAATTTGTACATGTAGGAACACTAGAAAAAGTCGGGTTGCAGGGGTTTGGCAGCAGGCGCGCTGCGCAAGGTTCAACCTCCATTCTAAAATCATGGCTTAACTGCCGAACGGCACAACACTCAAAAGGCTCAAAAGTGAAATTTCTGATCGACAACTGGATGCTGATTTCCGTCGCGCTGGCCGCTGGCGGTATGCTGGTTTGGCCATTGATCGCCAGCAGTACTGCTGCCGGAAACCTCAGTGCTGCGGCTGCAGTGCAATTGATCAACCGCGAAAAAGCCGTGGTGATTGACGTTTGTGAGGTCGATGAATTTGCCGCTGGCCACGTTGCCAACTCTAAAAACATCCCTTTTAGCCAGCTTGAAGACAAGTTGCCGAGCACAGTCAAGAACAAGGCTTTGCCGGTTATTTTTCTGTGCCAGTCGGGTGCTCGCGCAGGGCGCGCCGTGGCCGTGGCCAAGAAACTCGGCTACGACCAGGCCCAAAGCCTGAGCGGCGGTCTCAAAGCCTGGCGCGAAGCCAACTTGCCAGTTCAAAAGGCTTGAGCATGCAAACCGTCAAGATTTACACCACGGGCTCTTGCCCTTATTGCACTCAAGCCAAGGCGCTCCTGAAGCAGCGCGGGGTTGCTGAACTCGATGAAGTTCGCGTTGATATGCTGCCGGGCGAACGAGAAAAAATGATGACGATCACCGGTCGCCGCACAGTGCCGCAGATCTTTATCGGCACCACACATGTGGGTGGTTGCGACGACTTGGTGGCGCTGGATGGCCGCGGTGGTTTGCTGCCGTTGCTGAACGCTGCTTGATTTTTGGGCTGATCGTGGCTTGGGTGGCTGTTTTGCTGCTGCCAGCTGAGCTTATTTTGCTGATCGTCCGGAGATAATCCCTGAGTTTGCACGGCATTCACCGCCTGCAGGCATTCCTTTTTTAGTTTGTTGAAAGTGCACCATGGCCGAAGCCAACCTTGACCCTGTTTTCCAGATTCAACGCGTTTACCTCAAAGACATCTCGCTGGAGCAGCCTAATTCCCCCGCGATACTGCTCGACCCAGAACAACCTAGCGTTGACATCCAGCTGGGTGTTGAAACATCGCCTGTCACCGACGGTATTTTTGAAGTGACCGTGACAGCAACGGTGCATACCAAAATCAATGAGAAGACGGTGTTTTTGGTGGAAGCCAAACAAGCTGGCATCTTTGAAGTGCGCAACGTCGAGGCCGATCAACTCGGTTCGATTCTGGGCATCGCTTGCCCGCAAATCGTCTACCCCTACCTGCGTGGCAACGTTGCTGACGTCATCCAGCGCGGTGGTTTCCCGCCCGTGCACTTGGCCGAAATCAACTTCCAAGCGATGTTCTTGCAACAGCAAGCTGATGCTGCCGCTCAGGCCGCACCGCAGATCATTGTTTAAGTTTTGATCCATTATTTCCCACTGTTGAATCGTCGCACGCTTGCAGGGCAGGGCGCGGTATGAAAATTCTTGTCATCGGCGCTGGCGCTTGGGGCACGGCACTGGCGGTATCGGCCAGTCTCAAAACGGTCTCTGGACAAGCCGCGCATGAGGTGTCGCTGTGGGCCCGCAACGCGGCCTTGGTCGAAGCGGTTCAGTCGACCCGCAAGAACGAGCGCTATTTGCCAGGCATCACGCTGGCCCCTGGCCTGCAGGTGCTGGGCGGCACTGACGCTTCTCTGGAAGCGTCTCTGGTTGGTCAAGACTTGATCGTTATCGCCACGCCGATCGCTGGCGTGCGCGGCGTTTTCCAGCGTTTGCAACAAGCCCATGTGCGCGTGCCGGTGGCTTGGTTGAGCAAGGGCTTTGAAGCGCCGCTAGCTGCGGTTGCTGGCGCTGCACCGGGCGCCTTGCCTGGCGTAGGTTTGCTGGTTCACGAGATCCTGGCGCAAGTCGCTCCCGACTTACTCGCGGGTGTTTTGAGCGGCCCGAGTTTTGCGCGTGAAGTGGCGGCGGGTCAACCGACGGCCTTGGTCGCGGCCAGTGAGCATGCCGATGTGCGGGCAGCGCTGGTCGACGCATTTCACAGCGACACCTTGCGGGTCTACGCCAGCGACGACATCATTGGCGTTGAAGTTGGTGGCGCGGTTAAAAACGTGCTGGCCATCGCGACCGGTTTTTGCGATGGTTTGAAGCTCGGCCTGAATGCCCGCGCAGCGCTCATCACCCGCGGCTTGGCCGAGATGAGCCGACTCGGGGTAGCCCTGGGCGCTCAAAACGAAACCTTCACCGGCTTGTCCGGTCTGGGCGATCTGGTGCTCACTGCGACCGGGGACTTGAGCCGCAACCGCCAAGTCGGCTTGCTGCTGGCGCAAGGTCAAACGCTGGCTCAGGCGGTGGCTTCGTTAGGCCACGTCGCTGAAGGCGCTTATTGCGCCCGCACAGTGGTGCAGCGGGCCCAAGCACTCGGCATTGAAATGCCGATTTCCGAGGCTGTGGTTGCGTTGCTAGACGGTGAAGTCACACCCGTGCAGGCTGTCGCCTCGCTGATGGAGCGTACAGCCACCGTTGAGCAAGGCTGAAGTCTGAGCCTTCATGGCGGCTTAAAGCTCAAATCTCCAGGTTGTCGATCAGCCGCGTCATGCCGAGCTTGGCTGCGCCCAGAACCACCAAGGGTTCTGTGCCCAGCGGGCCAGCTTGCGGATGCGGGCTCAATAAGTCGGCGCGCTTGCGCACCGTCAAGTAATCAGGCTTCCAGCCCCGCCGCGCCAGTGCTTGCATGGCGGCAGCTTCAAGCGTCGGCAGGTCAGCCGCTTGCGCACCTTGGGCGGCTTGGCCCAAGGCCGCCAAGGCGATGGAGAGTTGCACCGCCTCTGCCCGCTCAGCAGGGCTGAGGTAGGTGTTGCGGGAAGACAAAGCCAGGCCGTCATCTGCGCGTTGCGTCTCACCGGTCACGACCTCGATTGGCAGGGCAAACTGCTGCACCATGCGGCGGATCACCATGACCTGTTGATAGTCCTTCTTGCCAAAGGCGGCGACGCCCGCTGGCTTGCCGGCAAAAACACATGAAAAAAGCTTCAAGACAACAGTGCTGACGCCAATGAAAAAGCCAGGCCTGAAGTGCCCTTCCAAAATGTCTGCGAGCTCCGACGCTGGGTGCACCTTGTAGGTTTGCGGTTCAGGGTAGAGCTCTCTTTCGCGCGGTGCAAACAGCACATTGCAACCGGCCTCTTTCAGGCGCTGGGCATCGGCGTCCAACGTGCGCGGGTAGCTGTCGAAATCTTCATGCGGCGCAAACTGCAAACGGTTGACGAAAATGCTCGACACCGTGACGTCGCCCAAGGTCGAGGCCTGTTTGACCAGCGCAATATGACCGTCATGCAGGTTGCCCATGGTTGGCACGAAAGCCGGCCGCCGAAATGCACTCAGGTGCTGGCGCAGGTCGGCAATGGTGTGAACGATATGCATCAAAAAATCCTAGAAACCAGAGAGATTGAAAAGAGAGACGTTACCAAGCGTGCAAAGCGTCAACCGGAAAGCTGCCTTCTTTGACGGCTTTGACATAGGCTTCCATGGCGCCTCGCACGTTGCCGGCGTCGTCCATGAAGTTACGCACAAAGCGAGGCATTTTGCCCAAGTTGATACCGAGCATGTCGTGCAGTACCAGCACTTGACCGGCCGTGTCTTTGCCGGCACCAATTCCGATAGTCGCGCAGCGCGTGAGTTCGGTCGTCAGGGCGGCGGCGACGGCAGCGGGCACCATTTCGAGCACGACCATGGCGGCGCCCGCGTCTTGTAATTCATGCGCGTGTTGTTTCAGCAAGGCGGCTGATTCGCCGGTTTTCCCTTGCACCCGGTAACCGCCCAATGCGTGCACGGTTTGCGGCGTTAACCCGAGGTGGGCGCAGACCGGAATCCCGCGCTCTACCAAAAAACGCACGATGTCGGTGGTCCAGCCGCCACCCTCTAACTTGACCATGTGCGCGCCAGCCTGCATGAGCACGCTGGCGCTGCGAAAAGCCTGCTCACGCGACTCGTGGTAACTGCCGAAGGGCAGGTCACCAATCAGCCAAGCTGTACTTTGCGAGCGGCGCAGGCCGTTGGCCACACATTCGGTGTGGTGGCGCATGGTTTCCAGCGACACACCGACGGTGCTGGTCAGACCCTGACAGACCATGCCAAGCGAATCGCCAACCAAAATGCACTCGATGCCGGCGGCGTCCGCCACGGCCGCGAAGGTGGCGTCGTAGGCCGTTAGCATGGTGATTTTTTCACCCTGCTGATGCATTTCGCGCAAGCGCGGCAAGCTGACGGGTTTGCGCTGTGACCGCACTGAGACGGGCGGCAAAGTGCCGTAGGCTGACGCCAAACTGTCGATGGACGGCTGGGCTGAGTTGGCGGTTTTCTGGGTCATATGTGCTCCTTGAGGAAGCCATGTTTAAACGGCGTCATGGATGAATAGGCGCGAGCCAAAGGCCAGCACCCACAGTTAAGCGGCTTCAAGTTGGCGTGTAGGCCAATCGGACGTAAATGGGGGCGAAAGCTTCAGCCTGTGTGACGTCGATCAGCCCCTCTTTGCAAAGCTCCAGCATGGCGATGAAGGTGACCACCAGCACCGGCATGCCGCGCGTGGTGTCAAACAGCTCTTCAAATTCAACAAAGCGGCTGCCTTGTAATTTACGCAGCACGATGCTCATGTGCTCGCGCACGCTGAGTTCTTCGCGTGTGATCACGTGGTGCTGCACCAGCCGCGCCCGTTTGACGATGTCACGCCAAGCGTCTTGCAGGTCAACCACGCTGACATCCGGAAAACGCGGTTGCAAGGCTTGTTCGACAAACACCTGCGCGCGTAAAAAATCCCGGCCAAACTGCGGGATGCTGTTGAGCTGGTGCGCCGCCAGTTTGATCTGCTCATACTCCAGCAGACGCCGGACCAGCTCGGCGCGCGGGTCTTCAGCCTCTTGGCCTTCGGCCGTTTTCTTTGGTGGCAGCAGCATGCGCGATTTGATCTCGATCAACATCGCTGCCATGAGTAAATACTCAGCCGCCAGCTCCAGATTGGTCGATCGAATTTCATCGACATACGCCAAATACTGCCGTGTCACCGCCGCCATCGGGATGTCGAGAATATTGAAGTTTTGCTTGCGAATCAGGTAGAGCAGCAAGTCCAGTGGGCCTTCAAAAGCCTCCAGAAAAACCTTCAGTGCATCCGGCGGAATGTACAGGTCATGCGGCATCGCAAACAAAGGCTCGCCATACAGACGGGCCAGCGCCACTTGGTCAATCACCGCCGGCATGCCAGGGACGTCTTTGAGACTGGTCGGCAACAGCGACTGGTCGTTGGTCAGGGGCAAGTCCGCCGGCAAGGCCATTACTTCCCGTTCGGGTGCTGGCTGGTTTGGTAGACGTAGGGCTGTTGGTCTACGCGGGCTGCTTGGTACTCTTGTTCGACGCTGAGGTCAATTTTCTGGTCCCACCAAATGGCGCGGCCTTCGCGTTGCTCGGCCTCAAGGGTCGGTTTTTGGGTCTTCATTGTCTCAATGAATTGAGACACTTCAGAGGTGTAATCGGGGCGGCGAAAAATGGACATGTCATAAACCTTTGAACTGCATTTTAGGGGATGCTGGCGTCGACCTTGGCGAGAAAGCCGGACCGCTCCATGGTTTCGCGCGGTTGGGCGTTCAGTCCTGTCAGGACCATTCGTCCGCCGCGTAGAACGGCCGCCTTGTGGAGCTGCTCCAGCACCTCTAGGCCAGAGTGGTCCAGCGACTGCAGGGATTGCAAGTCAAGCCTGATGTCCAACCCTTGTGGCGCAGATTCGATCGTCGTCAGAATCGGGTCGACCTTGGCCACGGCACCAAAAAACAAGGAGCCGTAAAGCTGAAAGCTGGCTGATTTGGCATCCCGCGAGGTCTCGACCACCCGAAACAGCGAGCTCATGCGCCGCACAAACAGCACGCAGGCCAAAATCAGCCCGACTTGCAGCGCCACTGTCAGGTCAAACACCACGGTCAAGAAAAACGTCCCGAACATGAGCAACTTGTAGTGGTTGCTGTATTGGCGAAAACGCAGCAATTCACGCCATTCGCCCATGTTCCATGCGACGTACATCAAGACACCGGCCAGCACCGGCAGTGGCACGTGGACTGCCAAGGGTGCCGCCAACAGCACGATGACCACCAGCGACAGGGCATGCACCAGCCCTGAAATCGGTGAGGTCGCGCCCGCCCGTACATTGGTCAAGGTGCGGGCGATGGTGCCTGTGGCCGGCATACCACCAAAAAACGGCACCACAAAATTAGCGATACCTTGGGCCATCAGTTCCTGATTTGGGTCATGCCGGGGCAGGCCAGAGATCTGGTCAGCGACTCGGGCGCACAGCAGGGATTCAATCGCGCCCAGGAAAGCGATGGTGAGGGTCGGAGCGAAGAGCAGCCGCACGGTGTCCCACGAAAAGTCGGGCAGGGCAAAGACGGGCAGTGCTTGCGGAATACCGCCAAAGCGAGAACCGATGGTTTCGACCGGGAAGCTGGCTATGTAGGCTAGAGCCGTCAGGCTGACCAACGCGACAATCGGGCCGGGCAGGCGAGAGGTCAGCCGCGCGGCGTTGCGCATCGGCATCCCCTTGACTTTAGGCGGGGCTTTGAAAAGGCGTGGCCAGACACACAGGCCAACCAAGCAGGCCAGCGCCAGACCCAGTGCGTACAAGTTGATCGTCCCCAAGTGGCTGCCCAGAACGATCAGTTGCGAGAAAAAATCCGCTGGCATCTTCTCCACCCGCAAGCCCAGAAAATCTTTCACCTGCGACAGGGCGATCAGTACGGCGATGCCGTTGGTGAATCCCACCACAATGCTGACGGGCACATAACGCACGAGGGTGCCGAGTTTGAACAAGCCCAACAGGACCATCAGCACGCCGGCACAGGCCGTGGAGATCAGCAGATTGGCTAGGCCATAGCGCTCCAAAATGCCGTACACAATGACGATGAACGCACCCGCCGGGCCGGCGATTTGCACCGACGAGCCGCCCAGTGACGAGACCAGTGCGCCAGCAATGATGGCCGTCCAGATACCCGCTTCAGGTTGGAGTCCCGAAGCAATTGCAAAGGCCATGGCCAGCGGCAGCGCCACGATGCCGACGGTGATGCCCGCGCCGGCGTCTTTGACGAAGCGCTCTTGTGAGTAGCCTTTGAGGGCGTCAAGCAGGCGAGGCCGAAAAGAGGCCAGAGGAACGGGCATTGTCATGTGGTCCGTTGTTCAGAAAATGTCTGTCCTGACCATTAAACACCGGCTTAGGGCTATTGCCCCGGCAATACCGCGCCGACGACTTTGCCAGCCACCTTGACCGTACCGATGGCCGCGTCACCCACCAGCCCGACCGCACCGACGGCCAAGGAGGCGGCCGTGTCGACCACTGCAACGACGACACAGCCCTGGAGTAGAAGCGCCGAGCCGGAGAGCAAAAATGCAAGTGCAAGTGGGCGCATCAATGAATCCGCATACCTGGCGTGGCACCCGGCCAAGGTGTCAAGACGTGAATGCCGGGCTGGGCTTTTTCGTCGGCGTGGCTGGCGGCCAGCACCATGCCTTCGCTGATGCCGAATTTCATCTTGCGCGGCGCGAGGTTCGCCACCAACACGGTGAGCTGGCCGATCAACTGCTCAGGCTGGTAGGCCGATGCGATGCCGCTGAAGACATTGCGGAGCCGACCTTCGCCAGCATCCAGCGTTAAGCGCAAGAGCTTGGTCGAGCCTTCAACGCGCTCGCAGTTGACGATCTTGGCGATGCGCAAATCTATCTTGGCGAAGTCGTCGATGGTGATGGTCGGGGCGATGGCTTCTCCGCCAGGGATCAGCGCTTCACCAGTGTTAGCGGCTTCAGCAACGGCCTCAGTGACCGCAGGTTCTGTGCCCGCCGGCGGTTCAAACAAGGCATCCAGTTGTTTCATATCGACGCGCTGCATCAGGTGTTTGTAGTCACCAATCAGGTGGCCTTGGCCAAGCGGCGTAGCGGCATCTGCAAAGCGCATCGGCGGCGTTTTCAAGAAATCTTCAACTTGCGCAGCCAGTGCCGGCAACACCGGTTTCAGGTAGAGGCTCAACAAGCGAAAGGCCTCGATACACACGGTGCAAACGTCGTGCAGGCGCGCTTCCAGGCCTTCTTTTTTGGCCAGTTCCCAAGGTTTGTTTTGGTCCACATAGGCGTTGACTTGATCAGCCAGCAGCATCACTTCACGCGCAGCTTTGGCGAATTCGCGGTTTTCGTACAGCGGCTCGATGACGCTGCGTTGCGCCCGCAGCGCGTCCAGCAGCGCAGCGCCGTCAGTGCTGATGTCGCCCAACTGGCCGCCAAAACGTTTGCTGATAAAACCCGCCGCACGGCTGGCGATGTTGATGTACTTGCCAACCAAGTCGCTGTTGACGCGGGCCATGAAGTCGTCGGCATTGAAGTCGATGTCTTCATTGCGCGCATTCAGCTTGGCGGCCAGGTAGTAGCGCAGCCATTCGGGGTTCATGCCGAGACCGAGGTACTTCAGCGGATCGAGTCCGGTGCCGCGGCTCTTGCTCATTTTTTCACCGTTGTTGACGGTCAAAAAGCCGTGCACAAAGACGTTGTTCGGCGTCTTGCGACCGCTGAACTTCAGCATCGCCGGCCAGAACAAGGTGTGAAAGGTCACGATGTCTTTGCCAATGAAGTGGTACTGCTCCAGTGCTGGGTCGGCCATGTAGGCGTCGTAGTTCTGGCCGCGTTGGTCGAGCAGGTTTTTCAAGGAGGCGAGGTAGCCGACCGGCGCGTCCAGCCAGACGTAAAAGTACTTGCCCGGGGCGTCGGGAATTTCGATGCCAAAGTAGGGCGCGTCACGGCTGATGTCCCAGTCGCCCAAGCCTTCGCTTTGCGTGCCATCCGGGTTGGTGCGCACCGAAAACCATTCCTTGACCTTGTTGGCGACTTCCGGTTGTAGTTTGCCGTCTTGCGTCCAGTTTTCCAGAAATTCAACACAGCGCGGGTCAGACAACTTGAAGAAAAAATGCTCAGAGCTTCTCAGCACCGGCGTCACGCCCGACAAGGCGGAGAACGGGTTGATCAAATCAGTCGGCGCATAGACTGCACCGCAGACCTCGCAGTTGTCGCCGTACTGGTCTTTGGCGTGGCATTTCGGGCATTCACCTTTGATGAAACGGTCCGGCAGGAACATGTTCTTTTCGGTGTCAAAGAACTGCTCAACGGTTTTGGTTTCAATCAAAGAGCCTTGCGGGTTGTCACGCAGGTCGCGGTAAATTTGCCGGGCCAGCTCATGGTTCTCCGGCGAATCGGTGGAGCTCCAGTTGTCAAAGCTGATGTGAAAGCCGTCCAGATAAGGTTTGCGGCCCGCAGCGATGTCCGCCACAAACTGCTGCGGCGTTTTACCCGCCTTTTCGGCGGCAATCATGATCGGCGCGCCGTGGGCGTCGTCGGCACCGACAAAATTCACGTCGTGACCCTGCATTCGCTGAAAGCGCACCCAAATATCGGCCTGGATGTACTCCATGATGTGGCCGATGTGGAAGTTGCCGTTGGCATACGGCAGGGCGGTGGTGACAAAAAGGCGGCGCTGGGACATAAACATCTTTATTGAACTAAGTCGGGATTTTATGCCGTTGGGGCGTGGTTAAGCCCTTTGACCTGTGCGGCCGAGGCACGGGCGTTAGACTTCTCCCCAAACTTTTCACAGACTTTGTCGCCTCAGCGGCAGCTATAAAACCGGAGATAGATTTCATGGCGGCAGAACAACAACTTACCCAACAAGAGATTTTTAACGCCCTGCAGGCGGTCATCGACCCGAACACAGGCAAGGACTTTGTCAGCACCAAAGCGGTGAAAAATCTGCTGTTGACCGAAGGCGACGTGTCCTTTGATGTCGAGCTGGGCTATCCGGCCAAGAGCCAGCTGGCTGGGTTTCGCAAGCAGCTGATCGCTGCCGTCAAGGCCGTTCCGGGCGTCAACAACGTCTCGGTCAATGTGACGTTTAAGATTTCTAGCCACAGCGTGCAGCGCGGCGTGCAACTGCTGCCCAACGTGAAAAACATCATTGCCGTGGCTTCGGGCAAGGGCGGCGTCGGCAAAAGCACCACTGCAGTTAACTTGGCGCTGGCCTTGGCCGCTGAAGGTGCCAGCGTCGGTTTGCTGGACGCCGATATTTACGGCCCCAGCCAGCCGATGATGATGGGTATTGAAGGCCGTCCTGAAAGCGTCGACGGCAAAAACATGGAGCCGATGGAAAACTACGGCATCCAGGTCATGTCAATCGGCTTTTTGGTGGCCCAAGACGAAGCCATGATCTGGCGCGGCCCGATGGCGACACAAGCACTGGAGCAGTTGCTGCGCCAGACCAACTGGAAAGACCTCGACTACTTGATCGTCGACATGCCACCCGGCACCGGCGACATTCAGCTGACGCTGAGCCAGCGCGTGCCGATGACGGGCGCTGTGATCGTCACCACGCCGCAAGACATCGCTTTGCTGGATGCCAAAAAAGGCATCAAGATGTTCGAGAAAGTCGGCGTGCCAATCCTCGGAATTGTTGAAAACATGGCGGTGCACATCTGCAGCAACTGCGGTCACTCTGAGCATATTTTTGGCGAAGACGGCGGCAAGAAAATGGCCGCCGATTACGCCATGGATTACCTTGGCGCCTTGCCATTGGATATGCAAATTCGCCTGCAGGCCGACAACGGCCGGCCGACTGTGGTGGCTGACCCCGATGGCGATGTGGCCGGTATTTACAAAGCCGTGGCCCGCAAAGTCGCTGTCTCGATTGCGGCCAAGAACAAAGATTTTTCGTCCAAGTTCCCGACTATCACTATTTCCAAAAATACCTGATTAAAGCTGGCCGCAGCTCTGCAAGCCCGCGCATGAAAAATTTGACGTCAGACCAAAAGAGAGCTGAATGAAGATTTTTTATGGCTGGAAGATGGTGGGTGCGGCGTGCGGCATCCAGTTCCTGCTGGGCGCTTTGCTGTTGCAGGCTTTCGGTCTGTACATTGCCGTATTGTCTGAAGAAATGGGTTGGAGCAAGACGGCGCTTGCCGGCGCCGCTGCGCTTCAGTCTGCTGAGTCGGCCATCAACGGGCCAATGCTCGGATGGTTGATGGACCGCATTGGACCTCAATCCCTGATTCGCTGGGGCATCGTGATTTTCAGTATCGGATTTTTTGTGCTCAGCCAGGTGGATTCGGTGGCCATCTTTTATGTCAGTGCCATTTTGATGTCGATAGGCACCAGTTTCTGCGGCTATTTCCCACTCTCAGTGGCGATCGTTCATTGGTTTGAAAAACACCGTGGCCGTGCCCTGTCCATTATGGGCATGGGTCTGGCCTTGGGTGGTTTGATGGTGCCTGTCATGGCCTGGTCTATGCAACAGTGGGGCTGGCGAGTCACTGCGGCTGTTTCAGGTATGGTTGCTCTTGTGGTCGGTCTGCCGCTCGCAAGGATGATCCGTAGCCGCCCCGAAGACCATGGCGACTATGTCGATGGCGTTCGACCAGTCGAGCACGCACTGGGTGCGGCAGTTGTGCACGTTCACGGACAAAAAGATTTCTCAGTTCGCGAAGCCCTCAAAACGCAAGCATTTTGGTTGCTGGCGATCGGCCATGGACTGGCCTTGCTGGTGGTCACCGCGGTCAATGTCCATGCGATCACGCACATGAAAGAAGGACTCGGTTACACGGTGGCAACGGCCGGCTGGGTCATCATGCTGATGACTTTCGGTCAACTCGTCGGCGTACTGATGGGTGCGGTTATGGGTGACCTTTTTGAAAAGAGAAAAGTCGCAGCGCTGTGCATGTTGTCGCATGCGCTCGGGTTGCTGCTCCTGACCTACTCAACCCACATGCAAGGCTTGATCGCCTTCGCTATTTTTCATGGCTTTGCGTGGGGACTGCGTGGCCCTTTCATGCTCGCCATCCGTGCCGATTATTTTGGACGCACGTCGATCGGTTCCATCATGGGTATTTCAGCCGCAATCATTGCCGTGGGGCAAATGGCCGGTCCGATGGTGGCCGGCTTGTTGGCTGACCTGACTGGCGACTACCGCTTAGGGTTCACCATGCTGTCGATCTTGGCGGCGCTGGGGTCGGTGTCGTTCATGTTGGCGAAGAAACCGGTGCGTGCTGAATTGGCGTAGGGGCAAAAAATCTACTCGACCAAAGCCACTGATTTAACCTGTGCCCAGACCAGCATATCGGGCTTCAGTTGCAACTCATTCACCGCGCGTGCGGTGATACGCGCCAGCAGAACGGACTGACCGCACTGGAGCTGGATCAAAGACTGTGAGGCATGCGTGTCCGGGCCGATCGCCTGCACCACACAGGGCAGCAGATTCTGGATGCTGGTGTGGCTGGGTTTGGCCAGGGCGATGCTGACGTCTCGCGCCAAGACCCGAACGCGCACCGCTCGTCCCAGCAGCAGACCGGTGTCTCGGACCCAGAGACTGCCGCCGTTAAAAGCCAGTCGCGCCAGTTGCCAGTGCGCATCTCGCTCCTCAATGCGGGCTGACAGCAGCGCCCCGGCATCGTCACCCAGCACCACCGGCATGTCGAGTCCGGCCAACACCTCGGCAACGGGGCCACAAGCCTTGACCTTGCCAGCGTCCAGCACCACCAGCGTGTCGGCCAGTCGCGCCATCTCGTCCGAGGAATGCGTGACGTACAGCATGGGGATTTTCAGCTCGTCGCGCAGCCGTTCCAGCCAGGGCAAGATGTCTTGCCGGCGCGCATGGTCGAGCGCAGCCAGTGGTTCGTCCAGCAGCAGCAGACGGGGTTGCGTGGCCAGTGCGCGGGCTATTGCCACGCGCTGGCGCTCACCGCCGGACAACTGATTTGTTTTGCGCTCCAACAGCGCGGCAATGCCCAGCAGATCGATGGCGGCGCTCAAAGCCGAACTGTCGGCAGCTTTGGCGCGCTTCAAACCAAACTGCAAATTGGCCCGCACATTCAGGTGCTCAAACAGGCTGGCTTCTTGAAACACATAACCCAGCGGGCGTCGCCAGGTCGGCAAATAAATGCCGGCAGCGTCGTCTTGCCAGGTCTCGCTGGCAATGGACACCAGCGCGCCCGGCGTGCGTTCCAGTCCCGCCACGCAACGCAGCAAACTGGTCTTGCCCGAGCCGGACACACCAAACAACACCGTGATGCCCTGGCCCGGCAATTCAAGGTCCACATCCAAAGCAAAGTCGGTTCTGTTGAGTTTGAGCCGAAGGCGGCTCATGGAGCAGGACATCATGAATATCCCGTCACTGCGAGCGAAGCGCGGCAGTCCATCTTCGCGCACCTCAACGATGGATGGCCGCGCTTCGCTCGCCATGACGATGGGTCGAAGTGCGCGCTCATGTCATGACC
>CANFSO010000048.1 GCA_947449895.1 Comamonadaceae bacterium
AGTGCAAATATCCCACTTACTATTGCTTCAAACGCAAAAATCCATAGCGAAACGGGCGTCCACGCGGATCACCGAATAAGCGTATTCTTTGTGGCACCGTAGCCATGCACCTTGGAGCTCAAGCAGTGCCCTTTTGGATCAACCAATTAGTCCGTGCCACACGCCAATCTCGTCTTGGCGGCCATGTGGCTGCGGCTGAGCGGCTGTTGCGACGCATCTTGCGTCAAGAGCTCGCCAGTTCCACATTCCCGACGGCCTTTGTTGCGCCCGAGGTTGTTACGCCTGAGCTTGTCAGCACTGAAGCTGTTGCAGATCCACTCTGGGCTGCACCCACTGCGTCCAAGCCGCGCCGCGCCGCTTTCACGCGGCAGGTTTTTGAGTTCGACGGCGAGCGCTACGACTTCAATCTATATGCTCCGCCATGGCCGCCTTTATCGCCAGGGACGTCCACGGCGGAATCACTCAGCCGTGTCCCCTTGGTCGTGATGCTGCACGGCTGCAAACAAGATGCCCCTGACTTTGCACGCGGCACCTCCATGAACGAGCTGGCGGCCAAGACGCCCTGCATGGTGCTGTACCCAGAACAACTGCCCAAGGCCAACCAAATGCGCTGTTGGAACTGGTTTGACAGCGCGCACCAAGGCCGACACGCCGGCGAACCCGCCATGCTGGCTGCCCTGACGCGGCAAGTCATCACGCGTTACCCGGTCGATCCAACGCGCGTCTACATCGCCGGCCTCTCTGCGGGTGGCGCCATGGCGGCCATCGTTGCCGCCCACTACCCCGACTTGTTTGCCGCTGTCGGCGTGCACTCGGGTCTGCCGCCGGGTGCAGCGCACGACGTGATGTCGGCCTTCAGCGCCATGCGCAGCGGCGGTCGCTCACGCGCTCCGGGTGATCCTGCTGCGCTCAAGGACGTGATGCCAACCATCGTTTTTCATGGCGATGCCGACCGCACCGTGCACCCCGACAACGGCGACCAGATCGTGCTAGCCGCCATCGCCGCACTGAAAGCCTCCGGTGTGACGCTCAAACGCAGCGTCATCCCCGAAGAGTTGCCCGCGCCCACGGGCGAATTGCGCCACGCACTGCGCACGGTTTACAGCACCGAAGACAAGCGCCACTTCGTCGAATACTGGTCGGTCGAAGCGGGGCCGCACGCTTGGTCGGGCGGCAGCGCTGCCGGCTCGTACACAGACCCGCACGGCCCGGATGCATCTGCCGCCATGATGACTTTTTTCTTGCAACATCACCGCTGAAATAGTCCTAGCTTGAGGCCGACCTTGACATGCATAAGATCTGAAAAGCCGCTTCTTCGCAGACAATGATCCTCATGACTTCCCTGCTGTCCACCGTCCAAATCCTCGCCGCCAACAGCCCGAATTTTTCGCGGCAGGAGTTTCGCAGTGCGCTCGGCATGTTCGCCACCGGCGTGACCATCATCACCGCTCGCACTGCTGACGGCGACTTGATCGGGCTGACGGCCAATTCCTTCAACTCCGTCTCGCTGGAGCCGCCGCTGGTGTTGTGGAGCCTGAGCCGATCCGCCGCCTCGATGGCGGCTTTGAGCACAGGCTCGCACTACGCGATCAACATTCTGGCGGCCGACCAAAAAGAGATGGCCGAACGCTTTGCCGGCAAGCGCGAAAACCGCTGGGAGGGCGTTGAGTTCTCTGAAGGTCTTTGCGGTGCACCGTTGTTGGCTGGCGTAGCAGCTACGTTCGAATGCTTCAACCGCAGCCGCTATGAGGAAGGTGATCACGTCATCTTTGTTGGTGAAGTCGAGCGCTGCGAACACCGTGCAGGTGTTTCTCCTCTGCTGTTTCACGGCGGCAAGTTCTACACCGAGCATCCGCTATAGGGTTTAGGCACGTCCCTCTTCACTGGTGCCAGCAGCGGAGCATGCGTTGCTGAACTGTCAATGTAATTCGTATGACTACACTTGACCTTTTCCCCCAAGTAAAAGCACCCCACCTGACATGGAAATTTTTGCACTTTCATTGATGTTCGCCTTCGTCGGCTACACGCTCAAGTCCCGAGCCGAAGGGCGTCGTATCGCCTTGCTGAGCCTGCACCTTGGCAATTACCAGATAGAAAAACTCATGGAGACCTTGACCGAAGGCTATGCCAGAGCGCTAGGTGAAAACGACAGCGCCCGACGCGGCTCGATCTGGCAACTGATGAACGGTACCGAAGACAAACTGGCAGCCCAATTCAAACAATTGGCCGACAGCATGGCTAAAGTTGATGCAGCCGAGACCGGCGTGAACCTCTGGCCTTGGCCCCTGAGTGAAGCAGCTCAATGGGCCCCGAATGCCAGCTTCGACTTGCGCAAGGCCTTGAAAATTCATGCCGATGGTCTGGCCCGAGCCGCCAGCTACAACGACACCGTGGCAGCGGCATCACGGGCCTTCACGCTCAGCGCTGAACTGTTTCTCATGCAACACACCTGCCACTGGTTTTGTAAATCAAAAACCATCGCGTCAGCACGCTTGTTGGTGCGGCACAAGACACCGTATGAGATGGTGCTGCAATCGGTGTCACCTGAAACACGGCGGGCTTACAACGCATTGGTCAGTCCAGACTAACCTATTTTTGTGCCTGCGCGGCTGACCACGCGACCGTCGACCAGTTCAATCACACGGTCACAGCGCAGCGCCAAACGGGGGTCATGCGTGACGATCAGGCACGCACTGCCGTGGTCTCGGTTGAAGTCGCGCAGCAGCGCAAACACCTCGTCAGCACTGACTGTATCCAAGTTACCTGTCGGCTCATCCGCCAAGATCAACCGCGGCTTTTGCGACAAGGCGCGGGCAATCGCCACGCGCTGCTGCATACCCCCCGATAGCTCGCCGGGCCGTTTGTATTCAGCGCCTTTCAAGCCGACACGAATGAGCAACTCACGCGCCAACGCTTCGGCTGCGGGCGTGGCCGTGCCATGGCGGACGATCGACGGCAACAACACGTTTTCCAGCGCCGTGAAGGCGGGTAGCAAGTGGTGAAACTGAAAGACAAAACCGATGGCGGCACCGCGCAAGGCGGTCAGGCCGGCATCATCCAGCGACTGCGCCGCCTGACCGGCGATGTCCAACTGGCCGGTGGTCGGCGGCTCAAGCAGACCGATGATGTTGAGCAAGGTGCTTTTACCAGACCCTGAAGGCCCTTTCAAGGCGACAAATTCTGCCTGCTGCAGGGCCAGCGTGATGCCGTGCAAGACCTCGGTCTCAACCTCGGTGCCGATGTTGTAGCGCTTGGTGATGGCCTCTAGGCAAAGAATAGGTGCGTTCTCGGAGGGATTCATCGGTTTGCCCTTTCAGGCACGAATCGCTTGCACTGGGTCCATGCGGGCGGCGCTGCGCGCTGGCACAAACGCAGCGGCCAGTCCCACACCGCAGGCCACTAGCGAGGCCAGCAAGACCAGTTGTGGGTCTAACATTGGCGCAAACATTGGGCTGCCATCGGGGCTTTTGAAGACATGCGAGAACACCACAAGCAAGCCATACGCCAGCACCGCTCCTAAGATGGAACCCGCCAGGCCGACCAAGCCACCCTGCAACAAAAAGACCGCCATGATTTGACGCCGGCCCGCACCCATGGCGCGCAAAATACCGATCTCGCGCTGTTTTTGCACCACGCTGACGACCAGCACACTGGAAATACCCAGCGCCACGATAAGGACGACAAAACTTCGGATCAAGTTGTTCGAGACCGTCTGGTTGGACAGCGCATTCAGCAAGCCCGAATTGGTCTGCATCCAGCTGTCCACGGTGAGGCCTGTCTCCAGGCGCAGCGTGTCGGCGACACGGTCTGCACCAAACAGATCTGTCACCGTGAGGTCAATATTGGACACGCCGCCAGGTAAATCGAGCAAAGTTTGCGACAACTTGAGCGTGACAAAAACCCATCGCCGATTCAGGTCGCGGTTACCCATGTCAAAGAGGCCGGTGACCTGCAATGTTTCACTGCGTCCAGTCGCGCCAGTGACACGCAGCTTGTCACCCAGCGTGAGCCCGAGGTCTTGCGCCAAATCGATACCGATCAACGCATGACTACCGGCCACATCAAAACTTCCGCGCGTCATGTAGTTGTCCATCCGCACGACACGGCGGTAAGCGTCAGGATTGACGCCCAGCAGCACCACGCTTTTGTTGTAGTTACCGCGTGCTGCAAAGGCGGGGCCGCTGGCCACCGGTGAGACCGCCAACACGCCTGGGGTGTTGGCCGCCAGCGCTGCGATCCGCTCCCACTGGTCGACTGATCGCAGGCGCTGTTCACGTGGCTGGACCACAGCGGCGACAGCTTGGCTTTCGCCTGCCTGCAACACTGGCCGAGTCAGCTCTTCGGTTGGCTTGATGACCACATGGGCTTGCGACCCCATGACGCGGTCAATGATCGTGTTTTGCAGCTGATTGATGAGTTGTGTCAGGAAAATGATCACCGCTACGCCGCCCGTGACACCGGCCAAAATCAGCGTGCTCTGCATCCGCCCTTCGCGCAAAAAGCGCAGGGCCAGAAAGAGCTCAAAAGGCATCCAGCGGGCCCATGAACTGAGCTCTGGTCGGTGCCCAGACCGCCGAAAAAAAGGCCTCTTGATGCGCCAACGCGGCTTAGTCGGGACGGTGCCAGCGACGGGCTCATGCGGTGGTGTTGACAATGGGCTCGGCATGACGGCGGGTGGCGTTGCGACTGCTGGCTTCAACGCGAGATGAATGAGGGCACTTCCATGCCTTTTTCTTGCAGGCTGCTAGCGGCCTGTCGCACGTTGTCGCCCGGCAGCGCTTTTTCAGTTTGTGGAATAGCCAGATCGCCCTCCGCCAAACCACTGAGAATTTCGACCGTGCCAATCCCTCGCAGGCCCAATTTGACCGGCACCCGGACAGCGCGATGGTCGCGCAATGCCAAGACCCACGACGACGCACGGTCAGCCTCTCGCACGGCCGCAGCAGGCAACACCAACGCACCAAATCGATTGGCGCCGAGGAGCTCCACCGACACGGTCATGTCAGGTTTCAGAAATGCGGGCGGCTGTGCCACGGCCAAGCGCACCTCGACGGTACCGCGCTGCAGATCTACCGCCGGACCGATGTAGCTCAATTGCGCATCAAAAGGCTGGGTCGGATAAGCATCGGCCACAGCCCGGGCAGGCATGCCGAGTCGCAACATCTGCAGATGCTTCTCATCAATGCCCGCGTCTATGCGGGTACTGCCCGCCGACAACGCTAGCAAAACCCGACCGGGCTGGGCCATCGTGCCGGGCTCAACATTGCGAACCAACACCACACCGTCAACCGGGCTGTTGATGGCCAAACGGGCCAGCCGCGCCTCGGCCATTTGCACGGCCGCTAACGCTTGCTCCACCCGCACAGCGGCCAGACCGCTTTCCACCCCGTTCGGCTGATTCGCCTCAGCCTGCACCCGCGCAGACCGCAATGCGCTGGCTGCCGAATCGAGCGCACGTCGAGATTCATCTAGTTTTTGTTGCGAGAAAAAGCCTTGTGCCACCAGCGCTTCCGAGCGCCGATACTCACTGTCGGCATTGCGCCAAGCGGCATCGGCCTGCACCACTGTTTGCACCGTCACTGGTGCGGCGACTGTGGCTTGCTGGGTCGCCCGATTACGCGCCTCGCCTAGTGCAGCCTTGGCCTGCTGCAACGCAGCGCGAGCTTCAGCGTCAGACAAACGCACCAGCAATTGGCCAGATTTGACGTGATCACCCTCCCGTACATGCACCGCCAACACCGTCGAGGTGACTTCGGCCGCGAGTTCGATGCGGGTGGGCGCATTCAAGCGCCCCGTCGCGACGACTGATTGCAGCAAATTGCTGCGCAGCACAGGCAGCACCTGAACCGGCGTTCCGCGCTGTTGCAACAAGAGCGCGCCCGTCAAAAGCGACGCCAGCGTCATGGCAGCAAAGATCCACTTCTGGCGAGGTTTCATGGCTTAAGAATAGCAGTGCCAGCCAAACTTCTATTGACCAGCATCATGAACTCTCTTGATTAGCCGAGCACTTTTTCTAGTCTGCAACTAAGCCCTGCTGAGCCAGCCGCTCGCTCTTCCAATAAACGTCGTCCCCGCCGTTCATGCGGTTGAGCACGCGTGAAAGCACAAACAACAAGTCGCTGAGCCGGTTGAGGTATTGGCGAGGCGATTCATTCAGTGCTTCGGCCAAGTCCAGCGCGACCACCGCGCGTTCAGCGCGGCGCGCCACCGTCCGGCAGACATGGGCCAATGCGGCGGTACGCGTGCCTGCAGGCAAGATGAATTCCTGTAGCCGTGGCAAGGTAGCATTGTATTTTTCGAGAGCGGTGTCGAGCTCGATCACAGCTTCCGGCTTGAGCAACTCAAAACCTGGAATGGACAACTCACCGCCGAGATTGAACAGTTGATGCTGCACCTCAATCAGCAGTGCACGTACATCAGCTGGCATGTCCTCACACAGCAGCACACCAATATGGGAGTTGAGCTCGTCGACATCGCCCATGGCGTGCACACGCAAGTGGTCTTTGGAGACGCGGGTGTTGTCGCCTAAGCCTGTGGTTCCGTTGTCGCCGGTACGCGTGGCTATTTGAGTGAGTCGATTGGCCATGGGGTTTCCATCAAAAAATTTGCAAATCTCAGCGTGGTCTTTGCCTGTCTGCGCCAAACTGATGATTATTCACGACTTCGATCATGCCAGCGTAAACTGCAAAGCCACGCTGGAGTCACTTCATGAACGCACCGCTACCGGTCCATTTGCTGCCCGAAATTCAACAACGCGAGACCCCGACCGCATTGATAGAGGCGCTCAAAGCTCGCTTTGCCGAGCGCTGCTCAACGGCGCTGGTAGTGCGCGAGCAGCACGGACGGGACGAGTCGTCTTTTGCATCGCCGCCCCCCGCTGCGGTGGTGTTTGCAGAGAGCACCCAGGATGTAGCGGCAGTCGTCATGCTGGCCAGCCAACACAACGTGCCGGTGATACCGTTTGGCGTTGGCACCTCGCTGGAAGGGCATTTGCTGGCGGTGCAAGGCGGTATCAGCATCGACATGGGCCGCATGAACCGCGTGCTCTCCATCAATGCAGAAGACCTGACGGTGACGGTACAGCCCGGCGTGACGCGCAAGCAGCTCAATGAAGAAGTCAAAAGCACGGGCTTGTTTTTCCCGATCGACCCTGGCGCTGACGCGACGATTGGCGGCATGAGCGCGACACGCGCCAGCGGCACCAACGCCGTTCGATACGGCACCATGCGCGAGAACGTGCTGGCACTTGAAGTGGTGACCGCCAGCGGCGAGACAATTCGCACCGGTACGCGGGCCAAAAAATCTTCGGCTGGTTACGACCTGACGCGGCTGATGGTGGGCAGTGAAGGCACGCTGGGCGTCATCACTGAAATCACTGTCAAGCTATATCCTTTACCCGAAGCCATTTCAGCTGCGATATGCTCGTTCCCGAGTATTGAGGCCGCGGTACGCACCACAATTGAAATCATTCAGATGGGTGTACCGATTGCGCGCGTCGAGCTGATCGATGTCAACGCGGTGCGCATGGTGAATGCGCACTCAAAGCTGTCCTTGCGTGAAGAACCCATGTTGCTGATGGAGTTTCATGGCTCGCCTACCGGCGTCAAAGAACAAGCCGAGCTGGTACAAGAATTGGCCAGCGGTCATGGCGGCAACGCTTTTGAATGGGCCAGCACGCCAGAGGAGCGCACACGATTGTGGACTGCGCGTCACAACGCCTACTTTGCGGCGGTTAAGTCGCGCCCCGGTTGCCGTGTCATTTCAACCGACACCTGCGTGCCAATTTCGCGTCTGGCCGACTGCCTGCTGGACTCGATCACCGAGGCGGACGCCAGCGGCATCCCGTATTTTCTGGTCGGCCATGTCGGCGATGGCAACTTTCACTTCGGCTACCTTATTGATCCGGCACACCCCAAAGAGCGCGAAGTGGCCGAGGCCTTGAACCATCAATTGGTGAGCCGCGCACTCAAGCTCGAAGGCACTTGCACGGGCGAGCACGGCGTGGGTCTACACAAAATGGATTTTCTGGTGACAGAAACCGGCGACGGCGCGGTGAACATGATGCGCACCATCAAGCGCGCGCTTGACCCCAAAAACATCATGAACCCAGGCAAGATTTTTACGCTTTAAATTCTCACGTCTGCGGCAAGATCAACCGTTTCTTATATGTCCCGGTCAGGACCACAAGCGCCTAGGCATTGGCGGCGCATGGCGGGCGTTCATGGCATTCATGAGCAAGCATAAGATGGCCAGAAAACGCAACGCGATCAGACTCGCTACCCACTGTGTTGGCGTCTGGCTGAGGTACACGAAGGCATTTAGATAATCGAGGATCAATGCGGTGACACTGATGCCCAAAATAGCCAACGATACACGTTCAAAGTGCCAGTCCTTCAGATAGCTGTAGAGGTAAATGCTGCTGATCAAGATGACAAAACTGGCGCGGTACTGGAAATAGATTTCCAATGTCTTGGTATTGGCACCCGCGTCAAATTGTCCCGTTGTTGTACCCGGGTAATAAAGCAACTTAAGGATGAAGGCCATCACAGCAGACAACAAATAAACCATGCGGTATTTGAACCAAGTGTCGATACTGGCGTTGGCCGGGTACGTCCGCTTAGAAAACACGGACACAAAAACGGCAGAGCACGCTTGACGGACTACAGCGCACCTTAACGCGGTCTGCGGTTCTTTCAAGATGCGATATTGTGTGGGACATGCTTGGTTTATTTAAAGCTTGCAATACTGAATTTAGAGCGCCGATTGATAGTGTCAATCAAGCGCACAAAGTGTAATTTAAAAGCCTACTTTTTTGTGCATAAAAGACGGCCAGTGATGCGCGGTTGATGGTCTTACTTGCCGCCGCGCAAGCGTTCAATCAGCCCATTCAGCTCGTCCAGTGACGAAAACTGGATCGCCACTTCACCCATGTCTTCACGCCGGCCGTTACGTTTCACCTGCTTTTTTACCCGCACCTCGACCTCTGCCATGAGCAGATCCGCCAACTCTTCTTCGACACGGCGCGTGTCTCGCGACTTTTCTTTGGCCGCTTTTTGTGGCTTCAGGGAGAACTCGGCGCTGAGTTTTTTAACCAGACTTTCAGCTTCGCGGACTGACATTTTCTTCGCCGCAATCTGATTTCCTGCGGTGATTTGCGTAGCCCGGTCAAGCGCCAAAAGCGCCCGAGCATGGCCCATGTCGATGTCGCCGGCCATCAGCATGACTTGCACCGGATCAGCCAAGTTCAGCAGGCGCAGCAAGTTGCTGGCGGCACTGCGGGAGCGTCCAACGGCTTGAGCAGCGAGTTCGTGAGTGAGCCCAAACTCTTTGACCAAGCGTTGTAAACCCTGGGCTTCTTCTAATGGGTTCAGGTCTTCGCGCTGGATATTTTCGATGAGCGCCATGGCGGCCGCTGACTCGTCCGGCACGTCGCGCACCAACACAGGCACGTTGTCGAGACCGGCAATTTTGGCCGCCCTGAAGCGCCGCTCGCCGGCGATGATTTCGTACTTGCCGTCGTTGGCGCCGCTGGTCAGTCGCCGCACCAAGATCGGCTGCATGATGCCCTGCACCTTGATCGATTCGGCCAGCTCATACAGCGCGCCCTCATCCATGCGTGTGCGCGGCTGGTACTGGCCTGCCACCATGTCGCTCAGCCGCAACGAAGCAGGCAAACCGGGACTATTGGGGTCACTGGCGTTGTCAAAGACGTTCGCTGATTCGCTGACGGTAGGGCCTAGCAAGGCTTGCAATCCGCGGCCAAGGCCTTTGGGTTTTTTAGTGACCATGTTGCTGTCTTTCAGGTTTCGAGATAAGGATGTGCGAAAAAATGGGCTAGAACCGGGTCGGCACCGTGCCGCGTTGCAAGGGCTGTTGGATCGACGCTCGAACGAGCGCTCGTAATTGTTGTAATTGGGTATGTCCTTCGGGCCAGTCGCCGAGCTGGCTGTCAGCGTTCAGATGCCCCTGCAAGCCCGCGTTCACCCAGTCTGCACCCCATGCATCGGCGAACTGGCGCGCACGCTCAGCGCTGCAATACGGGTCGTTCTCGCTGCCTATCAAGACACAGGCAAAGGGTAAGCGCTGCATCGCCACCGGCGACCAGCTGGGCAGCACGGGCCGCAGGGCTTCGCGCTCGGGATCGCCAGGCGCTACCAACAATGCCGCTTTGACGCGGTGCGTGTTTTTTGAATGTGAGGCCCAGGCGGCAACCAACTGACAGCCAAGGCTGTGCGCGACCAGTACCGCGGGCTCATCTTGCGCGCCAGTTAAAAGCACATCTTCGAGCCGCGAAATCCAATCACCGCGTAAAGGCCGCAGCCAGTCGTGTTGCTCGACGCGCTGATAACCGTGTGCGGCTTCCCAGCGGCTTTGCCAATGCGAAGGACCGCTGTTTTGCCAACCTGGAAGCATGATCACAGAACAAGGGTTCATGAAAGCCAGGTCCTTCACATGACCTTGATGCGCTCGACCATCTCAGCCGCAAAAGCCACAAAGGCTTGCGCTCCCTTAGAGCCAGGGTCAAACACCACCCCAGGTACGCCGTAGCTCGGCGCTTCGGCCAATCGTACATTGCGCGGGATGACGGTGTTGAAAACCTTGTCGCCAAAGTGCTGCTTGAGCTGCTCGCTGACCTGCAGTTGCAGCGTGATGCGCGGGTCAAACATGACGCGCAGCAAGCCAATGATGGCGAGTTCTTTGTTGAGATTGGCGTGCACCTGCTTGATGGTGTTGACCAAATCGGTCAGGCCTTCCAGCGCGAAGTACTCGCACTGCATGGGCACGATCACGCCGTGCGCGCAGCACAAGCCATTGAGCGTGAGCATGGACAGCGACGGTGGGCAGTCGATCAGCACAAAGTCATATTGACTGGCGACCTCGGCAATCGCCTGACGCAGACGCTTCTCACGGCGCTCAACGTCGACCAGTTCAACCTCGGCACCGGCGAGCTCCCGATTCGCACCCAGCACGTCATAACTGCAACCCGCATCGACCAATTTTTGACTGGTGACGCGTGCCTCTTCAATCGTCGCCGACTCCAGCAGCACGTCGTACACCGTGAGTTCGAGCTGCCGCTTGTCGACGCCCGAACCCATGGTGGCATTGCCTTGCGGGTCCAAGTCGATCATCAGCACCCGCTGTCCGGCCTGGGCCAGACCGGCAGCCAGATTGACCGTGGTGGTAGTCTTGCCAACACCGCCCTTTTGGTTGGCTACGCAGAATATTTTGGCCATAGAGGTGATTACGCTTGAAAAAGGAGACGCTTGAAAACCAAGAAGGCGCTGAGCATCCGCACTCAGCGGGACAAGGCCAGCTTGAGGCCAAAGCCAATCAGAAACACACCGGCTGCTTTTTCAAGCGCAGATGAGATTCGGGGGTTGGCGCGCAGGCGCGCAGCCAAAAAATAGGTCAACAGCACAGCACCCAAGCCGTACGCGAAGGTCAACGCGGCGATGGTCCCAGCCATCACAGCAAAGGTGGTGAGCCCTTGGTATTGATGTGGGTCGACAAACAACGGGAAAAATGCCATGTAAAAAACGATGGCCTTGGGGTTGAGCAGCGTGATGAGCATGCTTTGGCGAAAGTAATGCCCTGTTTTCATTTTAAGAATCGGCGCATCGCCGGGTTTCGCCAGCAACAACTTGGCACCCAGCCAAGCCAAGTAAGCCGCGCCAACCCACTGGACCAAATGAAACGCCGCAGGGTTCGTGGCGAGCAACGCAGACACCCCGGCCACCGCGGCCCACAGCAGCACCTGATCGCCAGCCATCACGCCGAAGGTGGCACCCATGCCACCAGCCAAACCGCCCTTGCCTGTCGAAGTGATCAAGGCCAAGTTACCCGGGCCAGGTATGGCCAAGAAGACGATGACGGCGACAACGAAAGCGCCGTAATCGGCAACACCGGCGAAAGAGCCCAGCATGGAATATCCTTGAATTGAGGGGTGAGTTTACGATAGCAACTGGACTTACTTTTATACAGCGGCTGACGACGACCTTAACCAGACGATGCAACGGTCGGCATCCAAGCCCGGAACCACCAACTGTTCCACGTGAAACACTGACACCCCAGCATGCAACACAGACAACTCATCCGCAGGGTGCTTGCCTTTCAAGGCCATCCAAACACCGCCTTGGGCCAAGGCCTTGGCCGACCAAGAAGTGAAGTCGGCCAGAGATGCGAAGGCACGAGAACAAATCACATCAAACGGTTCGGCAATGGTTTCGACGCGCGCATGCAAGCCCGTCAAGTTGCTTAAGCCCAAAGACAGAGCCGCCTGCTTGATGAAAGCCGCTTTCTTGCCAACGGTGTCCACACAAGTCACCGACAAAGTCGGGCAACAAATAGCGAACACAACGCCAGGCAGCCCCGCACCGGAACCCACGTCCAGCAACTTGGTGCCTTCGCCTTCTCGGTTTAGCAGGCCGCCATTCAACAAGTATTTTTGCAGTGGCGGGACAGCCGCCAGACTGTCCAACAAATGATGCGTGAGCATTTCAGCTGGATCGCGCACAGCGGTGAGGTTGTAGACCTTGGTCCATTTGCCGATCAAGTCTTGGTAATCCAACAGTTGACGGATTTGCAAATCCGACAAATCTAGGGTCAGTGACTGCAGCCCAGCGCGCAACGCCGCCTCACTCCCCACCATCATGTCGACGCCTTGACGGACTCAGCCACCTCACCGCCACTAGGCTTAGCAACACCCTTCCAAAGGTTCTTTTTCAGATGAACCAGCAAGAGAGAAATGGTGGCCGGCGTGACGCCAGAAATGCGCGACGCCAAACCCAAGGTTTCAGGCCTGTGCTTGGCCAACTTTTGTCGAGCCTCAAAACTCAGCGCAGCAACCTGCAAATAATCCAACTCGGGCGGCAACATCAAATTCTCATAATGGGCAGATCGCTCAACCTCGGCCTTTTGCAAGTCTATGTAGCCCGCGTACTTGGCAACGATTTCGATTTGCTCGATCACAGCTTTGAGCATGTCGGTCGGTAGTTGTGTTTCACGTGAAACAACTGAATCAGCACTTGTTTGCGCAGCATCCAAGGTCGGCAACTCAGCACTTGCAAAACGACCACCATCCAAAGACATCAAGCTGGCGTAGTCCACATCCGGGCGGCGCAACAAATCCAACAAGTTGTACTCACGCTCGATCGCCTTACCCAGCACACGCTCAGCCTCCGTCACCGGCAGATTATTCGGATGAACCCACAGGCCTCGAAGTCGCTGTGTTTCACGTGAAACAGCATCGCGCTTGCGGTTGAAGGCATCCCAGCGAGCGTCATCAACCAAGCCAAGCTCCCTGCCCTTTTCGGTCAGACGCATGTCGGCATTGTCTTCACGCAACATCAATCGGTACTCGGCGCGGCTGGTGAACATACGGTATGGCTCGGTCACACCCTTGGTGATCAAGTCATCGACTAGCACGCCCAGATAGGCTTCGTCACGGCGCGGCAGCCACGCGTCTTTGTCTTGGCATTGCAAGGCGGCATTGATACCAGCAAACATCCCCTGCGCCGCAGCCTCCTCGTAACCCGTCGTGCCATTGATCTGGCCCGCAAAGAACAAGCCACCAATCGCCCGGGTTTCAAAGCTGCTCTTCAGCGAGCGCGGGTCAAAGTAGTCATACTCAATCGCGTAGCCAGGTCGCAAGATATGCGCGTTCTCCATGCCAACCATGGAGCGAACCAAGGCATATTGGATGTCAAACGGCAGACTGGTCGAGATGCCATTGGGGTAAATCTCGTGCGTCGTCAAGCCTTCTGGCTCCAGAAAAATCTGGTGGCTGGTCTTGTCCGCAAAGCGGTTGATCTTGTCTTCAACACTTGGGCAATAGCGCGGGCCAACGCCGTCAATCTTGCCGGTGAACATAGGACTGCGGTCAAAGCCAGAGCGGATGATGTCGTGCGTTCGCTCGTTGGTGTGCGTGATCCAGCAAGGCATTTGCTGGGGATGCGCAATGCCCGCACCCATGAAGCTGAACACCGGCACGCTGCTGCCCTCGCCGCCCGGCATGCCGTCGCCCGGCTGAACTGTGCACTTGCTGAAGTCGATACTCCGGCCATCCAAGCGCGGCGGGGTGCCGGTTTTGAGTCGGCCCTGTGGCAGCTTGAGTTCTTTGAGTCGCGCGCTCAGCGACACTGCGGGCGGATCACCGGCTCGGCCTGCTGCGTAGTTGTTCATGCCAACATGGATCTTGCCGTCCAGAAAAGTTCCGGCCGTCAGCACCACCGTGCGACTGCGGAACTTGATGCCCACCTGCGTCACGGCACCCACCACCCGCTCACCCTCCACCAACAAGTCGTCAACTGCTTGCTGAAACAGCCACAAGTTGGGCTGGTTCTCCAGCATCCGGCGGATCGCCGCCTTGTACAAAATACGGTCGGCCTGCGCCCGAGTGGCGCGCACGGCCGGACCCTTGCTGGAGTTGAGAATGCGGAACTGGATGCCGCCTTCGTCAGTGGCGAGCGCCATGGCACCGCCCATCGCGTCGACCTCTTTGACCAAGTGACCCTTGCCGATGCCACCAATCGAGGGGTTGCAACTCATCTGCCCCAGCGTCTCAATGTTATGGCTGAGCAGCAAAGTTTTGCAGCCCATGCGGGCCGAGGCCAGCGCAGCTTCGGTACCAGCATGGCCACCACCGACAACGATCACGTCAAATTCTTCAGGGTAAAACATAATTCAAACCTCTATCAGTTCGGTTTTCAGGCCCAGCGACTCGGCCGCTTGCGCCTGCCGGCGGTCAGCCGTCACAAAAAGGTCAACACGGGCCGCGCGGGCGGCGCCAATGTGCAGCGCATCCGTGGCGCGCAGCCGGGTATTTTCCATGGCCTGGGCGGCGTGCGCCTCAACCCGACCATCCAACGCCACCAGTGTGAAATCGGCAAAGTCGTCTTGCACGATGCGCATGATGCGGGCGTAGTCGTCGGCACTCACCAGCCCATCAAGGCGCTGGCGGTTCAGGGCGGAGGCGATCTCGGTCTTGCAATGGGCTGCCACCACAAGCTCACGGGCCCGCTCGCCGGCGGCCATCACCTGCGCCCGCCCGGCCTCAGCGTTGTAGCGCTTGTAGAGCGCTGATGTGTCCATCAAGATGCGCATCACCAACCGGCCTCGCGCTCTTCAACGATGAGCTGAGCACCCGTCTTGCCGTCTGGCCTGACGATGTGCAGCGGCTCGATCACCCGCTTCCAGCTGGGCACGCGAGGCGTTGCATCGCTGCTCACCGGCACCAGCTCAGCAACAGGTTTGCCGTGCCGCAAGATGCGCACGGTCTCGCCGCGCTCGACCAGATCAATCATGGCCGAGGCATTTGCACGAAACTCACTCAAGGGGATGGTTTGCATGGCTCAATCATCTTATTTGTACAAAATATTCAATTTGTACATTTTAACCTGCGGACGTTGTCCTTCAATCAGTTGCGGCAGCGCTGTCAGCCACCAGTAGCCTAGAGGCGTAACATTTACAACTTGAATATTCAAACTACCGGAGACAAAGATGAGTCGTGAAGTCGTGATTGCCAGCGGTGTGCGCACCGCCATCGGTACTTTTGGCGGCAGCTTGAAAGACACCCCACCCACTGAGCTCGCGGCACTCGTCGTCCGCGAGTCGCTGTCGCGCGCTGGCGTTGAAGGCAAAGACGTCGGCCACGTGGTCTTCGGCCATGTCGTCAACACCGAAGCCAAGGACATGTATTTGTCGCGCGTCGCCGCCATCAACGGTGGCTGCGCCGAAGGCACGCCCGCCTTCAACGTCAACCGACTGTGCGGCTCAGGCCTGCAAGCCATTCTCTCGGCCAGCCAGAGCATCTTGCTGGGCGACACCGACATCGCCATTGGTGGCGGCGCCGAAAACATGAGCCGTGCGCCCTACGTCAGCTTGGCCACGCGCTTTGGTGCGCGCATGGGCGACACCAAGATGATCGACATGATGGTCGGCGCCCTGCATGACCCTTTCCACAGCATTCACATGGGCGTGACCGCCGAAAACATCGCCACAAAATGGGGCATCACACGCGAGGACCAAGATGCCATCGCGGTTGAAAGCCACAACCGCGCCCAGCGCGCGATCGAAGGCGGACGCTTCAAAGAGCAGATCGTGCCGGTCATGCTCAAAAGCCGCAAAGGCGAGGTTGCCTACGACACCGACGAGCACTTCCGACCCAGCTGCACGCTGGCCGACATGGCCAAACTGAAACCCGTCTTCATCAAAGAAAACGGCACCGTCACGGCCGGAAATGCCTCCGGCATCAACGACGCCGCCGCCGCATTGGTGATGATGGAGGCAGGAACAGCCAAGGCTCGCGGCATCCAACCGCTGGCACGCTTGGTGGCCTACGCGCACGCCGGCGTCGACCCCAAATACATGGGCATCGGGCCCGTGCCCGCCACACAACTGGCACTCAAGAAAGCGGGCCTCACGGTCAAAGACTTAGACGTTATTGAAGCCAACGAAGCGTTTGCAGCCCAAGCCTGCGCCGTCACGCGTGACCTCGG
>CANFSO010000049.1 GCA_947449895.1 Comamonadaceae bacterium
AAGCGTTCGCACTTACGGCAAGTACCTGGACCTCACCTCGATGGTGATGTTCGGCGGCGTCGGCATGGGCGCACAAATTGAAAAACTCCGCCGCGGCGTTGACATTTTGGTGGCCACCCCAGGCCGCCTGTTGGACCACGCCAGCCAAGGCACGCTGGACCTGAGCCAAGTGCAAATCTTGATTCTGGACGAGGCCGACCGCATGCTGGACATGGGTTTCATCCATGACATCAAAAAGGTGCTGGCTCTCGTTCCGAAGCAAAAGCAAACCTTGCTGTTCAGCGCCACCTTCAGCGACGAGATTCGCGAACTGGCCAACGGCCTGCTGCGTGACCCCGTGTCGATTCAGGTCACACCGCGCAACACCACGGTGCAGCGCATCACGCAGACCATTCACCCGGTCGGTCGCGCCAAGAAAAAAGCCCTGCTCACACACATCATCACTGAGCAAAAATGGAGCCAAGTGTTGGTGTTTACACGCACCAAGTTCGGCGCCAACAACGTGGCAGAACACCTGACTAAAAACGGTATTCCCGCCATGGCGCTGCACGGCAACAAAAGCCAGACCGCCCGCACACAAGCGCTGGCTGGCTTCAAAAGCGGCGACATTCGCGCGCTGGTAGCCACCGACATCGCTGCCCGCGGCATCGACATTGACGAGTTGCCGCACGTGGTGAACTACGAAATCCCGAACGTCAGCGAAGACTACGTTCACCGCATTGGCCGCACCGGCCGCGCTGGCAACAGCGGCGAAGCCGTCAGCTTGGTCTGTTTGGACGAAGAAGGCTTCATGCAAGACATCGAGCGCTTCACCAAGCAAAACATTGAAGTGGTGATGGTGCCCGGCTTTGAAGCCGATCCAGGCGAACGCGCCGAGCCGCTGGCCATGGGTCGCCAAACGATTTGGGGCGGCCTCGGCAAGCCACCAAGCCGTGACGTGATGCAGGCCGCAGCCAAGGCCGCGCGCTCTGAAATGATGACGCGCATCCGCGAGAATAAACCGCAACAACCTGGCCGTAGCGCTCATGGTGGTGGCGGCAATGGTGGCAATGGCGGCGGTAACGGTGGTGGCAATGCTGGCCGGGGTCGCAGTGGTGGCAATGGCGGCGGCGGTAACTTCGCTGGCAACGGCGGCGGAAACGCGGGTGGTAACGGCGGCAATGGCGGCGGTGGCGGTGGACGCGGCCCACGCCAGAACACGGGCTATTCACAAGGCGGCGGCCAACCTGCCCAACCACGCATGCAGCAAGCGCAGGCTCCGCGCCAGCAGCGCCCACAGTCGTTTGACGAAGATGCCCAACCAGCAAGCCATGTCTCTTCAGGCTTCCCGTCCTCCGGCCAGCCTACGGGCGGCAACCGCGGTAACTACCGCGGCGGTGGCGGTGGTGGTGGTGGCGGCCGCTCTGGCGGTGGCGGACGTTCGGGCGGTGGTGGCGGTGGCGGTCAAGGCCGTTCCGGCAACTTCGGTTCGTTCAACGGACGTTAATCGCGCCTAGTGCGTTACGAGCGCTAACAGCCCTCGTTAAAAAAGCGGCCTGCGGTACCCGTCAAGGGAACAGCAGGCCGCTTTGCTTTGGGCTCAATGATTTAGAAGTTGCGCCAGCTATGACCGGCTCAGTCCTTGACGAACAATGTCACCAGCGCGTCGCTGCCGACTTGCTGACTCCAGTGCCCATGCACCGCAGCGTCAAACACCGCACCTGCAGGCAACACATCGGCTGAGTAAAAATGCTCGCCGGCTTTGAAGATGCGTGAGCTGCCGCCTTGCAAGCCAATCTCCATCTGGCCCTGCAAGATAAAAACCCACTGCGGCTGACCGGTGCAATGAAACTGGCTGCGAAAACCCACCGGGCTTTGCCGCAACTGATAGCCCGCCGACGGGAACACTGGCGACAACATTGACGCAGGAGAACCTTCGGTAAACGCGACGCTCTCCTCGCGGAATTTGGCACGGCCATCGGTGTCGGTGAAGAGAACAGTTTTAGTGAAATTCGACATGGTTTATTTTTTCAAGGTTGATCGGCTTTCATCCTATTGTCGCGCTGCTGAATGACTTGAGAAACGTGACCTGTGCCCATCAGTCTGAACGGATGCGGGCTCGCAACACAATGTCTTTCCACAAGCGTTGCTGCTGACCGATGAAAGCGCCAAACTCAGCCGATGGCCCGCCACCGATGCTGGCGTCTTCACTGGCAAAGCGTTCTGCAATGGTCGGCGAACGCAGGGCTTTGTAGCATTCTTCCTGAATGCGCTTGACGATTTCGGGCGGCGTTGCACCTGGCGCCATGATGCCGTACCACTGCACCGACTCAAAGCCTTTGTAGCCCTGCTCGGCCACCGTTGGCAAATCGGGCAAAGACGCCAAGCGCTGCGGCGTGCCCGTGGCAATCGCGCGCAACTTGCCACTTTTGATGAAGGGCAGCAACGCGGGCGTGCCAGCCGAAAAAGCCTGCGTGCGACCGGCCAACAAATCCGTCAAAGCCGGGCCGGTGCCGCGGTAAGGGATGTGCGTCATGAACATGCCGGTGGTCAGCTTCAGGTATTCCATCGCCAAATGACCGGCACTGGCATTGCCGGCCGAACCATAGTTCAGCTGACCCGGACGGGCTTTGACATAAGCGACGAATTCTTTCAGGTTGCGCGCCGGCACGTCAGGATGAATGACGAACAGGCTGGGCACTTTGGCCAGCAAGGTGACGGGGACGAAGTCACGGTTCACGTCGTAACCGGTGTTCTGAAAAATGTAGGGGTTCACAGCCATCGAACCCACGTGCCCTAGGATGATGGTGTGGCCGTCAGCCGGTGCCCGCGCAACCTCCTGCATCGCCGGCACACCGCCACCACCGCCCTTGTTTTCAATCAGCACGGGGCTGCCAAGCTGCTTGCTGAGTTCGTTGGCCACGGTACGTGCGACGATATCGGAGGTGCCGCCAGGCACAAACGGCACGATAAAGCGGACCGGCTTGGTCGGCCAACTGGCTTGCGCCGTCGCTGACCAGGACAAAGCACTCAGGCCGGCAGCCAAGGGCATGGCAAGACACTGGCGGCGGTTGTTGAAAAATTCTTTGTTCATTTTTTGTGAGGCTTCAAGCTTTGACGTCAAACATCGTGCGGATGGTGTTGGTGAAGTGTGGCCGCGTGATGTCGCTCCAGGCCGTGCCGCGAACCGCCAACCAAGCCGGCAATTGCAGAGCTTGGTCGCTGACCAAGTCGTAGCAGGCCAGCGAATAGGGGCCGTGGTCGTGATTCAGCAAGCGCAAGGCCAAAATGCACCCCTCCACTGCAGCAAGCCCAGGCATGTGCTCTTCATCGTACCAACGCGAAATCTCGGGCATCCAGCCTTCCTCCGGATCCATTTCGACGATGTAATGAAAGGTCGCACGCTCGCCGACAGAACGACCGGGCGCAGCAAACACTTGTTCCAATCTGGAAACGCGAATGTTGCTAAATCCAGTGCCCTCATCAGCCCACCAGTCGGTCATCGCCAACAAGTCATCGGCGACGAGTGGACCCGGGCTGGCAAGTCGCGCGTAGCAGTAAGCGGTCTGCATCGGGGCCGACCAAGCGACCCGGTGCAGGCTGAGCGGCAAGCTGCTCTGCTCGCAGAATCGTGCAAAGCTGCTGGCCAGTGCAGCTTGCGCCGCAGCGCCGCTTGCGCCGGGCACTGCCGTCAACTGAACCAGAATGAAATCGGTGAACTGCGAGGGTTGCGCCATGTCAGTGACCAATTTGTAGCGCCACCAAAAAGCGCGACACCATGTTGTAAGCCGCTACGGTGGCCACCAAATCTATCTGGCCTTGCACATCAAAGTGCTGGCGAACTTCGGCGTACAAAGCGTCGGGCACGTCGATGTCGCGCGTCATGGCGTCCGCTAGGCGCAGTGCAACACGCTGCACTTCGGTGAACGGTGCATCGGCTGCCAGTGGCACACTACGGCTGGATTCAACCGCCTCTGCAGAGACACCGGCTGCCAGCGCATGCGGCACATGGGCATCGAACTCGTAAGGCGCACGGTTCAACACGGCCACACGCAAAATGACCAACTCACGCAGGTCCGCCGGTATGCTGTTGCGATTGCGCACGGCAGAGAGCATTTGCTCCCAGCCGTGGGCGATCGGTGGGCTGTTGAGCAAGACGCCGTAGAGCGGCGAAATACGGCCGCGTTCGGCCATGATCTGCGCTTCTTGCGCAGCGAGCTCAGGCTTCGTGCCGGGTATGACGAGTGGAATACGCATGTGGGTTCAATCCGGTTTGATATTTTTGACTTTGACGACGCGCGACCATTTGGCCGTGTCTTTTTTCAGCAAAGCGGCGAGTTCCGCCGACGTTGATGATGAAGGCTCCGCACCAGAGGCTTGCAGTCGAGCCCGAACCTGCGGGTTGTTCAGCGTGCGGCGCACGGCTTGGTTGACGCGGTCCAAGTCAGCCGCCGACGTGCCTTTGGCTGCGAACAGGGCGTACCAGTTGTCAGAGTCGACGCCGGGAATGCCCATTTCGTTAAACGTTTTGACATTCGGCAGCAGCGGATGACGCTTAGGCGCAGCGATGCCCAAAGCCTTCAGCTTGCCGGCATTGATGTATGAAATCAGACCCGGAATATCACCAAAAAAACCGGTGACGTGGCCGGCCAAAACATCATTGATCGCCGGTGCCGCACCCTTGTAAGGCACATGCAGCAAATTGATCTTGGCTGCGTCATTCAGCAATTCCATGGCCAAGTGCGGCACGCTGCCGGTGCCTGACGACGCCATCGCCAGCGGCTTGCTGCCAGGCACGCGACTGGCAGCGACTAGATCAGCGCCGCTGGCGAACGGCACGCTGGCACCCACCACGAGCACCTCGACGTTGTTGACCACCAGCGAGACTGGTGCCAAGTCGCGCTCGGGGTTGTAGGCCAATTTTTCGTACAACGCTGGATTGATGGCAACAGCACCAACGCTGGTCAGCCACAAGGTGCTGCCATCGGGCGTAGCGCGGGTCACAAATTCAGCCGCAATGGCACCGTTGCCACCCGCCTTGTTTTCGACAATCACTTGGTGACCAAGCTCTTTGCCCAAAGTCTCAGCGATCGTTCGAGCCACAAAATCAACCGGTCCACCCGGCGGAAAAGCCACGACCAAACGCGTGATATTCGACTGCGCAGCCACCGGCAAGCTGAAAGTCAAGGCTGTTAGCAGCACACTCAAAGCGGCACCAATGGCACGACGCTTGAATTTCGCTGGGCGAATAAAAGCAGGGTTGTAAGTTGTCATGTCAATACTCTCATTTCTATCAAAAATAAAGTCAATCGCAACGCACCGACATGCCGCCGTCGACCACGATCTCGGTACCCGTCACAAAACGGGCTTCGTCACTGGCCAAAAAGAGGGCTGCATTGGCAGTGTCGCGACCGTCCCCCATAAAGGGCAACGGAATGCGAGCTTGGCGCTGTTGAAGCAAAGCTTCAGCATCGCCACCGGAGCGTTGCCCTGCCAGCCGGACTTCCACCATCGGCGTGTGCAATTGGCCAGGAACCACGGTGTTCACGCGAATTCCCTGTTTGGCATATTGGACGGCCAACACGCGCGAGAACTGAATCACTGCAGCCTTGGTCGCCGCGTAGGCGATCTGCGCTGCACCAGTCCAACGCAAGGCCGAGGTCGACGACATGTTAACGATGGTGCCGCCGCCTTGCGCCAACATGTGCGGCAACACGTGCTTGCAGGTGAGAAAGACGCTTTTCAGGTTGTGGTCGATCTGCGCGTCCCAGACTTCTTCGCTCATCTCAATCGGGCCTCCCTTGGCTGAACCGCCGACGTTGTTGACCAAAATATCGATGCGCCCGTATTCGGCGATGCAGGCCTTGACCATGGCCTCGATAGACGCGGCTTGCGTCACATCACACACACCGGTGACCAGCACACCGCCGGCATCGGCCACACGTTGCGCTGTTTCTGTCAGCGCCGAGGCGTCACGGTCGACTGCAAAAATGCTTGCGCCTTCTTCCGCAAACCGCACCGCCATGGCGCGACCATTGCCCCAACCAGGACCGACCGATCCAGCACCGGTGATAAGGGCAACTTTGCCGGCCAATCGGCCTTGGCTAAGGGCAGGTGAAGATGAATTTGAAGTGGTCGTCATGAGCTTCCTTAGCGAGAGTTAAACAGTGAATTGATAGAGGGCTTGCGGGTTGCGCACCAACAGCTTGTCGAGCAAGTCCGGCGTGGGCGCAATCGCCGCCAGCCGGTCGACCAGCACGCCGTCGTCAGGCACGTGCGTGTGGTTTGGATGCGGCCAGTCGGTGCCCCAGACACATTGGTCGGGGAAGGCTTGCAACAGCGTGTTGGCGAGGCGCACGCCATCCACATAAGGCGGCGTCGGATCAATGCGGTCAATGCCGCTGACCTTGACGTGAAACAGCGGATTGCGCAGCAGGGTCATGAGCGCGGCAAAGTCAGCGCCATCAGCGCCCAGCGCGGCATCCACACGGCCCATGTGGTCAATCACCACCGGTACGACGCTGCGCGACAGCGGCGCGGCCAAGCTGTGAATCAAGCTGCTTTCAAAATGCACTTGCAGGTGCAGGCCTAGCGGTTTGAGTCGCAGTGTGAGCGCAGCCACTTCGTCGGGTGTGGCTGCCGCTGCCAAGTGCTTCATGAAGTTGAAACGCACACCCCGAAAACCCGCAACCGCCAGACGTTGGAGTTCGGCATCGGCCACATTGACCGGCACCAGCGCCACGCCCAGGTAGTGGCCGCCGCCGGCTTGAATCGCATCTTCAACAGCGCGGTTGTCAAAGCCATGCACGGCCGACTGGACGATCACGCAGCGCTCAATGCCAAGGTGGCGATGCAGCGCAAATAGCCGCTCCTTGGGTGCATCCACAGGCGTGAAGTTACGGCTGGCCGCAAACGGAAATTGCGCCGCTGGGCCAAACACGTGCACGTGGCTGTCGCAAGCCCCAGCTGGCAGCTTCAGGCTGGGTGTCGATGGATTCGGGTTGAACGTGAGCACGGTTTGGT
Organism: Comamonadaceae bacterium; assembly: GCA_947449895.1. Taxonomy (GTDB): domain Bacteria; phylum Pseudomonadota; class Gammaproteobacteria; order Burkholderiales; family Burkholderiaceae_C; genus Polaromonas. Next base: position 7,003 of record CANFSO010000049.1, read on the forward strand.
CGGCGTTGGTGGTCATAGTTTGGGTTAGAGCTTCGGTGGCTTGGATCGAATAATTGTCGGCATAATCGCGCCTTTGAGTGATGCTTTTTTCAAATAGCTGCTATCAGCCAAACAACACACCAAGCCAACAACATGGACCTGACGCGTCTTCAATACTTTGCCGCGGTGGCCGAAGCTGGCAATTTCAGCCGCGCCGCCGCTGCGCTGAACCTGTCGCAGCCAGCGCTGAGCCGACAGGTCTTGCTGCTGGAAGAAGACCTCGGACAACGCCTGCTAGAACGCCATGGCCGCGGCGCCCACACCACCGAAGCCGGAGCCGCCCTGCTGGTCCATGCACGCGGTATTTTTGACTTAGCCGAACGCGCGCAGGCCGACATGCGTGAGCGCCAACGCAGCCCGCGTGGCCGCCTCACCGTGGGTTTGCCGCCGCGCGTGGCGCATGTGCTCACCGCCGATTTGGTCGAACGCTTTCATGCTGAATTTCCCGATGCAGCGATCACCGTGGTTGAAGGTTTGAGCATTCGCCTGCGTGAAATGCTGGTGGCTGGCAGAGCCGATTTAGCGATTATTTTCGATCCGGCGCATTCGCCGCAGCTCCAATTGGAAACCTTGGTGCGTGAGCCGATGGTGCTGGTCAGCGCCAAGCCTTTGCCAGCCAAAATCCGCTTGACCGACGTGATCCAGCGCAGCTTGGTGATGCCGAGCGGGCCGCATGCACTCAGACAACTGCTTGAGGAGCACACCGCACCGCGCGGCTTGCCGCTGAATCTATGGGCTGAAGTGGAGTCAGTGCAAACGGTGTTGTCGCTGGTGGCACGCGGACTGGTCGACACCATTCTTCCGGTCAGCGCCGTGAAGGTCTGGATGTACACCGAGCCCTTGCATGTGGCTGCCATTCACGCCCCGGTGATGCGCAACAAACTGGTGCTGGCCGTGCCGGCCGCCAGACCCGCCACGCGCTTGAGCCGCTATGCCGGCGAGTTGCTGCGCGAATTGGTGAAGACGCACTTCGGTTAGCTTGATAACTGGGTAGCCGGGTAACTGAATTAACGCGGCAAGGCCATGCCGCGCTCTGCCATCACCGCGCGCAATCGATCCGGGTAATCGGTGATGAGGCCATCAACACCCCAGTCCATCAGGCGCTTCATGTCAGCGGTTTCGTTGACCGTCCACGGCACCACGGGCAAGCCCAAAGCCTGCGCCTGTTTCAGCTGATCCGGGTTCAGCTGCTTCCAATGCGGCGACCAAGTGACAGCCTTGGCAGAGCCCGCCGCAACGCGCACCAGTTTTGGCATGGAACCTCCATGCGCGCTTAGCCTGCGGCCCGCCGTCCAGAGCGCTTCGTTCGAACTGCCAGCCACTGGCGGTGTCGCACTCAGATAGGCGGTTCGCATCTCGGGCGCGAGCTGGTGCACGACTTCCAGCGTGCGCCAGTCAAAGCTTTGCAACATCACCCGCTCCGTCATACCGGCTTGGCGAATGACCGCCAGCACAGCGCGTACAAAAGGCTCAGGGGCCAAGGTCTCGCCGGGTGCATTCGGATTCAGCTTGGTTTCAATGTTGAAGTTCAGGTGACCGAAGCCCAGTGTTTTGACACGTTCAAAAACGGCCGCCAAGGTCGGCACGCGCTCGCCATCGACTGCTTGCTGCAGGTTAAATTCGCGCGCATAACGGGTGCCGGGTTGTAATCGACCCACGTCGTAGGTGTGCAGTTGCGCCAGCGACAGCGCATTGATCAATGGCCCGCGTGCAGGCAACCACTCGCCACTGGCATCGCGCGTGAAGAAGGGGTTGAGCGCCCTGTCGTGCGTCACCACCGGCACGCCATCGGCGGTGATGCCAATGTCAAGTTCCAGCGTATTGACGCCCAGACGCGCCGCAGACTCAAACGCAATCAGTGTGTTCTCAGGGTGCAGACCCCGCCCCCCGCGGTGCGCTTGAAGATCAAAAGCGTGTGCAGCACCTGACAGACACAGCAGTGCCAATACCAAAATTCTCATAACACCCGTTCAAAAACACAGTTAAAAGAGTTTGCCGCACAATTGTTGGGTGCGCATGTCACGCGCTGGCTTTTACATTTTTTCACTGGAAATCATCATGCGAATTCTTCACACCATGCTACGCGTGGGCAACCTGCAGCGCTCAATTGATTTTTACACCCAAGTTTTGGGCATGAAGTTGCTGCGTTCCTCTGAAAATCCTGAGTACAAATACAGTTTGGCGTTCCTCGGCTACGGTAGCAACCCGGAACATGCCGAGCTCGAACTGACGTACAACCACGGTATTGATCAGTATGAGATGGGTACCGCCTACGGTCACATCGCGCTAGGCGTGCCAGACGCTTATGCAGCCTGTGACAAGATCAAAGCCTCAGGCGGCAACGTGACGCGCGAGGCCGGCCCGGTCAAAGGTGGCAAGACGGTCATTGCGTTTGTCACTGATCCTGACGGCTACAAGATTGAACTGATTGAGCGCAAGGAAGACGCCGACGGCGCTGGCTTGCGTTAAGTCGAATACGGTTGCCTCAGCTGCCGCGCAATAGCTGACTGGCTTCAAGCGCCAGCGCTGTGATGCGTGCCCAATCGCCTTGGGCGACAGCATCAGCAGGTGTGAGCCAAGAACCACCGACGCAGACCACGTTGCTGAGGGCTAAAAACTCAGCGGCATTGGCCAAGCTGACACCGCCGGTTGGGCAAAACTTGACGTCGCCGAAGGGTCCGCCCCAGGCTTTGAGCATGGCTGGGCCGCCAGCTTGCATGGCCGGGAAAAACTTAAGCTCGGTGAAACCGTCTTCTTGCGCGGCCATGATCTCACTGCCGGTGGCAACGCCGGGCAACAAGGGCAAACCGGTGTCGCGACAGGCTTGTCCCAGCGAGTGCGTGTAGCCGGGGCTGACGATGAAGCGTGCGCCGGCCATGGCGCAAGCCATCACATCGGCGGCACTGCGGGCGGTGCCGGCACCGATCACCGCTTCTGGCACTTCGCGGGCAATGGCTTCGATACAAGCCAATCCTTGTGGTGTGCGCAAGGTGACTTCCAGCATGCGGATACCGCCGGCCACCAACGCACGTGCCAGCGGCACAGCGTGGGCGACATCGTTCAGCACGATGACCGGAATGACGGCAGCGTCCTGCATCACCTGCAAGGCCGTCAAACGGCTCAGTTCAGTCTTGTTCACAACCATGACATGGCTCCTTCTTCCGCTGTCAGCGCTTGCCTGCGCATGCCGGAAAACAGTTCACGCCCCATGCCCAAGGCATTGCTGTCGCGCAGCGCCTCCGGCATGTCGGCGACAGGCCGTGCGGCCCAATCCGCATCGCTCAGCAACACGCGCAACTCGCCGGTCAGACTGTTGAGAAGGATCACGTCACCATCGCGCACTTTCGCCAACGGACCTCCTGATGCAGCCTCGGGAGAGACATGGATAGCGGCGGGCACCTTGCCCGAAGCACCGCTCATGCGGCCGTCAGTCACCAGCGCCACTTTGAAACCCTTGCCCTGCAACACTGACAAGGGCGGCGTGAGTTTGTGCAGTTCGGGCATGCCGTTGGCTTGCGGCCCTTGCCAGCGCACCACGCAAATCACATCGCGGTCGAGCTCGCCAGCGTTGAAGGCGGTGTGCAGGTCTTCCTGCGAATCAAACACGCGGGCTGGCGCTTCGATCACATGACGGTCTTCGGGAACCGCAGAAACCTTGATGACGCTGCGGCCAAGATTGCCTTGCAGCAGCTTGAGCCCACCGGTCGCGCTGAAAGGCTGACTGGCGGGCCGAACAATCGTGTCGTCTTTCGAGGCGTCGACATGATGCCAAGCCAGCGCACCCTCTACCAACGTTGGCTCGCCGGTGAATTCACGGATACCGCCGGGGCGCACCGTCAACACGTCCTCGTGCATGAAGCCACCGTTGAGCAGTTCACGGATCACAAAACCCGTGCCGCCAGCGGCTTGAAACTGGTTCACATCGGCGCTGCCGTTGGGATAAACATGCGTCAGCAAAGGCACGACTTCTGAGAGCTTTGAAAAATCGTCCCAGTTGATCTGGATGCCAGCCGAATGCGCCACAGCAACCCAGTGAATCAAGTGGTTGGTTGAACCGCCGGTGGCCAGCAGCGCAACCATTGCGTTGACGATGGCGCGTTCATCGACGACCCGGCCGATGGGTGCAAATCGTTTGGATGTTTTGACGATACCCAGCACCGTGCGCGCAGCTTCGCGCGTTAGCTCATCACGCAAGTCGCCGCCGGGGGCCACGAACGAGGTGCCAGGCACGTGCAAGCCCATCGCCTCTAACAACATCTGGTTGCTGTTGGCCGTGCCGTAGAACGTGCAGGTGCCGGGGCTGTGGTACGACTTGAGCTCAGCGTCCATCAGCACATCGCGGCCCGCCAGACCTTGCGCCACCAGTTCGCGGACGCGGACTTTTTCTTTGTTCGGCAGACCCGTTGGCATCGGGCCGGCAGGCACAAACACCGTCGGCAAATGACCAAAGTGCAGCGCACCGATCAACAGGCCGGGCACGATCTTGTCGCAAACGCCAAGCATCAGCGCGCCGTCAAACATGTCGTGGCTCAAGGCAACAGCGGTGGCCATCGCGATGACGTCGCGGCTGAACAGACTCAGTTCCATGCCGGTGGTGCCTTGGGTCACACCGTCGCACATGGCCGGCACGCCACCGGCCACTTGCGCCGTCGCGCCATGCAAACGCGCCTCGCGCTTGATCAGGTCCGGGTAGCTTTGCATCGGCGTGTGGGCCGACAGCATGTCGTTGTAAGCGGTGACGATGCCAATGTTTGGACGGCGCTCAGTCACGACCTTGAAACGGTCGTCCAGCGGCATGCCGGCCACGGCGTGCGCGACATTGCTGCAACCCATGCGCTCAGCGTTGACAGCGCGTGTGGCTGCACCGTCAAGGCGCTTCAGGTAGGCGCTGCGGGAAACGCGGCTGCGTTCGCGGATGTGCTCGGTAACGTCGGCGACGGTCGAATGAAGTGTCATGAATTCCAAAGTTGGAGAAAATGGATTGGTAACTTTGTTACTCCGCCCATCCTACTTGTTAAAGCCGCCGCTGGACAGCCTGTAGGAACAAAGTGGTTACCAAAGCAGGCCTTAAAAAACGCAAAAATTGCCGCCATTCGCTGTAAAGTTCAGCTGTGAAAAATCCCCAGAACGCTCAACTTGAAGCCACGCGCGACCCAGCCCCCATGCTGGCGCATTTTTTTCAACAGTGGGGCGGCCAAGACGACCTGTGGATTTTTGCCTATGCCTCGCTGATCTGGCGGCCGGATTTTGAATTTTCTGAGCAACGTCCGGCCAAGCTGCACGGCTGGCATCGGGCGCTGAAAATGTGGAGTCGCATCAACCGCGGCACGCCCGCTGTGCCGGGCTTGGTGTTTGCACTGTTGTCGGGTGGCAGCTGCCAAGGCGTGGCTTACCGCGTGCCCAAAGATGAGGTCACTGCCGTGGTGAGCAAGCTCTGGCTGCGCGAAATGATGACTGGGGTGTATGACCCGCGCACGCTGCGCTGCCAAACAGACCAAGGCCCGGTTCAGGCGCTGGCCTTCACGCTGTCAAGGCGCAGCCCGAACTTCACCGGCGTGCTCAGCCAAGCGCATTACCAGCAGATATTTGCCGATGCGATTGGCCGTTACGGCACCACACGTGACTATGCCTTGCAAACTCTAGAGAGCTTGCAACGCATCGGCATCAGTGATGCCGCGCTGGCTAAATTGATCAAGTCAATTTAAAAGGCAACTCGCGCTGGGTCTTGCCGGTCAACACAGCAATGGCGTTGGCAAAAGCCGGTGCCAGCGGAGGCAAGCCGGGCTCACCCAAGCCGGTCGGCGCGTCTGCACTTGGCACGATGAAGACAGCCATCGAAGGCATGTCGGTGATGCGCGGCACCGGGAAGTCACCGAAGTTGCTTTGCTCAACCACGCCGTCTTTCAAAGTGATGGCCGCACCGGGCAGGCACATCGACAAGCCCATCAAAGCGGCGCCTTGAATTTGCGCCTCGATGCTGGTTGGGTTGATGGCCAGATTGCAATGCACGCCTGCGGTGACGCTGTGCAGCACGGGTGTGTTGTCTTTGACCGAGGCCTCGACCACGTAGGCCACCACGGTGTTGAAAGACTCGTGCACCGCAACGCCCCAAGCGCGACCTTCTGCCAGCTTGCGCTTGCCGTAGCCGGATTTGCTGACAGCCAACTGCAGCGCGCTGGCGTGGCGTGGGTGCTTGCTGCCGAACTGCGCCATGCGGTAAGCCACCGGGTCTTGGCCGGTGCTGCGGGCGACCTCGTCAATCAAGGTTTCCATCACGTAAGCGGTGTGGGTCGAGCCGACGCTGCGCCACCACAAGACCGGCACATTGTCGGCCGGATGATGCGCCGACAAACGCATCGGAATGTCGTACGGCTCTTTCATGCCTTCGACCATGGTGCTGTCAACGCCGTCCTTCAGCATGAAGCCTTCGAAGGGCGTGCCTGCGGCGATCGATTGACCGACGATGACGTGGTCCCAAGCCAGAATCTTGCCTTGCGCATCGAAGCCTAGCTCCGCGTGGTGCACATGCATGGGGCGGTAGTAACCGCCTTTGATGTCGTCTTCGCGGCTCCACAGCGTGCGCACCGCTGCGTTCAGGCCGGCAGTGCGTGCCGCTTTGGCAACGCTGCAGGCTTCAAACACGAACTCGCTGCTCGGGATGGCGCGCCGGCCAAAACCACCGCCCGCCATTTGCACATGCATGGTGACGTTTTCTGGCGGCAGGCCAAAGACCTTGGCCGCAGCCAAGGCGTCGAAACCCGGCATCTGCGTGCCAACCCAGAGTTCAGCCTTTACGTTGGCGCCTTGGCCGCTGACTTGCACCGTGCAATTAAGCGGCTCCATGGGCGCATGCGCGAGGTAAGGAAAGACAAACTCTGCGCTGATTTTTTGAGGCGCCGTAGCCAGCGCGCTGACGTCTGCATTCAGGTGAATCGCCCCGGCTTTTTTCGCCAACGCGCGGTAGTTGGCGAGCTGCTTCACGCTGTCGACTTTGCCAAGCTTTTCAGTGTTCCATGTGACCTTCAGCGCATCACGGCCTTGCTTGGCCGCCCAGTAACCGTCGGCCACCACAGCAACGCCTTCAGCGCCGCGGTCCAGCGGCACGCGCAGCACGGCCTTGACGCCGGCAATGGCGAGCGCCGCTGCGTCATCCACAGAAGCGACCTTGCCGCCAAACACGGGTGGACGCGCAATCACAGCCGTCAGCATGCCGGGCAGACTCACGTCGATGCCGTAGTCCTGCGTGCCGGTAGATTTAGCCCGTGCATCAAGCCGGACTGTGGGTTGGCCAATGATGCGGAATTGACTCGGGTCTTTCAGCGTGACTTTCTCAGGGACCGGCAAGGCCATGGCGGCTTGCGCGAGTTCACCGTAGCTCAGGCGCTTGCCGCCGGGGCCGATGACGACACCCTTTTGCGTGCGCAAGTCACTGGCTGGCACACCCCATTGGGCGGCAGCAGCCGAGACCAGCATGGCGCGTGTGCGGGCACCGAGCTCACGGTACTGGGTGTAGGAGTTTTTGATGGAACCTGAACCGCCGGTGATGTGGATGCCCATGGCCGGGTCGACATACGCTGCGTCGGCCGTGCCGTGTTGGCTGTGCACCATGGCCCAGTCGGCGTCCAGCTCTTCGGCCAAGATCATCGGCAAACCGGTTTGCACGCCCTGTCCAAAATCAAGCCGGTTGATGGTGACCATGACCGCGCCATCACGCGCAATGCTGACGAAGGCCGAAGGCTGTTGTGTCGGCTTCAGGCTGCTGGCGGCAGCGGCTGCGGTTGGTGAAGCTGCGCTTTGCGCTTGCGCCAGCACCGGGAAAATGCCGAGCGAAAAACCTCTGGCACTGGCCAGCTTTAAAAAGCTACGGCGCGGGACGCCGGAGGTGGCTTGAGCTTCAGTCGTGCCTTGCGCTTTGCGCAACATGCTCTGCAGACCTTTCGGTAATTGATCGGTCAAGCTGGCTGGGTTGGTTGGAATGTACATATGGGTTTCTTTCAAGCCAGTGCCACTGCGGCGTCTTTGATGGCGGCGCGAATCCGCACGTAAGTGCCGCAGCGGCAAATATTGCCGGCCATGGCTGCGTCGATGTCAGCGTCCGTGGGTTTGTTGTTGGTCTTGAGCAAGGCGGTGGCGCTCATGACTTGACCGCTTTGGCAGTAGCCGCACTGGGCGACGTCGTGCTTGACCCAAGCGTCTTGCACGGCCTTGCCGGTGCGGTCGCTGGCCAGCGCTTCGATGGTGGTGATTTTTTGACCCACCGCTGCAGACAGCGGCGTCACACAAGAACGAATGGCCGAGCCATTCAGGTGCACGGTGCAGGCGCCGCACATCGCAACGCCGCAGCCGAACTTGGTGCCGGTCATGCCGAGGGTGTCCCGCAGAGCCCACAAAATCGGGGTGGATGCGTCAGCGTTGACAGGTGTGTCTTTGCCGTTGATATTGACGGTGAGGATGGCCATTGAAGAAATCCAGAATGATTGAAAAATGATGATGGAGCATAGTCGTTCACCTGCTGACGAGCCTTGGCTCCGAGCAACAAACCCGGGTGTTGACTGGCCTTTGCTGGCCGCTTGAATGAAGCGGTCACAATTGTGTTCATGACCCGCCCTACCCCTCCTCTGGCTGACTTGCGCAAAAGCTACGAAAGCGCTGAACTCCATGAAACCGCCTCGCACGCCGACCCACAGCAACAGTTCAGTCTATGGCTAGACCAAGCCATCAGCGCGCAAGTGCCTGAACCAAACGCCATGACCTTGGCCACGGTCGACAACCAGCAGAGGCCATCGACGCGGATTGTGCTGATCAAGGGGTTTGATGCGCGCGGCATTGTCTGGTTCACCAATTACGACAGCCGCAAAGGCCAGCAACTGGCGGCCAACCCGTACGCGGCTTTGCAGTTTCATTGGGTCGAGCTAGAGCGCGTGGTGCGCATCGAAGGTCGGGTAGAGAAAATAGCGGAGGAAGAGAGTGACGCCTATTTCAACAGCCGGCCACTGGACTCGCGCATTGGGGCGTGGGCCAGCCCGCAAAGCCAGGTGATCTCAGGGCGCGCAGTGTTGGCGGCGAATGCGGCCAAGTACGCGGCGAAGTTTTTGCTGCAACCTCCACGGCCACCGCATTGGGGCGGCTATCGCTTGCTGCCTGAGCG
>CANFSO010000050.1 GCA_947449895.1 Comamonadaceae bacterium
AGATCAATCCCCGCATACCCAGGACATGGGCGCGTCTTGAACTGCCCCGGGTGAATCACCAGCACTTCATGGTGACGACCTTCAAGATCTCGCACCAGCTCCAGCAAGGTGGTGACGACGCCATTCACCTGTGGCCGCCAAGCATCTGTGATCAAAGCAATTTTCATACGCTCACCGGTGCTTCTGGCATGAGGCTGGGCTCCGGTTTTTTCTGCACTTCATGCGACGGTGCCCAGTGCAAAATTTCAAGGCTTCCGTCGTAGTGCTCAACCAAGGCGGTGCGGCTCTCAACCCAGTCGCCGTCATTGCAATACAAAACGCCGTTGATCATGCGCATCTCGGCGCGGTGAATGTGGCCGCACAAGACGCCGTCATGGCCCCGACGTTTGGCCTCTTTGGCGACGGCCACCTCAAAGTCGGTCACATAATTAAGAGCTGACTTGACCTTTTGCTTCAGGTAGGCCGAGAGTGACCAATACGGCAAACCCATGCGCGCACGCAATGAATTGAAGTGACGGTTCATCCGCAGCGTGAATTCGTACAGGTTGTCACCCAAGTACGCCAACCACTTGGCACACTGCACCACCGCGTCGAAATGATCGCCATGAATGATCCACAAACTACGGCCATCCGCCGTCACGTGAACCGCTTCTTTCACAACCTCGACACCACCAAAGTGATGGCCAATGAAGTCGCGCGCAAATTCGTCATGGTTGCCCGGCACATAAATCACGCGGCATCCCTTGCGCACACGCCGCAAGAGTTTTTGCACCACGTCGTTGTGCGACTGCGGCCAGTACCATTTGCGGCGTAACTGCCAACCATCGATGATGTCGCCGACCAAATAAAGCGAATCACTCGGATGCGTACGCAAAAAATCCATCAATGCCAGCGCCTGACAACTCGGCGTTCCGAGGTGCACGTCAGAGATGAAAATGGTTCGGAAACGCTGGCCGGTTTCGTCCTCATCATCAGGCGATGGCGGAGGGTAATTTCCGCTGAAGGAATCTAGTACGGCGCGCATCATTTTTTTTCCGAATATGTCATGGGGAGGCCTTTCTTGGGCTAGCACTTATTCCATGTTGTCAAGTCATTGTGTTCACGCCGTGTGTCAGTGCGGTGTCGATCTCATGAAAATTTTGTGACGTTGAGACTCCCATAAAAAAGCTGTTGCCTTCGATAAGAGCAACAGCTTTCAGCGCAATTCAAGACCTTAGAAAGGCTCAGATGCCGATCAAACCGCCATCGTTTCGCGTGATCACAATCGTCGCAGAGCGAGGCCGACCTGCCGCACCGTAGCCTTGATTACCCGGCCACAGACTTTGCGCATTGAACTGCGCAGAACCGCCCAGTGCAGGCGTGTCTTCACCGGGATGCTGGATGTTCACAAACAAGGTCTTGCCGTCTTCGGTTTCTGTGATGCCCGTGACTTCGGCGCCTTTAGGGGCCACTAAGAATCGGCGCAGTCTGGCTTCGCCCAGCGTCGCCCCGATGAAGGTGGTTTGTTGACCGGTCACGTCAGCGCCGTTAATCGTCATGCGGTTGTTGACAGTGACCTTGCCGCCATCCCCAACCTGGCCGGGCACTGCTGCCAGCAGCATGCAATTGGTCTCGTCCGTCATCGAGCCATCGTCGGTCTGGATCCAGCAAATGCCGGTAGCTTGGCTGAACCACAAACCGTCCGGGGAGGAGAATGAATTCTTGGCTGTGAGTTTCGAGAGATTGGCATCGCCGGCATCTTCTTCAGCCCCAAAGACAAAAATATCCCACGCAAAACCGGCCGCAGTGGCGCGGTTGGCCTCTTCCTTGAAGCGAATGATGTGGCCATTCGGATTGCCGGCAACTTTCTTTCCATCGATGTCCATGTAGGCACGCGGATTGGCGGCATCAACCGTCGTAGGTGTGCGATTGATGGCGTTGTTGTTGGTCAGCGAGAAATAAATTTCACCGTTGCGGTGGTTGACCGCGCCCCACTCCGGCCTGTCCATCTTGGTGGCACCGACGGCGTCGGCCGCATGGCGTGCGTTGACCAAGACGTCCGCCTGACTGGCAAACGGGTAAGCGCTGTGCTCGGCAATGCGAGAGTCGCTCAAGGTCAGTTCCAGCCACTGGCCAGTGCCGTCGGCATTGAACTTGGCCACGTACAGTTTGCCTTCGGTCAGGTATTTGTCGCCAGCCGCCATGCCGCCGCCGATGTCCTTGGCATCCCAGACGGCCGTCGTGACGAATTTGTAGATGTATTCGTTGCGCGAATCGCAGCCCATGTAAAAGGCTAGGGGCGCGCCCTCTTTGGGCAAGCCGCACACAGCGGCCTCGTGTGCAAAGCGCCCCATCGCCACGCGTTTGGCAGGCACGGCGTTAGGCGCTAAGGGATCAATTTCAAGATTAAAGCCGAAGGTGTTGGGTTCGTTGCGAAAGTCTTCGGCGGCGCGGCTACCGACTGCGGCGACATTCCAGCGCGAAAAGCGGTCATCCGTGTTTGAAACGGTGTGCCAGCCTTGTGTGCGTTCATTTTTTTGCGTGCTGGCCATCGGCGTATTGACGACACCGTAACGCTTGCGCGACGCCATGGTTTTGGCATCAACTGGCTGGCTGGCTTTCGGCATTTGAAAGTACATCGCCCAGTTTTCTTCGCAAGCCAAGTAAGTGCCCCACGGGGTCTTGCCGTGGCCGCAGTTGTTCAAGGTGCCGCGGCTGGTCGCGCCGCTGCGGTCATAGCGGGTGCTCATGAGCGCTTGAATATCAGCCAGATGCAAAGCCGGTCCGGTGATGCGCGCTGGCGTGTGCGGCGTGATGCGGCGGTTCAACGGCGAGTCCAGCTTGTAAGTCCAACCGGTAGCCGTCTTGCTGAGTTCAACAATCGAGACGCCGTGCAAATTGATTTCCTTCAGGGCTTCAAGTTCTGGTCGGCTGCCGAGATCCCACTTGCCGAACTGGTCAAACTTGCTGCCGCTCACGCCGTTGGAGGTCTGGCCTTTGGAGTGTAGAAAATGCGCTTCAGCTGAGCTTTCGTGGTTCACGCAGAGCACTGCGCGTCGAGTGTCTTTGACCGAATATTGGCCGGCGGTGTCGACGTAGTAAATGTCCATGCCATCATGTTGGTCGCCAATGCGGGTTGACCAGTCGTCGCGCTCTAGCCCTTGGTTCGAATACGTACCCATGCTGCGATTCAGCGGGTCACCACTGGCGTGCAGCACTTTGTAGCTGTAGCCAGGCGGCAAAATCACGTTGTCCAGCAGGCTCTTGTCAACCGCCGGAAAACCCAGCGCCGTGGTTGTGTCAGCGGACGCGGCGGGGATCAAGCTGGCGCAACCCGGCAACATGGCCATGGTCGACAGCGCTGCCAGCCCAAAGCCGCCCCGAATCAAGTTGCGGCGTGATGGGTTTTCAAGTGAGCGGGTCAAGACTTGCTGAAAATGCTCGTTGTTCGATGTGTTGCAGACATCATCGTCAAAATCGTGGGCCATGCGAAAACTCCAATTAAACAGGTGAACTCTGAACTATTAAGTACTCATTAAATTCAGAGACTGTGACAACGTCATGTCAACTCCAAATGACAGTCACCAAATTGACACAAATGTTGAGCACAATTCAACTTTTATTAAAGTGTTTAAGCATCCAGGAGGTTTCCAATGAAAGTGGGTATCAATGGCATGGGCCGAATCGGCCGGCTGGCCTTGCGTGCAGCCATGGGTGCTGCAGATCGCCCTATTGATGACCCACGACAAGAAAATCGCCTGCAAGTCACGCACGTGAATGAACTCAAGGGCGGCGCTGCAGCCACGGCTCACTTGCTCGCTTTTGACAGCGTGCAAGGCAAATGGCGCGCAAATATCGCGGCCGAAGGCGAAGCGGCCATCCGCATCAATGGGCAGCAGCTGTCGTTCAGCACACATGCCACTCCCGCTGAGATTCCTTGGGGCGATATGGGCATTGAGCTGGTGCTCGAATGCACCGGCAAGTTCCTCACACCAGAAACACTGCAAGGCCATTTTGACCGCGGTGCCAAGCGCGTCATCGTGGCTGCGCCGGTCAAAGTTGGGAACGTGCTGAACATCGTGGTGGGCGTCAACGACCACTTGTACGACCCACTCACCCACCGCATCGTGACGGCTGCTTCGTGCACCACCAACTGTTTGGCGCCTGTGGTCAAAGTCATCCAAGACAACATCGGCATCCGGCACGGCCAGATCACCACCATCCACAACCCGACCAACACCAACTTGGTGGTGGATGCGCCGCACAAAGACTTGCGCCGGGCCCGCAGTGCCATGATGAGCTTGTCCCCAACAACGACCGGCAGCGCCACCGCGATTGCGCTGATTTACCCCGAGCTCAAAGGCAAACTCAACGGCCATGCGGTCCGAGCGCCGGTCTTGAATGCGTCATTGACCGACTGCGTTTTTGAGCTGAAACGCGAAACCACCACGGAAGAAGTGAACGCCTTGTTTGCCGCTGCTGCGCACGGTCCGCTGGCGGGTATTTTGGGTTACGAAGAACGTCCCTTGGTCAGCGCCGACTACGCGGGTGACACCCGCAGTTCCATTGTTGACGCACTGTCCACCCTAGTGACCGACGGCACGCTGCTCAAAGTCTATGCCTGGTACGACAACGAAATGGCCTACGCCTGCCGCATGGTGGACTTGGCCTGCCACATGGAAAGCTTAGGAGTCTGAGCACCATGTCGAACCCCACCCGCAACTACGCCATCGTCACGGCCGCCTACTGGGGCTTCACGCTCACCGACGGCGCCTTGCGCATGCTGGTACTGATGCATTTTTACCGGTTGGGTTATTCGCCCTTCACACTGGCTTTGCTATTTTTGCTGTACGAAGCAGCGGGCGTGGCGGCCAACTTGGTCGGCGGCTGGCTGGCCACGCGCTACGGCATTGCGCGCATGTTGGCGGTCGGTTTGAGCACGCAAATCATCGGCTTTTTACTGCTGTCTTTGCTCAACCCAGCCTGGACAGCGGCAATGTCCGTGGCTTGGGTGGTCGTTGCGCAAGGCATTTGCGGCGTCGCCAAAGACCTGACCAAGACGGCCAGCAAGTCAGCCATCAAGGTCACAGCAGACCAAGCCAAAGATCAGGGCTCCGGCCAGTTGTTCAAATGGGTGGCTTGGTTCACCGGCAGCAAAAACGCCATGAAAGGCGTGGGCTTTTTCCTCGGCGGGCTACTGCTGGACTCGCTCGGTTTCAGCGGCGCTTTGTGGGCCATGGCGGCACTGCTGGCCTTGGTGTTGGTCGGCGTGTTGACCTATGTACCGCGCCTGATGGGCAAGAACAAAGCTTCAAAGTCGGCCAAGGAATTGTTTGCCAAAAGCCAGGCCATCAATTTGCTGGCGGCGGCGCGGGTGGTGCTTTTCGGCGCACGCGACGTTTGGTTCGTGGTGGGCGTGCCCGTCTTTTTATACGCCTCGGGTTGGACCTTCACGATGGTCGGTGGATTTTTGGCCCTCTGGACCATCGGCTATGGACTGGTTCAAGCCTTGGCTCCGCAGATCGTCAAGCGCAGTGTTGACGGGCTCAGCCATGAAGTGCCCGCCGCCCGCACCTGGTCAGCCATCTTGGCGGTGGTGCCGATCCTACTGGCCATTGCCGTCTATCTGCAAGTGCCACATCTTGAATGGGTCGTTGTCGGCGGACTGGGTTTGTTCGGTGTCGCCTTCGCGGTTAATTCGTCGGTGCACTCGTACTTGATCTTGGCCTATGCCGGCAGTGAAAAAGCCGCTGAAGACGTCGGCTTTTATTACGCCGCCAATGCGCTGGGGCGTTTTATCGGCACCTTGCTGTCGGGGCTTTTGTACCTGTGGGGAGGCCTGCTTTACCCGCTCATCGCCTCAGCGCTCATGCTCATCATTTGCTGGCTGGTGACGCTGGCTTTGCCGACGACTCGGACGGAAGCCAAACCTCTTTGATGCCAAAGAATTCATGACAACTCGCTCTCAAACTCTGCGTGAAGAACTCGCCAACAGCGTCACCCATGGCGCGGCATTGCTGGCCGCCATCGCGGCAGTTCCATCTCTGATGTTTGCCTCTAGCCGTGCCGGTCACGCTTCCACGCACACCAACCTCGTTGGCGCGTTAATTTTCGCGTCGACGATGGTGTTCCTTTACTTCACTTCGACGCTTTACCATGCCCTCCCAGAAGGTCGAGCCAAGACGGTTTTTTTAAAGCTGGACCACGGCGCCATCTACTTTTTTATTGCGGGCAGCTACACGCCCTTTGCACTTGGCGCGATGGATGGCTCACGCGACTGGGTGATGCTGGGGCTGGTCTGGGCGATGGCCTTGGCTGGTGCCACACTGAAGGTCATTGACCTCTTAGAGACGCCGTGGTTGTCCACCGGGCTGTACCTCCTCATGGGCTGGCTGGTACTGGTGGCGGCTGTGCCGATTGTTGAGCGTGTTTCTCTCCCGGTCTTCAACCTGCTGGTCGCAGGCGGACTTGCATACACCGTTGGCGTTATTTTTTTTGTGCTCGACTCCAAGCTGCGCTATGCGCATACCGTCTGGCACGGATTCGTTGCAGCCGGCACCGGGTGCCACTTCTTTGCCGTGATGGGTTATGTGGCTTGACCGGGTGCTATGCTCGCGCGCACTAACGATTAGAAGATTATGCAAAATGGAACGCGACTTGCGGCTGTGGACTTAGGGTCTAACAGCTTTAGATTGGAAATTGGCCGCTTTGATGACGGCCAGATCCACCACACCGAATACCTCAAAGAGACTGTTCGCCAAGGCAATGGCCTGGATGCCAACCGAAACCTGACGCCCGAAGCCATGCAACGTGGCTGGGAATGTTTGGCACGCTTTGGTGAACGACTTGCGGGTTTCAAAAAAAATCAGGTGCGTGCCGTCGCCACACAAACCCTGCGCGAAGCCAACAATCGGGACGAGTTTCTCAGCCGTGCGCACCAGATTTTGGGATTTCCTATTGACGTCATTGCCGGGCGTGAAGAAGCCCGCCTGATTTACCAGGGCGTCGCCCATCTGCTGCCTCAATCGTCCGAGCGTCGGCTTGTGATTGACATCGGTGGCCGCTCCACGGAGATGATTTTGGGTTCCGGGCTGGAGGCTAAAAGCATGGAGTCCTGGCGCGTCGGCAGCGTCGCTTGGTCTATGAAATATTTTCCCGATGGACTGCTCAGCGCCCGCGCATTCAACAGCGCAGAGATTGCGGCCAAAGCCGTTTTAGACGAAGCCATGCAAACCTTCGGCCGCCCGCAATGGGACACCGCCTATGGCTCCTCAGGCACCGTAGGCGCCGTCAGCGATGTCTTATCGGCCGCTGGATGGCCTGCGGACGTTGTCACCCGCGATGGACTCGACTGGCTACTGGAGCGCTTGATCAAAGCCCAAAGTGCAGACCGATTGAAAATGGACGGGCTGAAGGACGACCGCCGAGCGGTCATTGGGGGAGGCGTCAGCGTGCTGCGCGCGATTTTTGACTTACTCAACATCGACACCCTGAACGCGGCGCAAGGAGCCCTGCGTCACGGGGCTCTCTATGACCTGCTAGACCGCGAAGAAACTCAAACCGACTTGCGATCACGCACAGTGCGCGGGCTGACACGCAAGTTCCATGTCGACTTGGCTCATGCAGAGCGGGTCAGCCGGATTGCCACGGGCTTGCTGGCCATGACGCATCAGGGGTCCGTTGAAGAGCTGGAGCGCTTCCAGCAAAAAATCGACTGGGCAGCCCAACTGCACGAAATCGGCAGCCATATTTCGCACAACGAACCGCATAAACACGGCGCCTACATTCTGCACAATGCCGATGCACCGGGCTTTGCATTACCTGAATTGCATCGCCTCAGCCTGTTGGTGCTTGGCCATCGCGGCAAGCTGCGCAAGCTAGACGCAGACTTTGGCGACAGTGTGTTTGTGCAACAACTCTTGGCATTGCGATTGGCCGTTATTTTTTGCCACGCCAGGCGTGAACCCGATCTGAAAGGCTTACGGCTGACACTGGACGGTACGCAGTTTTCGCTGCTTTGCCGAGCGGGATGGGCTGAAGCTTTTCCACAGTCAGCGTATCTACTCCGCGAAGAAGTTCTGGCATGGGAAAAAACGCTCTGCACTTTGACACTAAAAGACGCTTGACTGAGGGACTTGCCAAGCCAGATTTAAACCATGTAAACTGTATAAACCGTTAATAGAATTTATTCACTTACAAAGGTCCACATCATGTCGACAGTCAAAAACTCCCCTACAGTTTCAAACAAGGTCGCTGTCAAGCCAACTGCGCCTGTCAGCTCTAAACGCGTCACCCGCAAAGCCCTGCCTAAAAAACCTGCAGCGGCCCCAGCTAAACCGGTTACTCGTGCAGCAGCTCCTAAGGTCGCAGCAACAGCGGTCAAGCCAGTTCAGACGGCAAAAGCAAGCCCGAAAGCAAGCACCCAAGTGAACGTTGCGAAAGAAGTTAAAGTCGACAAAGTTAAAAAGCCAAAACTGATCCGCGACAGCTTCACCATTCCAAAAGCTGAATACGTGGTGATGGAAGCTTTGAAAGAGCGTGCCGGAAAACTCGCACGCGCTGCTAAGAAAAGCGAACTTCTGCGCGCTGGCATCAAGGCTTTGGCAGCCATGTCTGATGCACATTTCTTGATCGCCTTGAACGCTGTGCCAACCATCAAGACCGGCCGGCCGTCGAAGACCATTTAAACAGCAGTTAAAGAAATTCGGGCGACTGCACCGTGACAACGACGGTCTGAATTTGTCCGTCGCGCTCACGGCTGCGAAGCCACCAGATGGCTCCCTTGCGGAAAGAAAGTTCATCACCGTCCACACCCAGCAAGCGCGTCACGACGTGCCCGAGTGTGGGTTGGTGACCGACCACCAACACCGGCAGTTTTCCCAAGGGCCATTGCACCAAGGCCAATAAATCGTCAACCGAAGCCCAAGGCGCGAGCTCTGGACAGGTCTTGTACTTTCGTCCCAACGGCACGACAGTCTGCTCGCAGCGCATGGCTGGACTGACCAGTACACGTGCGCTGCTCGTCAGGGTGCGGTCGACCCACTTGGCCATGCGGCTGGCTTGCTTGTGTCCACGGGCTGAAAGACAACGGTGCAGGTCTGCGTCGGCGACGCTAGTCGGTCCCGGCGCTGCAGGGCCAAAGTCAGGCCCATCCTCAGCGTCCGCATGTCGCCAGAGTATTAAATCCATAGCTCAGGTGCTCACTGCCGGTTTTGCGATTTTGACGACCTTGACCGGCTTAGAAAACTTCAACACCTTGGGTTGAGGGGAAACTGACTTGCGACGCGCTGGCGTTGTATTAACCGCAAGCCGCTTTGGTTCACCAGAATACCGCTCCATCAAAGCCACCTGTGCACTCTGCTTGCGGCTGCGCGGCAGCAATGCTGTGCGTTTGTAAGTGCCGTCTGGCAACAAATCCCAGGCATCTTGCGTGTCATGCAGGTAAGAGACCAAGCACTCGTCGATGATGCGTTGACGAATCACCGGATCGGTCACCGGCCAAGCCAGTTCAATCCGGCCAAACATATTGCGGTTCATCCAATCGGCACTGGACAAATACAGCGTCTCTTCGTCGCCGGCACGGAAATAGAAAACCCGTGTGTGTTCTAGGAAACGGCCAATCACAGAGCGCACCCGAATATTGTCGGTGAGGCCAGGAACCTGTGCCGGTAACATGCAAGCACCGCGCACGATCAAATCGATTTTGACGCCCTGCTGACCGGCTTTGATGAGCGCCCGCATCAGACCCTCGTCGGTGAGCGCATTCATCTTGGCGATCAAGCGGGTTTCTTTGCCACTGGCGGCTGCCGTGCCCAAAGCCTCGATCATGTCGACCATTTTTCGGTGCAGCTGCAAGGGTGCCAGCACTAATTGCCGCAACTTTGGTAAGCGACTCTGACTGGCGAGGTGAAAAAAAATATTTTCAACGTCCAGCGTCAACATCGGGTTTGCCGTGAGGTAACTGACGTCGGTGTAGAGCCGCGCTGTTTTAGGGTTGTAGTTACCCGTCGACAAATGCGCATAGCGCTTGAGCTGCTTGCCTTCACGTCGTGTCACCAACAGCATCTTGGCGTGCGTCTTCAGCCCGACGACGCCGTACACCACCTGCGCGCCAATCGACTCCAGCATCTCGGCCCAATTGATATTGGCTTCTTCGTCAAAGCGGGCTTTCAGCTCAACCACCACCGTGACCTCTTTACCGCGCCGGACCGCCTCGCGCAGCAAGACCATGAGCTCTGAGTCCGTGCCAGTGCGGTAAATAGTTTGCTTGATAGCCAGCACCTGAGGGTCGTTGACTGCTTCACGCAGAAACGCCAGCACACCATCAAAACTTTCAAACGGCTGGTGAATGCAAACATCCCCTTGTTTGATTCTTTCAAACAAAGATTCAGAATCCATCAACTGCTGCGGATACGAAGGCTTATACGGTGCAAAAAGAAGATTCGGCGCCTTGATCAGGTCTACCAATTGGGTGAAGCGCACCAAGTTAACGGGGCCATTGACACGGTAAATCGCCTCAAGGGGCAACTGAAACTGTTGCTGCAGAAAGTTGGCCAAATAGGTCGAACAACCAGACGAAATTTCCAAACGAACAGACTGGCCAAAATGACGCTGTTCCAGACCGGCTCGCAAAGCAGTGCGCAGGTTCAGTACATCTTCTTCATCGACGGCCAAATCGGAATGCCGAGTGACCCGAAACTGCGAGAACTGCGACACATCGCGACCAGGAAATAAATCAGCAATATGAGCGCGCACCACGCTGGACAAAGACACAAATAGAGACCGGCCATCGCCACTTTTATTGGGGATTTGAATGACCCGCGGCAGGACCCGCGGCACCTTGACAATCGCAATCTCGTTGGCACGGCCAAAGGCATCTTTGCCGCCCAAGCGAACAATAAAATTAAGCGACTTGTTGGCCACCATCGGGAACGGATGCGACGGGTCAAGCCCCACCGGAATCAGCAGAGGGCGAACCTCGCGCAGAAAATAAGCTTTGACCCAACGCCGCTGAGCCGTATCACGTTCACTTTGCGACAGCAGATGAATACCGTGCTTTGCGAACTCGGGCATCAGCGTTTCATTGAACAACTGGTACTGGCGAGCGACAAGGTCGTGCGCACTGGCCGCCAGCGTTCGGAAAACATTCGCAGCGTCAGATTCGCCTTCGCCGTGACTGTTCACAGCCGACAAATGCGGCGCAGCTCGAACTTCAAAAAACTCGTCCAGGTTGGACGACACGATGCACAAAAAGCGCAAGCGTTCTAGTAGAGGCACTTCAGGCCGGGTAGCCAAGTCAAGCACCCTTTCATTGAAGGCAAGGATACTGCCGTCACGGTTCAAGAATTTGATGCTTGAAGCATCTTTATCGTTCAGCACATCAGTGCTTTCGTTTGAAAAAGACATCATGGTAAGCCTGTAAATTCGATGTGAAGATCGACATCAGGAACAAAGTCGCTGCTGAGTTGAGCTGATATTTTGAAATCTCTTCGTGACATCCATGTGACAAATCAGTGAAATATTTAATTCGTTGCCGCAGCAAAATGCTTACGGTAGCGCGTTGGTAAATCAGCAATCCGCATCATCATCGGCAGGTCTGCCGAGTTGAAATCGGGGTCCCAAGCGGGCGCACCCAACACCTTGGCACCAAGTCGCAGGTAGCCACGAATCAGGGCCGGCGGTTCTACCGCCAGGGAGTTGTCTAATTGATCTACCGGCAAAGCCAGTCGTGGCGTGACATGCCAGTCAATCGCAGCCAAATGCGTTTCACGGAGTTGCCGCCAAATACTCGCTGCGGCATGACCACTGGGCGTGCCGCTGTGCTGCATCGGGATACTGGCGCAACCGATCATGGTGTCGAGCTGGTTGCGAGACATGAAATGCGCCAACGCGCCCCACAAAGCCATGATCACCGCCCCTTGACGATGCTCTGCATGAACGCAGCTGCGCCCCAACTCGACCATGCGGCTACGCAATGAACGCAAGCGGGTCAGGTCAAATTCAAGGTCGCTGTAAGTGCTTCCCGCACGCTTGGCTTGCGTCGGCGTCAAGGCACGGTAAGTGCCGATGACTTCTTGCGAGGCCTCGTCTCGCACCAGTAAATGTTCACAATAGTCGTCGAACAAATCAATGTCATGACCGGGGATCTTGCAGTTCAACCGCGCGCCCATTTCGACCGCAAAAACCTGGTACCTCAGACGCTGCGCCTCACGGACTTCGTCTTGATGCCTGGCCCAGCTGACCTGAATTTTGGTGGGCGCAGGCTTGATATCCACGGGCGCAGGGATTGCTTGAGAGCTTCGATGAAGTAACCCCCGTGGCAACTCTATCGGCGACAGCGAAAACGTAGGATTGGGCAGTTCTTTCATGTGAGCTTCCTAAAGAGTTGTCGTGGACGTTGCGTACTGACGCGGGAACAAAGACAAGCCTTCAAGCCAAGGCTTGGCACCCGGGACAAAATGCAAGCCACCCGGCCCACTGGCCATCGCATGGGCGGTGCAGCGCAAGATGCGCAGGATGTTGGTTTGATAAAAGCTCGGGTTGTTTTGCTCGGCTTGTTGGCACATCTGAACTTCTAAGACATCTTGTTTCATGCTCTTAAGTTTGGCGTTTCAACATGACGCGTTCATGTCGAAAGCATGACATTTTCGTGACGCTTATCAGCTCCTCTTCATTTAGCTGTCTGAGCGCAGTGCAGCGTGGCGCCGAGGACGCAACGCCCGTGGCGCGGTCAAAGGGCAGCTTGTTTTATTTCAACTGTTCAACTATATTTGAACTATGAAAAAAACTTCACTGGCGCCTGCCACCCACATGATGGATGAAGATTTGGCCGTGACGTCTTTGGCGGCACTGGCGCAGACACAACGCCTGCGCGCCTTTCGGGCCTTGGTCGTGGCCGGGACGGAGGGATTGACACCGGGCTTCATTGCGGAACAACTGGAAATGGCGCCCAGCGCCCTTTCCTTTCACCTGAAGGAACTTTCTCATGCCGGATTGGTGAGCAGCGAGGCACGCGGGCGAAATCTAATTTACAGGGCAGAGTTTTCACGCATGAGCGCCTTGCTCGCTTACTTGACCGAGCAATGCTGCCAAGGTGAAAGTTGCGCGGCTGTGCCGGCCCCAAGCCAGACGAAAAAGGACCATTGATGGGCTTGTTTGAACGCTATTTGACGCTCTGGGTTGCACTCGGCATTGCCACCGGCATCGGGCTGGGCTTGTTGTCACCGGCTGCATTTCAGACCATCGCCGGGATTGAATATGCGCAGGTCAATCTGGTGGTGGCGATTTTCATCTGGGTGATGATTTACCCGATGATGATCCAGATCGACTGGTCAGCTGTCAAGGACGTCGGCAACAAACCGCGCGGCTTGCTGCTCACGCTAGTCGTCAACTGGCTCATCAAGCCGTTCACAATGGCGCTGCTGGGCGTGCTTTTTTTCAAGTACATCTTTGCGCCTTGGGTTGACCCGCAGTCTGCTTCTGAATACATCGCCGGCATGATCTTGCTCGGTGTGGCGCCCTGTACCGCCATGGTGTTTGTGTGGAGCACACTGGTCAAGGGCGATGCCAATTACACCCTGGTGCAAGTCAGCATCAATGACCTGATCATGATTGTGGCCTTCGCGCCGATAGCGGGATTTTTGCTGGGTGTTACTGACATCAGCGTACCGTGGAAAACGCTGGTGCTGTCAACGCTGCTGTACGTGGTGCTTCCCTTGTTGGCGGGCATGGCCACCCGTCATGCATTGCTGAAAAAATCAGACCACGCCGTCGCTGCATTTGTAGCGCAGCTCAAGCCTTTGTCAATGATTGGCCTGCTGGCCACGGTGGTGCTGCTGTTTGGTTTTCAGGCGGGCACCATCATTGCCAAGCCGCTGGTCATCGCCATGATCGCGGTGCCGCTGATCATTCAGAGTTACGGCATTTTCATCATCAGCTTTGCCGGCGCTAAATTTTTGCGACTGCCGCACAATATTGCTGGACCGGCCTGCCTGATCGGCACCTCGAACTTTTTTGAGCTGGCCGTCGCAGTGGCCATCTCGCTGTTCGGCCTGAACTCAGGCGCAGCACTCGCCACTGTTGTCGGTGTGCTTGTCGAGGTTCCGGTGATGCTGTCCTTGGTTGCCATCATCAACCGAACTCAACATTGGTTTCCGAGTCAATACGATGCCAAAAATTGCTAACGCAACGTGTATTCCAGTGCCCAAAAATAGTCCCACTCACGGTACTCACAGGCTTCAGCATGAGGCGCCACCGCGGCGAGTAGTTCCTTGCTCCGTGGAAAGTTCTTGAGAACTCGATGAATTGATCCATCCTCCAATTCTCGATGCTGGTAGGTATTTCCTTCCGCATCAGGTTCGGAAATGGGCGTGCTGCTGCCGGGAACAAAACGGTTGTCGATAAACACAATCTTGGCGCCCGGCTGCAATGCAGCATGCAGCCCATTCAAGAACCCAGCAACTCGCATCAGCGGAATGTGCGACCACCAAAAGCCAGCAAAGGCGCCGTCGAATCGACCGTCAAGCTTAGGAAGCTCGTAGGCGTCACCCACAAGGAGCCGAACATGGGTTCCTTGAAGGCGGCCTTCTGCAATACGCAGGGTTTCTTCAGCGCCATCGAGCGCCACGACGGCAGCAGCCACCGGCGCATAGAACTGAGTCCAGTAGCCGGTACCACACGCGATCTCCAGAACCGAACGCTTGGCGAACACTTGAGTTAACCAAACTTCCATGTGCCGCAAATTGACTTGCCGCTCCGGCTTCAAATAAATCCGGTCATATTCGCTGGCACGAGCAGCATAGTAATCCTGCATTTGATTGGCTCTCTGAGCTATTGGTGGTCAAAATCTGGCGTGCTTAGGCATTTTCTCGGCCTGAGCGAACCCATGAGTAACGATGAATATCAGATCGTAATTTCCAGCCTTGGCTTGCCCAATAGGCTGGCGCCAATGCGTTTGTCTTTAGAACGTCAAGATGACTCTTCAGAATGCCCAAAGACTCCAGCTCAATGAGACAACTTTCGACCAGTGCCTTGGCGATTCCTTTGTGGCGATGCGTAGGACGCACGATGAGATGCTGCAAGTAGCCACGGCGTCCATCGTGGCCAGACATGATGCAGCCTGCGATTTGAGAATCAATTTCGCAAACAAAACTCAAGTCTGGATTGCGTTGCAGATATCGACTCGTCGATTCACGCGAGTCTGCATCACGGAATGAGACCCCCGGCGTCTGCTTCATTAAATCGACCACGGCATCGTAGTCATCGATGGTCATAACTCGAAGCGTATGCATAAAAATTTGAGTTCTCGATTGGATGAATTTGCACGCCTCAATTCAAATAGGCCTCACTGCACAAGGGGTAGAAAGGCTCCAACCCTTCTATCCCGAAGCCAGATCAGTGCGCTTTCAAAAACTCACCCACTTCCAACAAGATCAGCTCGTTATCGTCGGCCTTGTTCGGCTCACGGCTGCTGGAAAACGGCAGGTTGTTGTCGTTGCCCACCACGATGTGAGTGGCATCGACGATATCAACATTCTCAATGGTGAAAAAGGGAAAGGTCAGCACGCCGTTTGTCAGCGGTTTGCGCGCCAACTTGTGCGGATCAGCAATCGACATCAGATCGATGTAGCCAATTTTTCGCACGGGGCCGCTCACATTGCCTTCAGTCAACTCAATCTTGTAGACGCGCTTGAACTTGGCCAAGTCATGGAAGCAGTCCGTGCGTTTTTGAGTTTCAGGACACGCTTTATCGGCCGTGCCTTCACCATTGTCCCTCTCAATGATCAAGCCGGTGGTGGCATCAATCATGTTGAAGTCCCCGATGGCGTGGTGGTTGGCTTCTAGTACATATTTCCAATGTCGGCCGGTCCATTTTTCGGTCTTCACGTCAAACTCCAGAACACGCAAGTACTGCTTGCCATCCAGTGTCTCAGAGGCGTTGCTGGCTTCATCCCACAACGCACCCTCGAGCAAAGGGTAGAGCTTGCTGCCGTCAGGGGAAGACGCCATGCCCTCAAAGCCTTTCGAACGACGTACCTGAAACTTCACAGCGACATTAGG
>CANFSO010000051.1 GCA_947449895.1 Comamonadaceae bacterium
AGCGCTGCGCCATCCAATCGCAAAAATCCATCACATTGGTCCAGCGCGCAGCGGCAACTTTCTCGCTGTCCTCGGCGTCGTACAAATGTTTTTCGTAGTCGATGTCTTTCAGCCAGTCGTTCAAAAACACGCGTGCGTCTTGCGCGCCCACGGTGTGTTTGGCGCGGTGCTCTAGGTCGTTCATGTAGCGGCCAAACTCTTGCAGCGAACCGACGGCCTTGGCCGGCAGCACGGTGGCCAGCGAGTTGCTGAACAAGGATTCAAACAGGCTCAGTTTGTACAGGCTGCCAAAGTTACCAAGGGCTTGCAAGGTGACGTGACCGATGCCGCGCTTGGGCGTGGTCACGGCGCGCATGAACGCCGGGTCGTCGTCGTTGTTGGTCAGCAGGCGCAGCCAGCCGCACAGGTCTTTGATTTCTGCACGGTCAAAAAAGCTTTGGCCACCCGAGACTTTGTACGGAATTTGCGCGCGCCTGAACGCTTTTTCAAAGACCTTGGCTTGGTGATTGGCGCGGTACAGCACGCTGAAGTCTTTCCAATCTTTGTACTGGTTGCCAACCGCTTGCAACTCGCCACCGGCGCGCAAGCTTTGGATGCGGGCGACGACACGGTCTGCTTCGTGTTCTTCGCCGTCGCAGTCGATCACGCGCACGGGTTCGCCTTCGCCAAGTTCGCTGAACAGCGTCTTCGGGTAGAGCTTCGGATTCGGGCCGATGACGTTGTTGGCGGCGCGCAAGATGGCGCTGGTGGAGCGGTAGTTTTGCTCTAACTTGACGACCTTGAGCGTGGGGTATTCAATCGGCAAGCGTTTCAGGTTGTCGAGCGTGGCGCCGCGCCAGCCGTAAATCGATTGGTCGTCGTCGCCCACCGCCGTGAAGCGGCCGCGTTCGCCGACCAGCAACTTCAACACCTCGTACTGCGTGGCGTTGGTGTCTTGGTATTCGTCGACCAGCACATGGCCGAGCGCGGCCTGCCATTTGTCACGCACCTCGTCGTGCTCTTTCAACAGTTTTAGTGGCAAACCGATTAGGTCGTCAAAGTCGACGCTTTGGTAGGCAGTCAGGCGCTCTTCGTAGCGCGCCATGATGCGGGCCAGCACGCGCTCTTCGTCGGTGGCGGCTTGCGCTTCGGCTTGCTCGGCGTTCAGGCCGCTGTTTTTCCAGGCGCTGATGGTCCATTGCCATTGCTTGGCAGTGGCCGAGTCGGTCGAGCCGCCAGCGTCTTTCAAGATACTGGTGACGTCGTCACTGTCCAAAATGCTGAACTGCGGCTTGAGGCCCAGCACGCCACCGTCTTGACGCAGCATGCGCACGCCCAGCGCATGAAAGGTGCAGATCAACACGCCGCGCGCGCTTTTGCCGATCAAGCTCTTGGCGCGCTCGCGCATTTCAGCGGCGGCTTTGTTGGTGAAGGTGATGGCGGCAATTTGCTCGGGCTTCAGGCCGGCCTGAATCAGGCGCCCGATCTTGTGCGTGATGACCCGTGTTTTGCCGGAGCCAGCGCCCGCCAGCACCAGACAAGGTCCGTGCATGTAGTTGACGGCTTCTTGCTGCGCGAGGTTCAAGCCGGCAATGGAGGGCGTGCCGGAAGGTGGAGGGGTCGACATGAATGGGGGCGGTGGGGGAAAGGCAAATGCGGGCGCTGCTCAACCAGTCATCATAGCGAGTCGACTGTGCTGCGTAGGGACAAGTGACAATACCGCCTGTGTTCAGCATCCTCCTCATCACCTTTCCATTTTTTGCCCTGGTTTTGTGCGGTTATGTGGCGGCCCGCCGGGCTTGGTTGCCACAGGCCGCCATCCCCGGGCTGAACGCGTTTGTGCTGTACTTTGCGCTGCCCTGCATGTTGTTCCGGTTTGGCGCCAGCACGCCGATTGGACAATTGCTTGACGGCAGTTTGATCGGCGTGTATTTGCTCTGCGCGCTGATCATGGTGGGCTTCACCATTGCTGTCAGCCGCAGCCCGCGCATCGGCTGGAATGACGCTTCTTTTGGCGCCCTGGTGGCGGCTTTTCCGAACACCGGCTTCATGGGCGTGCCACTGCTAGTGGCGCTGCTGGGCGCTGCGGCTGCCGGTCCGGCGATCGTGGCGCTGGCGGTGGACTTGATCATCACCTCGTCGTTGTGCATTGCGCTGTCGAGGCTGGACGGCGCTGATGAACACGGCGCAGCGCGGGCTTTCAGACGGGCGCTCAAAGGCGTGTTGGTGAACCCGATGCCGTGGGCAATTGGCTTGGGCGGACTCGCATCAGCGCTGAGTTTGTCACTGCCGACCCCGGTAGCTGCCACGGTCGGTTTGCTGGCCGACGCGGCTTCTCCGGTGGCGTTGTTCACCATCGGTGCGGTCTTGGCCCGGGCCCAAATGAACACCACCTCAGCCGCGCACCCGCGCGACTATATGCCGGTGGTCTTGATCAAACTGGTGGTGCACCCGTTGTTGGTCGGCCTGATGGGGCTGATGGCGATTCAGCTCGGTCTGCCGCTAGACCGCTTCGCCCTGACGGTGCTGGTGCTGGTCGCCGCGCTGCCTAGCGCCAGCAATGTGTCGCTGCTGGCCGAACGCTTCGGAGCTGACAACGGCCGCATCGCCCGCATCATCATGCTGTCTACTGTGCTGGCGTTCTTCAGCTTTTCAGCGGCTGTGCGGTTTTTGTTGTGAGACTCCGCGCACCTCGGTGATGGAGGGCCACGCTGTGCTCACCATGACTAGGCCTTTCTTGGGCGCATGACCGAGCAGGCCGCCAGCATTCACCTTGCCAAGAAAAGTGCAAAAGTCTGGCCTATGATCGAAGGCTGTGGGTTTTACCCCGCATCCCACCCATCTGATCAAAGGTAAAGGACATCATGGCTGAAAAATCAAAAATTATTTACACATTGACAGACGAAGCGCCGCTGCTGGCGACGTGTTCCTTTCTGCCTATCGTTCGCACGTTTGCGGCGCCGGCTGGTATCAACGTGGACGAGCGCGACATCTCGGTGGCTGCCCGTATTTTGGGTGAGTTCCCCGAGTTTTTGACAGATGCGCAAAAAGTCCCCGACAACTTGGCTGAACTCGGTCGCATGACCCTGTTGCCGGACACCAACATCATCAAGTTGCCAAACATCAGCGCGTCGGTGCACCAGTTGGGTGACGCCATCAAAGAGTTGCAGAGCAAGGGCTACAAGCTCCCTGAATTCCCTGAAGACCCGCAAACCCCTGAAGACAAAGCCATCCTCGCGCGCTACTCCAAGTGCTTGGGCAGCGCCGTCAACCCGGTGCTGCGTGAAGGTAACTCTGACCGCCGCGCACCGCTGGCCGTCAAGAACTTTGCCCGCAAGCACCCGCACAGCATGGCCAAATGGAGCATGGCTTCGCAGACCCACGTGGCGACCATGAACCACGGTGACTTCTACCATGGAGAAAAGTCGCTGACGCTGGACAAAGCCCGCGACGTGAAGATGGAACTGCTGACCAAGAGCGGCAAAACCATTGTGCTCAAGCCAAAGGTGTCGCTGCTGGCTGGAGAGATCATTGACAGCATGTTCATGAGCAAGAAAGCCTTGTGCGAGTTCTATGAAGACCAGATGGAAGACGCCCGCAAGACAGGCGTGATGCTGTCGCTGCACGTCAAGGCGACCATGATGAAGGTCTCGCACCCGATCGTTTTCGGTCATGCTGTGCGCATCTATTACAAAGACGCCTTTGCGAAGCACGGCAAGCTGTTTGACGAGTTGGGCGTGAACGTCAACAACGGCTTGGTCAATCTGTACGACAAGCTCGACAGCCTGCCCACAACCAAGCGCGAAGAAATCATCCGCGACATGCACGCCTGCCACGAGCACCGCCCAGAGTTGGCCATGGTCGACTCGGCCAAAGGCATTTCCAACCTGCACGCGCCGAACGACGTGATCGTTGACGCGTCGATGCCGGCGATGATCCGCATTGGCGGCAAGATGTGGGGCGCTGACGGCAAGCCAAAGGACACCAAAGCGGTGATCCCTGAAAGCACGTTTGCGCGTATCTACCAAGAGGTCATCAACTTCTGCAAGACCAATGGCAACTTCAACCCGACCACCATGGGCACCGTGCCCAACGTCGGCTTGATGGCCCAGCAGGCCGAAGAGTACGGTTCACACGACAAAACTTTTGAAGTGCCTGAAGCCGGCGAAGCCCGCATTGTGGACATCTCCACGGGCGACGTGCTGCTGGCGCAAACCGTCGAAGAAGGCGACATCTGGCGCATGTGCCAGGTCAAAGATGCACCGATCCGCGACTGGGTCAAGCTGGCCGTCACCCGCGCCCGCAACTCCGGCATGCCATCGATTTTCTGGTTGGACCCGTACCGTCCACACGAAGCCGAGATGATCAAGAAGGTGGAAACCTACTTGAAAGACCACGACACCACGGGTCTGGACATCCAAATCATGTCGCAGGTTCGTGCCATGCGTTTCACGCTGGAACGCGTCGTGCGCGGCTTGGACACCATCTCTGTCACCGGCAATATCTTGCGCGACTACCTGACCGACCTGTTCCCGATCATGGAACTTGGCACCAGCGCCAAGATGCTGTCGATCGTGCCTTTGATGGCCGGTGGTGGCATGTACGAAACCGGTGCTGGTGGCTCGGCCCCCAAGCACGTCAAGCAACTGGTGGAAGAAAACCATTTGCGTTGGGACTCACTCGGTGAATTCTTGGCGCTGGCCGCGAGTCTGGAAGACTTGGGCATCAAGACCAAGAATGAGAAAGCCAAGGTTCTGGCCAAGGCGCTGGACGCTGCAACGGGCAAGTTGCTTGACAACAGCAAAAACCCATCACCGAAAACAGGCCAGTTGGACAACCGCGGCAGCCAGTTCTACCTGTCCATGTACTGGGCCCAAGAATTGGCCGCTCAAACGGCTGACAAAGCACTGCAGGGGCAGTTCGCACCATTGGCCAAGGCCTTGACGGACAACGAAGAGAAGATCGTTGCTGAGTTGAATGCAGTGCAGGGCAAGCCAGTGGATATTGGCGGCTACTACATGCCTGATATCCAGAAGTTGACTGTAGTCATGCGCCCTAGCGCAACCTTCAACGCTGCCTTGGACGCGGTTAAGGCTTAAGCTTTTTCAAGCCTCTTAGGCCTGACAGGCCTTTTCAAGCCGCTCAGCTCGCGCATGGATTCACATCCATGACCCAGCGAATGAGCGGCTTGCTTCGTTTTAAATAACGTTCACTTTCAGGTTGCAGACACCGGCGACATGGCCTTCAAGCTTGTCACCGCGTTTGACTGCTCCGACGCCGGACGGTGTGCCGGTCATGATGAGGTCGCCAGGCTTTAGTTCAAAGAAGCGCGAAAGAATTGAGATTTGCTCGGCGGTTTTCCACAGCATCTGATTCAGATCGCCCTCTTGGCGCACTTCACCATTGACTTTGAGCCAGATGGTTCCTTGCTCCGGGTGGCCGATGGCTGACACAGGGATTAGCTCAGAGCAAGGCGCCGATTGCTCGAACGCTTTGCCAACTTCCCATGGACGGCCTTGCTTTTTGGCTTCGTTCTGCAAGTCACGTCGTGTCATGTCGAGTCCGACGCCGTAGCCGAACACATGGTCGAGCGCTGTTTCGATCGGGATGTTCTTCCCGCCCTTGGCAAGTCCGACCACCATTTCCAATTCGTAATGCACGTCTGATGATTCTGGTGGGTAGGGGAAGTCTTGGCCAATCAGCAGGTTGTCTGGGTTTTTCTGGAAGAAAAATGGCGGCTCTTTGTCTGGATCGTGGCCCATCTCCACCGCATGAGCGGCGTAATTGCGGCCGATGCAGTAAATGCGGTGAACTGGGAATAATTTGTCAGTGCCGCGAACAGGCAAAGTGGGGCTGTTGGGCGGCTCGATAACGTAGGTACCTGCTGACTTTTGCGTACTCATTTTTTTCCTTTAAGAACGGATGGATTGAACACTTGGACGACCTTCGACCAAGGGGTGTATGCGTAGCAGGCGGGACGAACGGTAAAGCCATACACGCCTGCTGCTGTTACTTCTTCATGCCGGCCACGATTTTTCCGTAGACATCAAGTTCGCCGGCAATGAGTCTCGTGAATTCGGCCGGGCTCATTTGACTGGCCACGGCGCCATTGCTGCCCAACTGTTTGATGACTTTCGGATCTACGGTGATTTCACTGAGGGCTTTGCTCAGGCGGTCAACGACTGCTTTGGGCGTTTTTGCTGGTGCTGACACCCCGAGCCACAACGAGGCTTGGTAGCCTTTGACGCCCGCTTCTTGGATGGTCGGTACGCTTGGCAGTTCTGGGGAGCGCTTAAGGGTGCCGACGCCGAGTGCCAAGATGGATCCGGCCTTGATTTGTGCCAGCACGGCGGGCATCGAACCGAACAAGACCTGCACCTCGTCGCCCATCACGGCCGTCGTGGCCTCTGCATTACCGGCGTATGGAATGTGCTCCATCTTGACGCCTGTCGCGGCAAGAAACATCAGCCCTGCAAGGTGTGTCGTCGAGCCTTGACCGGCGGAACCGAAGTTCAGCTTGCCAGGGTTTTTCTTCGCCATGTCGATGACATCCTGCACGGTTTTAGCGCCCAGTTTCGTGTTGACGACCATGACATACGGTGTTTCCGCGATCAGTCCGATGTGGACAAAATCCTTCATCGGGTTGTAGCGAACCGTCGGGTTGGTCAGCGGACCGACCACATGCGTGCTGGTCGTCGACACCGTGATGGCATAGCCGTTCGGCGGCATGCCAACGACAGCTTGGGTCCCAACCGTCCCGCCGGCGCCGCCCCGGTTGTCGACGATGACGGGGACGCCGAGACGTTGCGACAACGCCTGCGATGCGATGCGGCCGACGATGTCGGTAGAGCCGCCGGCACTGAACGGCACAATCATCGAGATTTGTCGGTCTGGATACTGGGCGTGGGCGGCTTGGGCGCCGAACAGGCCAAACACCAGGGCGGCGCCGAAGGCGTGTATAGAGTTGATGCGTTTCATGAGTTGTCTCCTATGGGGGGTTGAGAGTCCCGGGCCATGTTTACGCATGGCCGGGCATTTTCGGGGCAGTTGAGGCTTTTGCCTTTCTTTTTCTGAGCGACGAAATCAGTGAATAAATAACAATCAGGGCTGTCAGCGACATGAACATCAGGCTGATCGGTTTGGATAAAAAAATCATCGGGTCGCCACGCGACACCAGCATTGATCGGCGCAAGTTTTCTTCAACCATGGGGCTCAAAATCAGTCCGAGCAGCAGGGGTGCTGATTCGCAGCGCAATTTGATTAAGAAGTAACCCGCCACACCACATGCCATCACGATGAAGATATCGAAGGGCTCGCGGTGCAGGCTGTAGACGCCAATCGCGATGAAACTGAGGATGGATGGAAAAAGGATGTGGTACGGGATCGACAGCATCTTGATCCACAGACCGATGAAAGGCAGGTTGAGAACAAGCAGCAAGAAGTTGCCAATCCAGAAGCTGGCGATCAGGCCCCAAAAAAATTCAGGATTGGTTTGGATGATCTGCGGTCCAGGCACCAAGCCGTGAATCATCAGTGCGCCCAACATCAAAGCCATCGTCGCATCACCCGGGATGCCGAGCGACAAGGTCGGGATGAACGAGGTTTGTGCGGCGGCATTGTTGGCGGCTTCGGGCGATGCGATCCCTGCAATTTCGCCCTTGCCAAATCGTTCTGGGTTCTTGGATACACGCTTCTCAACGGCATAGGCTGCAAAGCTGCTGATGGCCGGGCCGGTGCCGGGTAAGACGCCGAACAACGAGCCTATGCCGGTGCCACGGATGGTTGGCATGACCGATTCCTTGAGGTCTTTTTTTGTCGGTACGAGATCGCGCCAGCCCACCTTGGCAATGATCGGCCGGCGCTTAGGGCCAAGCGACAGGTTGTTGATGACTTCTGCCAGTCCGAACAGGCCGATGACGACGGCAACGAAGCTCAGTCCGTCGTAAAGATGCGCGCTGTTGAAGACGTAACGGGGAACGCCTGCAACGGTGTCTTGGCCGATGACGCCTAGCAACAACCCGAACAAGACCATGCCGACGCCCTTGAGCAGTGATCCGCGCACCAGAATCGCCGCCGCCAGCAATCCCATCAGCATCAAGGAGAAATATTCGGGCGATTGAAAGCGCAAGGCGAACTTGGCCAATGCCGGTGCGAAGGCAGAAATCACAAGGATGGCGACACAGGCGCCAAAAAACGAGGAGAGTGTGGTGATCACCAGTGCCGGTCCTGCCCGGCCTTGTTTGGCCATGGCGTGTCCGTCCATGCAGACAATCGCCGAGGCGGCCGTGCCCGGCAGATTCAGCAAGATCGCGACGGTTGAGCCTCCGTACATGGAACCGTAGTAGATGCCGGCCAGCATGATGATGGCTTCGGTTGGTGGCACGTGGAACGTGATGGGCAGTAGCACGCCAATGGCGGCCAGTGGGCCGATGCCTGGCAATACGCCGATGAATGTGCCGAGTGTGACGCCGAGCAGGCAGTACAAAAGAGCCGACATCGACAGGGCGACGCCAAAACCCAAGGACATGTTGGTGAAGATATCCATTATTGAAGTGGCCACAAAGGAATTGGAAGGCCTATGCCGTAGACAAAGATCGCGGCAGACGCGCACGACAAAGTCAAGGACAGGATGATCGACCCCAGCACGCCACGGCCTGGTTCGGCGCGGGTGGAGACGAACGCGAGAATGCTGGTTGCCAAGAACAGCCCGGCCGGCCGGACGAGAAGGGCAAAGGCGAGCAGCGCCAACATCACAAAGAACAAGGCTCTGATGGCCGTGAAACTGGGTGTCAGTTGGGTCGTCAGTCCTTGGCTTGTTGCTGCGCGCCTTGCCAGCATGGCTTGAACGGCAAGGCCTATGCCAACGACGGTCATCAGGCCCGAGATGAGCAGGGGAAACATGCCTGGCCCCATTCTGTGCATTGTCCCGACCGGGTAGGTCAGCGCTATGGCGAATGCACCAACGCCAATCAGGATGAAGATGACGGCCGTGACCAGATCCTCGAAAGGTTGGGCCGTGTCGTCGTCTATGAGGGGTTGCAGGGCGTCGCTTGTGCCCAAACTGGGCAGACTGTTATCTACTGTCATTTTGTCTCCATCTTTCGTCACTCTGCTTTCCAAGCCGCTTGGAAAAGATCCCTTGATACAAATGAGTACCAAATTATTAAGTCTTATAAATTTGTAATTTGTAGGGTTTAGTATTTCGCCATAATTTTAATTGGTCAAGATTTTTATGTAGATTGGTGAAAAATTGGTTAAATATTGGATAATCCGATTCAACCGACAGAGGAAGACATGGACAGACAAGCGAGCCGAGACGGCAGCAGAAAAGACGGAGCGCTCATTCAACTGCGCGCGTACCTTGCACGGCAGGACATGCCGCCAGCAAGCCGCCTGCCGCCCGAGAGAGAGTTGAGCGAACTCTTGGGCGTTTCGCGTGGCGATCTGCGCAAGGCTTTTGTAGTCTTGGAGGATGAGGGGCAGGTCTGGCGCCATGTCGGCAAGGGAACCTTCATCGGACCCAAACCGGTGGATACCTTGCTGACCCTGCACGGTGTCGAACGGCAAACCAATCCATCGGAGGTGATGCGCACTCGCCTGCTGATGGAAACCGCAGTAGCCCGGGAGGCGGCACTGAGCGCAAATCGCAATGACATTGAGGCCATGCAAAGATGCTTGAAAACCTCGCGCGCTTCAAAAACGTGGCGTCAATATGAAACCTCTGACAACCAGTTGCACCAGCTGATTGCAGAGGCCACACACAACAGTCTTCTCATTGCACTCTACGACGCGTTGAACGCCGTCCGGCGCACGATTGTTTGGGGTCGGATGCGCAGCGAGCAGGGTGGGCCGCCGGCGGATCATCACAGTTTTCGCGACCATGAAGCGATCGTTGCGGCCATCAGTGAGCGGGATATGGATGCCGCAGGGCATGCCATGTACGAGCACTTGCGGCGAGTGGAGATCAGGTTGCTGAAACCATTTTCGACTGAGCGTGCGTCAATCCCGCTGGCGGCGGGCGAGGACAGCCGAGGCTAACCTTATCATCTCAATAGCCGCTCAAATCGCCAACGGGTCCACATCCATGGCCCAGCGAATGAGCGGCTTGAATTCGGCTTGTTGGCGCGTGGCTGCCATGACGGGCTGCCATGCTGACAGAAAGCGCTGCAGCGCCACGCGTGAGCTGCTTTCGACCAGCATTTGCGCACGCTCCACATTGGCCACACGCTGAATCGTCATCGGCACCGCCGGGTAGGGCGTGACCATGTCGTGCCCTGGCAGGGCTTGCGCTTGGGCGGCCGCTGCGGCAGCGTTCAAAAATCCCTGCGCCAAGTCTTGCGAACGGGCTTCGGCACGCACCAGCGCTGAGAAGCCAAACGGCGACATGCCGGCGGTTTCGCGGTCGGCAAGTTCTTGCGCGGCAAACGCCGGGTAGTCGTGTTGTTTGAGGGCACCGAACAGCGGATGCTCGGGGTGAAATGTCTGCACCCACATTTCACTTTGCGCACCTTTTTCGGCATTCCGGCCGGCCCGGCCAGTGGCCTGCATCAGCAAGCCAAAGAGGCGCTCAGGCGCACGAAAATCGCTTGAAAACAGCGCGCCGTCGGGGTTGACCGCTGCCACCAGTGTGATGTGCCTAAAGTCGTGCCCTTTGGCGATCATTTGGGTGCCGACCAGCACATCGACCTCGCCGGCGTGGACGCTGGCGAGCTGCGATTCAAGCGCGCCTTTGAGCCGCGTGGTATCGGCGTCTATGCGCGCAATCACCAGCGGACTGCCATCGGGCCGGGAGATGCCTTGCAGCAACTCGGCCAGGTGTTCTTCAAGCCGCTCTGTGCCTCGTCCGACAGGCGCAATGTCGACGTTGCCGCAGCTGGGGCAGGCGCGCGGTACGCGCTCTGTGAAACCGCAGTGGTGGCAGCGCAGCGTACGGTCGATTTTGTGAAAGACGCGGTAGGCGCTACAGTGCGGGCATTCGCTTTTCCAGCCGCAGTCGTGACAGGCCAGCACCGGCGCGTAGCCACGCCGGTTCAAAAAGATCAAGGACTGCTCGCCACGTGCAATGCGTTGGGCGATGGCGGCGAGCAAGGGCGGCGCCAGCGTGCAGTGTTTGGGCTGGTGGTTCATGTCGACCAGCCGCACGGTGGGCAAGCTGCCAGCGGCTTGGTCGGCCGAGCCAATGCGCTCGTGCATGGTCAGGCGCTGATAGCGGCCGACCAAGGTGGCTTGCCAGCTTTCCAGAGAGGGCGTGGCCGAGCCTAGGATGACGCTGCAGCTTTTGGGGCTGGCGGCTTCAGAAGTGGCCAAACCCTCTAAGCGTGCCCTGTAGACCGCCAGATCGCGCGCGGAGTAGCGCGCGCCTTCTTGTTGTTTGTAGCTGGGGTCGTGCTCTTCGTCGACCACGATCAGCCGCAGGTTGGGCATCGACGCCAATACCGCCATGCGTGTGCCCAGCACAAGCCGCGCGACGCCGGCATGGGCGGCGAGCCAGCTTTTGAGGCGTTGTGCCGGCGTCAGTCCGCTGTGCAGGGCCACCACGCGTTCACGGCCCAAATGCTTGAAGCGTTCTTCAAAGCGCGCCTGCAGCTGGGGCGTGAGGTTGATTTCGGGCACCATCACCAACACTTGGGCCTCGGGGTCTTCGGCCAGCACCTGCGCTGTGGCGCGCAAATACACCTCGGTCTTGCCGCTGCCGGTGCTGCCAAACAGCAAGGCCGGGCGTGGGTCGGTCGCTAGCTGCGATAAGGCGGCGGCTTGTTCAGGGCTCAGCTCGACCAGCTCGCGCAGGCTGGTCGAGGTCGAGGTGTCGGCGCTGGGGCGTTTCAAGCGACGCGCCAGTTGCACCGTGCTCAGTTCCCGTAATTGGGGCGGCAGTGCTGCCAAGGCAACCTCACCCAGCGAGCGCTGGTAATAGCCGGCGGTGAAGGCCACCAATTTTCGCCAAGTCGGGTTGAGTGGCGCCAGACCTTCGAGTGCGCCCAGCACGGCTTTGGCCTGGGCTGGCGCCAGTCCACCGCTGTCGGGCAGCAGCTCCCAGACGACGCCCAGCACTTCGCGGCGACCCAACGGTACGCGCACCAACTGACCCGGTGCGAGTGGCAACTCACTTCGGTAAGTCAGCGGCCCACCGACACCACTGTGGGCTGGCGTGGCGACCACAACGCTGATCCAAAATACCCTGTTTGTCGTGATCTGTTCGGGCTTCACATCCGTATCTGCTTGTAAGTGCTTGATTTACAAACCCCTTTTTAGATCTTCATGTTTTCTGTGGATAACTTTGTTGATATGTCACTTCTGCAAGGCGCCAAGCCTTTGAAATCAAGGGCTGAGTCAAAATGCTCTATAAAAAAGCACTTCAAAAGAACTGTTATAAATCAACAGCTTACGATCGCTATTCCTTTTGTAGCGCGACGCGCGGCGGAACTGTTCTTATGACGCACCGCAGCATGATTTTTGTGCATAAGTCTCTAGCGGAGGCACTTTTTTCGTGCTAAGGCTGTCGCATTTTGCGTGAATGCGCGTGCACGGCGCTGACCAGAGCCTCGACGCGATCCGGCTGCGTGAACTGGCTGATGCCGTGGCCAAGGTTGAAAATGTGCGTCGGTCCAGTTTTGGTGCGGTCGGTGTGCGGTTGACCAAAGCTGTCCAGCACTCGGGCTACTTCGGTGGCGATTTGGCTGGGTTCGGCAAACAACACGTTCGGGTCGATATTGCCTTGCAAGACTTTGCCGGCGCCGCCGACTTGCCCGCCGACCAGCGCACGCGCTTGGCCGAGGTTGACGGTCCAGTCAACGCCCAACACTTCGCAGTCGAGTTTGGCCATTTCATTCAGCCACAAGCCGCCGCCTTTGGTGAAGACGATGCGCGGAATCTTCACGCCATCGTGTACGCGTTTGAGCTGGGACAGTACACGCTCGGTGTAGGCCAGGCTGAAGGTCTGGAAAGCGCCGTCGGCCAGCACACCGCCCCAGCTGTCGAAGATCATCACGGCTTGGGCGCCGGCTTCAATCTGCTGGTTCAAATAGGCCGCCACCGAGTCGGCGTTGATGGCCAGCATGCGGTGCATCAGGTCAGGCCGTTGGTACATCATGGTTTTGACCAAGCGGTAGTCGCTAGAGCCAGCGCCTTCGACCATGTAGCAGGCCAGCGTCCACGGGCTGCCTGAAAAGCCGATCAAAGGCACGCGGCCATTCAGGGCTTTGCGAATCGAGGTCACGGCGTCAAAGACATAACGCAGCTTGTTCATGTCGGGGACTTCGAGTTGGCTGACGGCGGCTTCGTCTCGCACTGGAGTCGCAAACTTCGGGCCTTCGCCCAGCGCGAAAGACAGGCCAAGACCCATGGCGTCAGGCACGGTCAGGATGTCGGAAAACAAAATCGCGGCGTCCAGCGCAAAGCGCTCCAGCGGCTGCAGCGTGACTTCGGTGGCGTAGTCGGTGTTGGTCGCCAATCCCATGAAACTGCCGGCTTGTGCCCGTGTAGCGCGGTATTCAGGCAGGTAGCGGCCGGCTTGGCGCATCAGCCAGACGGGGGTGTAATCAGTGGCTTGGCGCCAGCAGGCGCGTAAAAAGGTGTCGTTTTGGAGTGGTGCAAACATGGCCTGATTGTCTCAGGTGTTGTTAGGGGCTCCGCTAGACGACTCAAAGCCTGGCCAGTTCCAGTCTGACATCATCGACCGACAGAATTTCCGACATCACCACGGGGGCGCGGCCGGCCTTGTAAATCACATACACCGGCACGCCGGAGCGGCCGAGTGCTTTCAGCGCTGCGGTCACCGCGGGGTCGCGGCGGGTCCAGTCGGCGCGCAGCAGGGCCACATTTTTGGCGTCCATGTCGGCCAGCACGTCGCTGTTGCTGAGCGTGGTTTTCTTGTTGTATTGGCAGGTCACGCACCAAGCGGCAGTGAAGTCGACAAACACACTGCGGCCTTCGCCCGTGAGTTGCTCGACGCGGCCCGGTGCCCAAGATTGCCAGCGCTCCGTGTCCGAGACCGCAGACGTGCCGGTTGGCCCAAATTCCATCAGTTTGACAACGCTTGGCCCGGCGGTCGACAGCGCGAGTGCCGCCGTCAAGAGCGACAAACTGACCGCCACCAGGCGAACCTTGCCGGTCAGCGTGAAGGTCCAGACCACCAGCGCCATCAAGACCAGCAGGCCGAGCAAGGTGCCGGCGCCGTTGATGCCGCTTTGCTGCCCCAGAATCCACACCAACCAAGCCACGGTGGCGAACATCGGGAAGGCCATGAAGGTCTTGAAAGTGACCATCCACGGGCCGGGTCTTGGCATGGCCCGCGCCACTGCCGGCACCAGACTGGCGACTAAATAAGGCAGCGCCATGCCCACGCCAATCGCGCCAAAGATGGCCAGGGCTTGAACCGCTGGCAGACCCACAGCCAAGCCCAGCGAGGCCCCCATGAACGGTGCCGTGCAGGGCGACGCGACAGCCGTGGCCAGAACGCCCGACAAGAATGAATTGACGGTGGTGTTTTTGGATTGCAGGCTGGCCAAGCGGCTGGGCAGCAGTTGACCGAACTCAAACAGGCCGGCCAGGTTCAGGCCCAGCAAGGTGAACAAGGCTGCCAAACCGGCAACCACCGCCGGGCTTTGCAACTGAAAGCCCCAGCCAAGTTGTTCGCCCGCAGCGCGCAGGCCCAGTAGCAGCCCGCCCAGCGCCAGAAAGGACAGCACCACACCGGCCGTGTAAGCCACCCCGCTGGCCGTGCGGCTGGCCTGGTCTTTGACCTGCATGAAGCCGACCATCTTGATGGCCAGCACCGGAAACACGCAGGGCATCAGGTTGAGGATCAAACCGCCGAGCAAAGCGCCCAACAATGCGGCCAGCCAAGTCAGGGGCGGGGCAAATGTTGGCGCTGCCGGGGCCAGTGTCGCCGCAGCATTGGCTTTGAGCGCGGCTTCAAGGGCGGCAGGCACAACGGTAGGTGCGGCCAGAATGGGCCAGTCACCTTTGACCGGCAGATCAATGCGCCATGCTTGGCTGGTCTTGCCCTTGTCCTGGCTTGCAGCCAAGACCAGCACCACCGGCAGGCGTTGCGGGCTTTCGCTGCGATGGGCCGACAGCGGCACGTGCGCCGTCCACAAACCGTTTTTCCAAGTTTGCGCAATCGATCCAGCAGGCTCAGTGACGCCGCCCGTCTCGGGGAAGAAATCAAGCGTCTTACCTTGCCACGCAGCCGGCAAACCGGCAACAGTGACGTGGATAACTTTTGCCTGACCCTCTATCTCCACTTGACCCGTACCCGCCGCCAAAGCGCGCGGGCTGCCAGCCCATGCCGCCTCAAACAGGCGGCCATTGGCTGCGCTGGAACTGCGCGCTGGCAAGGTCAGTGTGAATTCACCTTCTTGGGGAATGCACTCACGCTTGCAGACCAGCCATGACGCGCTGAGTTGAATCGTTAACTGGCTGGCGTTGAAGCCCGGCGCGACCGTCAGGGGCACAGGCAGCAAGACGGTGTTTTCGTAGCCGTAGTTGGCTAAGTTACCGATGGGAATTTTCTTGGGTGTGGGCCAAGCGATCTCGCCTGCCGCGATGCCGGCGGGGAGCGTCCAGGTCAGCTCGGTCGGCAAGCCGGAGTCGCCGGAGTTCTTCCAATAGGTGTGCCATTCGGGCTGGTGGGTGATGTTCAGGCCGACCCAGAGTGGTTGCCCCGGTGTCACGCCTTGTGGTGCATGCACCATCAATTCAGCCCGCACCTCGCTCGTGGTAACAACCGCAGAGGCTTTGTTGCTGCCGCTGGTGCTGAACAAAGAAGGGGTGGAGGGTACAGATTGCGCGGCCACAGGTGCGGCGACAAAACTGGCGCTTACGGCCAAGGCCGTAGCCCAAAGCAAG
>CANFSO010000052.1 GCA_947449895.1 Comamonadaceae bacterium
AACGACCGAAGCCGCATAAAAAAACATGGCTGAAAAACTGCTTGCCGTCAAAGGCATGAACGACATATTGCCGCCTGAATCGGCGCGCTGGGAATGGTTAGAGGGCAAAGTCCGCGAGCTGATGGCGCGTTACGCTTATCGCAACATCCGCACGCCGATTTTGGAGCACACGCAACTCTTTGTGCGCGGCATTGGCGAGGTCACGGACATTGTCGAAAAGGAGATGTACTCTTTTGAAGACCGCTCCGACAAAAACGGCGACCATGCCTTTTTGACCATGCGGCCCGAAAACACCGCCAGCGTGGTGCGCGCTGTGACCGAGCACAACCTGCTGTACGAAGGCGGCAAGCGGCTTTATTACATGGGCCCGATGTTTCGTCGCGAGCGTCCGCAGCGCGGCCGTTATCGGCAGTTTCATCAAATCGGTGCCGAGGCTTTGGGCTTTGGTGGCCCGGAAGTCGATGCCGAACTGATTTTGCTGGCTGCTGCACTCTGGAAAGAAATCGGCATCACCGATTGGCGTCTCGAGATCAACAGCCTCGGTCAACCTGAGGAGCGGGCGGTGCACCGGACGCAGCTGATTGCTCACTTTGAGCAGCATGCAGACGCGCTCGATGAAGATGCACGGCGTCGCCTGCACAGCAATCCGCTGCGTATTCTTGACACCAAAAATCCCGCCATGAAAGCGGTGGTCGAGAGCGCTCCGCGCCTGATCGACTTTCTGGGCGCCGCCTCACTGGCCCACTTTGACGCGCTCAAAGCCATCCTCGATGCCAACGGTGTGCCGTGGACGCTGAACCACCGGCTGGTGCGCGGGCTCGACTATTACAACCTGACGGTGTTCGAGTTCGTCACCGACCAACTGGGTGCGCAAGGTACCTTGTGTGCTGGCGGTCGTTATGACTATTTGATTGAGCAAATAGGCGGCAAAGCTGCGCCGGCCGTGGGCTGGGCGCTGGGTGTCGAGCGCGTGCTGGAGCTGGTCCGCGAGACCGGCCAAAGCGTGCCGGCCTTGGTGCCCGACGCTTATGCGATTGTTCCTGACGCTGCCGCAGTGCCGGTGGTGTTGCAGACCCTGCAAGCGTTGCGTGCGCAAGGCGTGAGCGTGCAAATGCACGCCAGTGCCGGATCAGGCGCAGACGGCATGGGCAGCATGAAGTCGCAATTCAAAAAAGCCGATGCCAGCGGCGCCCGCTTTGCTTTGATTTTTGGCGAAACCGAATTGGCCAGCGGTTGCGTTGCGCTCAAGCCCTTGCGTGGCGACAAAGCCGAGGCCCCGCTCGAGCAATCGGTGCGCAAACTCGATGAAACAGCCTCTTGGGCTGCGATCCTACGCGGCTGAACAGACATCGGCCTCTACAATCCATCTTTCTTTCGGCATCGTGAACAAGACCCATGGCAAAACATCTGGACCTCGAAGAGCAGGAACAACTCGCTAACTTGAAGCATTTTTGGCATCGCTACGGCAGCGCCATCGCCTGGGCTTTGATCGTTATATTTAGCGCTGTGGCCGCCTGGAACGGCTACCACTACTGGCAGCGCAGTCAAGCCGCGCAAGCTGCCGTCATGTATGACGAAGTGGAGCGGGCTGCGTTGGCGGCCGATATGCCCAAATTAGATCGTTCGCTGGCTGACATGCAAGAGCGCTACGGTAGCACCGCCTATGCCGAGCAGGCGGCGCTGTTGGCGGCACGTGTTTATTACGACAAAGGCAATCTTGATGCGTCCAAGAGCGCGTTGGGCTGGGTCGCGACCAAGGCCTCCGACGAAGGTTACAAAAGCATCGCCAAGCTGCGCCTGTCCGGCATCTTCCTGGAAGCCAAGGCGTATGACGAAGCACTCCAGCAGGTGTCAGGTTCAATGCCCAAAGAGTTCGCCGCGCTGGCGGCTGATCGTCGCGGTGACATTCTGGCGGCGCAGGGAAAAAAGGCTGAGGCCAAGGCTGATTACCAGGCTGCCTACAAAGAGTTTGATGAGCGCTCAGAATACCGCCGTTTGGTTGAAGTCAAACTCAATGCCTTGGGCGTAGACCCTGTGGGCGCAGCCAAAGTTGCGCCGATCAGCGAGCCCCAAAAATGAAATTGATTCACTTGTCGCTCTTCTCCAGTGCCTCTATTTTTGAACGCTGCAGCAGCTGGCGCCTCCCCATTGCTGGTTTGACCTTGGCCTTGTTGGCAGCTTGCTCCGGTGGGACCAACAGAC
This sequence comes from Comamonadaceae bacterium, assembly GCA_947449895.1. Classification (GTDB taxonomy): domain Bacteria; phylum Pseudomonadota; class Gammaproteobacteria; order Burkholderiales; family Burkholderiaceae_C; genus Polaromonas. The sequence continues at coordinate 2,203 of CANFSO010000052.1, forward strand.
CCAAACCAGCCGAACTCAAAACAATTATGCCGGTTGTGTCCGTTCAGCAAGTCTGGAGCGCACGTCTTGGGGCTGTGAACTTTCCGATGACGCTCAGCGTTTCGGGTAGCACATTGTTTGCAGCGTCGAGCGATGGTGTGGTTGCCGCGCTTGATGCCCGCACAGGACGTGACATCTGGCGCTTGAGTCTTACTACACCTTTGGCCGCTGGTGTCGGTAGCGATGGTCGAATTGCCGCGGTCGTCACGCAAAACAATGAATTGGTAGCTCTTGTTGAGGGCCGCGAAATATGGCGCGAGAAGTTACCTGCGCAAGCGTACACGGCGCCATTTGTTGCAGGTGGGCGCATCTTTTTGTTGACGGCAGACCGTGCGATTCACGCCTTTGATGGCAACAGTGGTCGTAAGCTGTGGATGCAACAGCGTCCGAATGAGCCACTGGTGCTGCGGCAAGCGGGCGTTTTGCTGGCCGTTGGAGACACCTTGGTGGCAGGACTGGCGGGTCGCCTGACCGGTTTGAACCCTGCCAATGGTGGAATTCGGTGGGAAGTACCCATCGCCTCGCCGCGAGGCATCAATGATGTCGAACGTCTGGTCGACTTGGTCGGTCCGGTCAGCCGCTTGAATGATGTGGTTTGCGTCCGAGCGTTTCAGGCCAGCGTCGGTTGCGTGAATGCCGAGCGGGGTATCTTGCAATGGACCAAAACTGCAGACGGTAACGTCGGCTTGGATGGCGATGATCGACTGGTTTTTGCGGTCGAGTCAGACGGAAAGGTCGTCACTTGGAAGCGCACTGACGGAGAAAGTGGTTGGAACAGTGACCAGTTACGCTACCGCGGTTTGACCGCCCCAAGGGTCGTCGGGCGTTCCATTGCTATCGGTGATGCATCGGGCTTTGTGCATTTGTTGTCGCGTGAGGATGGTGCTCTTGTGAACCGCCTGACGACTGATGGGTCAGCCATCATCTCAACACCGACTTTGGTCGGCGAGACGCTGGTGGTGGTGACTCGCTCCGGCACTATTTTTGGCTTTCAGCCCCAATAAGCAGGCCCTCCCAAAAGAGCCCGTTATAAGATTTTGATGAAACCTGTAATTGCCCTGGTGGGCCGCCCGAATGTGGGCAAATCGACGATTTTTAACCGCCTGACCAAATCGCGGGATGCGATTGTGGCCGACTTTGCCGGCCTCACACGAGACCGTCACTATGGCAATGGCCAATTGGGTTCGCAGGAATACATCGTCATCGACACCGGTGGTTTCGAGCCTGACGCGGCTTCCGGCATCTACAAAGAAATGGCCAAGCAAACGCGTCAAGCGGTGGCTGAGGCAGACGTCGTTATTTTTGTGGTGGATGCCCGTGCCGGCCTGAATGCCCAAGACTACGACATCGCCAAATACCTGCGCAAGCTGGGCATCCCCACGCTGCTCGCTGCCAACAAGGCCGAAGGCATGCAAGAGGGCGGTGTGCAGCTGTCCGAGTTCTTTGAGTTGGGCTTGGGCGAAGTGCTGGCGGTCTCGGCCTCGCACGGCCAAGGCATGCGGATGCTGATCGACATGGCGCTGGAGCCGCTCAAGCTGCCAGAGTCGGACGAGAACGCCGAACCCGAAGACCCGACCGTCATCAAGCTCGCTGTCGCTGGTCGCCCGAACGTTGGCAAGTCCACGCTGATCAACACCTGGTTGGGTGAAGAGCGGCTGGTGGCTTTTGACATGCCGGGCACCACCCGTGATGCGATTTCGGTGCCGTTTGAGCGCGCGGGTCAAAAGTTCGAGCTGATCGACACCGCTGGTTTGCGCCGCAGGGGAAAAGTCTTTGAGGCGATCGAAAAGTTCTCTGTCGTCAAGACTTTGCAGGCCATTGAAAATTCAAACGTTGCCCTGTTGTTGCTGGACGCCACGCAAGGCGTGACCGACCAAGACGCGCACATCGCCGGCTACATCTTAGAGTCGGGCCGTGCTGTGGTTTTGGCCATCAACAAATGGGATGCCGTCGACAGCTACCAGCGCGAAACGCTGGAGCGCTCGATTGAGACGCGCTTGGGGTTTCTCAAGTTTGCCGCGATTCACCGAATCTCCGCCATCAAACGTCAAGGTTTGGCGCCGGTCTGGAAGTCCATTATCCAGGCCCATGCATCAGCCAATCGCAAGATGTCCACGCCGGTTCTCACGCGCTTGCTGCTGGAAGCCGTGCAGTTTCAACAGCCACAGCGTTCCGGCATGTTCCGCCCCAAGATGCGCTATGCGCACCAAGGCGGTATGAACCCGCCGATCATCATCATTCATGGCAACTCTTTGGAGCATGTCAGTGAGTCTTACAAGCGCTATCTGGAAGGGCGTTTCCGCAAGGAGTTCGACTTGGTCGGCACGCCGATGCGGATCCAGATGAAGACATCGACAAACCCATTTACCGACAAAGATTCGGACTAGGACTACAGGTTTTCCCTGTAGTGCTGTGGTAAGGTTAAGAGTCTTAAACAACTACTCTAGAACACGGAGAATATCGTGAGCAATAACAACAACAAAGGTCAGCTCTTGCAGGACCCTTTCCTCAACACCCTTCGCCGTGAGCATGTGCCTGTGTCGATTTACCTCGTCAACGGCATCAAGTTGCAAGGCCAGATCGAGTCTTTTGACCAGTACGTCGTGTTGCTCCGCAACACCGTCACGCAGATGGTCTACAAACACGCTATTTCCACCATCGTCCCCGGACGTGCCGTCAATTTTGCGACGGCCGAATCCGAAGAGGGCCCAGCAAGCTGAGTTCCGTGGACACCCGTCCCGCCGCGTCAACCTCTGTTCTGCTTGTCGGGGTTGACTTTGGTCACGCCAATTTCGATGACAAGCTTGAAGAGCTTGGACTTCTGGCGCAAACCGCCGGAATGGTGCCGGTTGCTCGTATGACTTGCAAAAGAAAAGCCCCCGACGCGGCGCTTTTTGTGGGTACCGGTAAAGCCGAAGAAATCAAGATGACGGCCCGTGAATTTGGTGCGACTGAAATTTTGTTTGATCAGTCTCTCAGCCCAGCGCAGCAGCGTAACCTTGAGCGAACGCTGGACATGCCTGTCAATGACAGGACCTTGCTGATTCTTGAGATTTTTGCCCAGCGGGCGCGCAGCCATGAAGGTAAATTGCAGGTCGAGCTGGCCAAGCTGCAATACCTTTCGACGCGGCTGGTCAGGCGTTGGTCGCACCTTGAGCGCCAAACCGGCGGTGCTGGTGTGCGCGGCGGTCCTGGCGAAAAGCAAATCGAACTTGACAAACGCATGATCAGTGAATCGATCAAGCGCACCAAAGAGCGGCTGACCAAGGTCAAACGCCAACGGCAGACGCAGCGCAAACAACGCGACCGGCGTAACTCGTTCACCATTTCATTGGTGGGCTACACCAATGCCGGCAAGACGACGCTGTTCAATGCACTGGTTAAAGCCCGCGCCTACACGGCTGACCAGCTGTTTGCCACCTTAGACACCACCACGCGCCAGCTGTACTTGGGTGATGCCGCTCGCTCTGTCTCGCTGTCTGACACGGTTGGTTTTATTCGCGACTTGCCGCACGGTTTGATCGATGCATTTCAAGCCACCTTGCAAGAAGCAGCTGAGGCCGATTTGCTGCTTCATGTGGTCGATGGGTCCAACCCTGACTGTTTAGAGCAAATCGAACAAGTTCAGCGCGTGCTGGCTGAAATTGGTGCTGACCAAGTTTCGCAACTTTTGGTTTTCAATAAGCTGGACGCCATTGAAAAAGACCGTTGGCCCCTCCAGATGAGTGATATGTTCGAGGTCAATGACCCGGTCTCCGAGACCCCCAGACCCCTTGAGCGAGTTTTTGTGAGTGCCAAGTCCGGAGATGGGCTGCCATTGTTGCGGCAAGTACTTGCCCGGCACGCTGGCACCTTGCCCGCAGCCGAGAGTCCCCATGCCGATGAGTCTGTTGCCTGATTAGGCACAATGTCAGAGTTATCCAAAACACGAGAATTTGTCCCATGAATCTGAACCCTGTATTGCAGACGGTAACGGCCTTGCCCGCACGGCTGAAACAGCGCGCGCTAGGCATGTTTAATTTGAACGATCCACGTTGGGGTCGTGAAGATGACAAGACGCCCGCATCTTCTGACGAATCCAAACCGGTTGCGGGTCATGATGATGCTGCACCTGTCAATCCACCACAGCGGCCAAAGCCACAAGGTGCGAACCAAGGCCCCCCTGATCTGGACGAATTGTGGCGTGATTTCAACCGCAAACTGGGTGGAATTTTTGGTGGTAACAAAGGTGCTGCTAACCGTCCTCAAGGCGGCTCAGGTGGCAGTGGCAATTCTGGTGGTCCAGGCGGTTTTCAGCCTGACATGAAGGCTGCCGGTGTTGGCGTTGGCCTGATCGGCGCGGTCGTTGTGTTGATCTGGCTCGGCACCGGGTTTTTCATCGTGCAAGAGGGTCAGCAAGCCGTCATCACGCAGTTCGGCAAATACAACTCAACAGTTGGCGCTGGCTTCAATTGGCGCTTGCCGTACCCAGTTCAGCGTCACGAAGTGGTCGTTGTCTCGCAGATCCGTTCGGTCGATGTTGGTCGTGACAGCATCATCAAAGCGACTGGCTTGCGTGAGTCGGCCATGTTGACCGAAGACGAGAATATTGTTGAAATCAAGTTTGCTGTGCAGTACCGGTTAAGCGATGCGCGGGCTTTCCTTTTTGAGACGCGTGACCCCGCCGCCACTGTTGTGCAAGCTGCAGAAACGGCGGTTCGTGAAGTGGTCGGCAAGATGCGCATGGACTCGGCGTTGGCAGAGGAGCGCGACCAGATCGGCCCGCGAGTACGTGTCTTGATGCAGTCCATCCTAGACCGCTACAAAGTCGGCGTTGAAGTGGTGGCGATCAACTTGCAGCAAAGCGGCGTGCGTCCGCCTGAGCAAGTTCAGGCCGCGTTTGACGATGTCCTCAGGGCGGGTCAAGAGCGTGAACGTGCCAAGAACGAAGCTGAAGCCTATGCCAATGACGTTATTCCTCGCGCTACCGGTTCGGCTTCGCGCTTGCAAGAAGAATCTGAAGCCTATAAGGCCCGAGTTGTGGCCCAGTCTCAAGGTGATGCCCAGCGCTTTCGCTCTGTGCTGGCTGAATACCAAAAGGCACCGCAGGTCACGCGTGATCGCATGTACACCGACACCATGCAGCAGGTTTATACCAACGTGACTAAAGTGCTGGTTGATTCCAAGCAGGGATCCAATCTTTTGTATTTGCCGCTTGACAAACTGATGCAGGCTGCCGGGCAGGGCGTCACGCCTAAAACAGGAACTGAGTCATCAAGTGCTGCTGTGCTGCCGCCGATGAACCCGGTGTCATCGAACGCTGAGACACGCGCCCGTGAAACTTCACGTACTCGCTAAGGAATTATCGTGAATAGAGTTGGATTTATTGCATCTTCGTTGCTGGTGGTTCTGGCATTGGCCAGTTCCATGTTGTTCGTGGTCGACCAGCGGCAGTTCGGCGTGGTCTATGCCTTGGGGCAGATCAAGGACGTCATTCTGCAGCCAGGCCTGAACTACAAATTGCCGCCGCCATTTCAGAACGTTTCTTATATTGACCGGCGACTGCTCACACTGAACAGTACGGATGCGGAACCGATGCTGACGGCCGAAAAGCAGCGTGTGATCATCGACTGGTATGTTAAGTGGCGTATCACGGAGCCATCAGGCTACATCCGTAACGTCGGTCTTGATGAGCGTGCGGGTGCGACGCAGTTGAACCGGGTGGTTCGCAATGCTTTCCAGGAAGCCATCAATAAGCGGACTGTCAGGGAGTTGCTGTCGACCCAGAGGGAGACCTTGATGGCCGATGTGAAGTCAGAAGTGCTGAAGGTCGTGAGCGGTGCGCAGCCTTGGGGCATTGATGTCAATGATGTCCGCATCACCCGCGTCGACTATGTCGAGTCCATCACCGAGTCGGTTTATCGCCGGATGGAGGCTGAGCGCAAGCGGGTCGCCAACGAGTTGCGATCCACTGGTGCTGCCGAAGGCGAAAAAATTCGCGCTGATGCTGACCGACAAGTTGCCGTCACCGTCGCCAATGCCTATCGCGAAGCACAGAAGGTCAAGGGCGATGGCGATGCCCAGGCGACAGGTATTTACAGCGAGTCCTTCGGCCGAGATCCGCAGTTTGCCCAGTTTTACCGCAGCTTGGACGCCTACCGTGCCAGCTTCGACAAAAAGAGTGATGTCATGGTCATTGACCCATCGTCTGACTTTTTCAAGGCTATGCGCAGTCCAGGCGTCGGGGCCGCACCCAAAAGGTAAGGCCAAGCCGCAACGCCTTAAGCGCTTGCTTTAGCTCCAAATGCCTGCGGAATTGCTGCTCAAACAGCTTTTCCAGTGCGCAGATCTCAAACCGGCACGAAGCACCGCTAAAATCATGCTTTTACAGCTCATCCTAAATACGCATGCCCGCTTGGTCGTCATCATGGCAATTGCCGGATCAAATTGCCGATGTCCTCCCCTCAGAGGCCCGTCATATTGAAGAACTCCGGCGTCTTTTTCTAGACACAGCTCGCCGCTACGGCTATGAGCTGGTCATGCCGCCGCTGCTCGAACACCTTGAGTCTTTACTGACCGGTACCGGTGAAGCCCTCGATCTGCAGACCTTCAAATTGGTTGACCAGTTGTCTGGCCGTACCTTAGGTTTGCGCGCCGATACCACCCCTCAAGTGGCTCGCATAGATGCCCACCTGCTGAACCGCAGTGGCGTGGCCCGCCTTTGCTACTGCGGCCCAGTCTTGCACACACGTGCTGAGCGTCCCCACGCAACCCGAGAGCCCTTGCAATTGGGGGCTGAAATCTATGGTCACGCTGGTCTCGAAGCCGATCTGGAAATCCAGTTGCTGGCCCTAGAAGGGTTGACCGCTGCGGGTGTCGGATCGCTGTCGGTAGACATGGCCGACGTCCGAGTTGTCAGCAGCTTGCTGGCCGGTGCGACTATCAGTTCGGGTACTTTGGCGTTATTGCACGCCGCTTTGGCCGCCAAAGATGCCAGTGAGTTGGCCAGCTTGCTGACCTCGGAACCTGGTATTTCAAAGGCTTCCGCAGACGGCCTGACGGCATTGCTACAACTCTACGGTGACGAGAAAGTTTTGCTTCAGGCTGAACAAGCCTTTCAAGCTTTCCCCGCTGTGGTTGCTGCATTGCAAGACCTGCGCTGGTTGGCCTCGCATGTCACCAGTTTTGGCTGCGGCGTGAAAGTCGGTTTCGACTTGGCTGATTTGCGTGGCTATGCCTATTACAGCGGCACACGTTTTGCTATTTACGGTCAAGGCGCTGAACTTGCCCGTGGTGGTCGTTATGACGAAGTTGGCGCTATTTTTGGACGCAGGCGGCCTGCTGCTGGTTTTAGTCTCGACTTGAAAGAGCTTGTCAGTGTTCTGTCGCCACGTCCACTGAGGGCTGCTGTTTGCGCACCTTGGGGCGTTGATGCGACTCTGTGTCAAGCTATTGCGGCGCTCCGTGCACGCGGTGAAACCGTCGTTTGTGTGTTGCCTGGGCATGAGCATGAAGTCAATGAATTCGATTGCGATCGCGAACTGGCCTATGCGGCTGGCCAGTGGGTCGTTCAGCCGCTGAACAAGACGCTCGTTTGAGTCCCAATAGCCGCATTCTGCAACCCTTTTTTTAGCAAGTATCAAGTATGACAAACAAACAAACCGCTGTTGCGGGACGCAACGTCGTGGTCGTCGGCACCCAATGGGGCGACGAGGGCAAAGGCAAATTGGTCGACTGGCTGACCGAATCCGCCCAAGGTGTCGTGCGCTTTCAGGGCGGACACAATGCTGGTCACACGCTCGTCATCAATGGCGTTAAGACCGCCCTGAACCTGATTCCAAGTGGCATCATGCGCCCCGGTGTCAAGTGTTATATCGGCAACGGTGTGGTCTTGTCTACGGCACATTTGTTCAAAGAAATAAGCCAGCTTGAAGCGGTTGGTGTCGAGGTGCGCTCGCGCTTGCGTGTCAGCGAAGCCTGCCCCTTGATCCTACCTTTTCACGCGGCACTTGATGCTGCGCGCGAGGCACTTCGCGAGCAGGGCGGTAGCGAGAAGATTGGCACTACCGGAAAAGGTATCGGCCCGGCGTACGAAGACAAAATCGCTCGCCGCGCCCTGCGTGTGCAAGACCTCAAATACCCGGAGCGTTTTGCCGCCAAGCTGCGCGATCTGCTGACTCTGCACAACCATGTGCTGACCACCTTTCTGAACGCCCCTGCTGTCAATTTTGAAGCTTGCTATGCAGAAGCGATGAGCCACGCAGACGAACTTCGGCCCATGATGGCCGACGTGTCGCGCGAACTGAATGACGCGCACAAGGCCGGCGCGAACCTTTTGTTTGAAGGCGCGCAGGGCACGCTGCTGGATGTTGATCACGGCACTTACCCGTATGTCACGTCTAGCAATTGCGTGGCCGGTAATGCGGCAGCCGGTGCGGGCGTGGGCCCGGGCATGCTGCACTACATTTTGGGTATCACGAAGGCCTACTGCACACGTGTGGGCGGCGGACCTTTCCCGACCGAACTCGACTGGCTAACGCCAGACACGCCCGGTTATCACATGAGCACTGTGGGCGCTGAGCGCGGTGTTGTGACCGGCCGTTACCGCCGCTGCGGTTGGTTCGACGCAGCGCTGCTCAAGCGCTCGGCGCAGGTCAACGGTCTGTCGGGTCTGTGCATCACCAAGCTTGATGTGTTGGACGGCATTGAGACGCTGAAGCTTTGCACCGGCTATGAACTCGACGGCTTTATCACGGATATTTTGCCCATGGGCGCCGAAGAGATCGCGCGCTGCAAACCAATCTACGAAGACCTACCAGGCTGGACCCAAAGCACGGTGGGTGTGACGGATTACGACGCCTTGCCACCCGCAGCACAGCGCTATTTGCAACGCATTGAAGAAGTCACCGGGGTGCCGATTCACATGGTCTCTACCAGCCCGGACCGCGACCACACGATCTTGCTGCGCAACCCGTACGCGGCCTGATTTCAGATCCCCGTGAAACTCTCGAAACTGCTCTTTTGATTGAAAGTCCCTCATGTTGACTGAAGACGGCAAACACCTGTACGTGAGTTACGACGAATACCATAACCTGATCGAAAAATTGGCGATCAAGATTCACCAATCGGATTGGCAGTTCGACACCATCTTGTGCTTGGCGCGCGGTGGTATGCGTCCTGGCGACATTCTTTCGCGTATTTTTGACAAACCGTTGGCCATCATGTCGACCAGCTCTTACCGTGCTGATTCGGGCACGGTGCAGGGCAATCTAGACATCGCGCGTTTCATCACCACGCCCAAGGGCGAGATCGCCGGAAAGGTCTTGCTGGTTGATGACCTGGCTGACACTGGCCACACGTTGAACGCGGTGATTCATCAACTGCGAAACAACTACAAGCCCATCACCGAACTGCGAAGTGCTGTGATCTGGACCAAGGGCGTGTCGACTTTTCAGCCCGATTATTCGGTCGAGTCTTTGCCGACAAACCCGTGGATTCACCAACCCTTTGAAAGCTACGATGCCTTGCGTCCGGCTCAACTGATGGAGAAGTGGAAAATCTGATGAGGCGGTGAGAGCGACCAGGTCTCGAAGGTCTGTAACATGCAGAGATGCAAGACCTTTCTACTCAGCTGATCCATCACTCTTATCAGGCGCCGGCAGGATTTGCCAGTGTCAACGGCCCGGTGCACCGCGCATCGACCGTGATCTTTTCCAGCGTGGCGGCACTGCGCCAACGTGACTGGAAAAACAAAAACGGATACACGTACGGACTGCACGGCACGCCAACGACCTTCACACTTGAAGAGCGTATTGCCACCTTAGAAGGTGGCCATTTTTGCACCCTGGTGCCCAGCGGACTGGCCGCTGTGGCACTCGTCAACATGGCTTTCTTACAAGCCGGTGACGAGTTGCTGATCCCTGACAACGCCTACGGCCCGAACAAGACGCTGGCCGAGCACGAGATGCAGGCCTGGGGCATCAGCCACCGTTATTACAACCCGATGAACCCGGCCGACTTGCGTCAAAAAATCAGTGCCAAAACGCGTTTGGTCTGGCTTGAAGCGCCGGGCTCCATCACCTTGGAATTTCCCGACCTGCCAGCGTTGATCAAGGTCATTAAGGCGCATGCGTTGGCGCATCCGAAAGGCATCGTCAGCGTTCTCGACAACACCTGGGGTGCCGGCTTGGCTTTCAATGCTTTTGCCTTGGGTGTCGATATCTCGGTTCAAGCCTTGACCAAATATCCCAGCGGCGGTGCCGATGTGTTGATGGGGTCGGTGGTCACACAAGACGAGGCCTTGCATCAGCAAGTTCACTTTTGCAACATGCGCGTGGGTTACGGTGTGGCCGGCAACGACGTCGAAGCAGTGCTGCGTGGACTGGCCAGCATGTCGTTGCGCTACCGCGCACAGGACGCATCTACGCGAGCGCTGTCTTTGTGGATGCAGGGGCAAGCCGCCGTCGCCGAAGTGCGCCACCCGGCCTTGCCGGAATCACCGGGCCACGCTACTTGGCTGCGTGACTGCATGGGTGCAGCCTGCCTGTTCAGCGTCATTTTCAAACCCGAGATCAAGCAAGCGCAAATTGATCTGTTTTGCGACAGTCTGCAACTGTTCAAACTGGGCTATAGCTGGGCCGGTCCGATGAGTCTGTGCGTCCCTTACGACATCCAGAGCATGCGCACGCAAGGGTGGCCGTACCAAGGCGGATTGGTGCGTTTTTCAGTCGGGCTGGAGTCAGTTGCAGACCTCCAGGCCGACCTGACACAAGCGCTTGCAAAGATCGCTGCTTGATGCAGTACAGTACAGGGTATTCATCATGAAAGAAGCAGTCTGTGGCAACACCCAATTATTCTTACGAAAAGCGCCAGAAAGAACTTGCTAAAAAACGCAAAAAAGAAGACAAGCTAAAGCGTAAAGCTGAAGGCAAGCCTGAAGACGGTGACGAGGACGGAACTGAAGGCGAAGCACAAACGCCACCGGCGGTCACGCCAAGCTGAACGCACGTTTAGTGCTTCGAAAAAAACTGCAGGGCTTTGCGGCATCTGCAGTTTTTTTTCGCCCTTCCGTCCTGTCGCTACTCAGTAGGTTTGACTTTTAAGACGCCAGCAAGGTGCTTGCCAAGGCTTGCATGGCCTTCACGCTGTGATCGGTCGGTGTCAGTTGTTTGGCGGAACCATAGTGCTCGAAGTTGCGCTGCATAGATTGCAGATAAACCGGATCGTAGTGTTTGGCTAGGAGCTCTTGCACCACGCCAGCTATGTCCCCGCTGCGGGCGCGGGCCTGCCAGTCAGCCACCACGGCTTTGCCACGTGCTTCGGTCAATGCGCCTAAGCGGTCGCAGAAAAATTCAATGTCGTGCACAAAAAAATCGTAGTCTTGGAGTAGTAGCTTGACGCGCTCCTCTTCGTTCAAATAAAGGTGCAAACAAGGGCTGCTGCGCATGACGGCTATCAAGCTCTCTGGCACCACCACATTACCGACTTTTTTGCTTTCGCTTTCGATGTACACCGGCTTGGATGGGTCAAAAGCTTGCAGCGCTGTCCAGATCCGGGTGTCAAAGGCTTTTTGTGTCGGTTGCGCCTGCCCGGGGATCAGTCCCAGCACCGAGCTGCGGTGATTGGCCAGCGCCTCAAGGTCAAGGACTTGGGCGCCTTGTTCGGCCAGCGCTTGCAAAAATCTGGTTTTCCCCGAACCCGTGGTGCCACACACCACCTGATAGTGAAAGCGCGCCGACAACTGCGGCAGGTCTGCCACCAGAGCAGCCCGAAAGGCCTTGTAGCCACCTTCGACCAAGGTCACTTTGAATCCGATCTGGTCGAGGATGAGTGCCAACGATCCGCTGCGTTTTCCGCCGCGCCAGCAATACACCAGCGGTTGCCATTCTTTCGGCTTGTCGAGCAGTTCGCGTTCTATGTGCCCGGCGACATTGCGCGCGACCATAGCTGCGCCTTGCTTCTTCGCTTCGAAGGCGTTGATTTGCTTGTACTGCGTGCCAACAATCTTGCGCTCGGCGTCATTCAAGCTGGGCCAGTTGACGGCACCGGGCAGATGGTCTTCAGCATATTCGCTTTCACTTCTAGCATCAATGACGGCAGAAAAGCCACCCAGTCGGGTCAGTGCTAGGTCAGCGGTTATCAGTTGCACGCTCACTTGAAAAGCTTTCTCAGTTCAGGCCAGACGTTGGCCAAGATGATCGGGTGCGCGGTTTCATTGGGGTGAATCCGGTCACTCTGAAAAAGCGCGCTGGGGTCTTTGATGTCGGCCACATTGGTGAGCAGAAAGGGCACCAGTCCCGATTTGGTGATCTTGGCGACTTGCGGGAAGAGGCCGGCAAAAGTCTCGCTGTAAGCGGCACCATAATTGGGCGGTACCTGCATGCCGACCAGCAACACGCGGGCTTTGGCTTTCTGTGCGGCACGCGTCATGGCCAACAGGTTCTGCTTGGTCGCATCCAGCGCCAAGCCGCGCAGTGCGTCGTTGGCGCCCAGTTCGATGATCACGATGTTTGGTTTGTGCTGGCTCAGCAGTGCCGCAAAGCGTGCGCGGCCACCGGACGTGGTGTCGCCACTGATGCTTGCGTTGACGACGGTGACCGCCGAGTTTTCAGCTCGCAGTTTGGCTTCCAGCAAGGCGACCCAGCCACTGCCGCGCTTAAGGCCATATTCAGCACTCAGGGAGTCGCCGATCACCAGTACAGTGTCAGCGCTGTTGCTAGCCGCTTTGGACTGCGCCTGGCTCAGCAAGGGCGAGGCGAGCAAGACCAGTAATCCGAGACAGAGCAGGGCGCGACGCGCCCATTGCATTCCGCACGGTTGCAAAGGCTTTGCCTCGACAAGCGTGGCCAAAGTGCCGCGCTTGTTAAAGTCAGTGCGTGCGCGAAGATTGTTGAGCGTTGTGTTTATTGAAAAGGCTGTCATGTCCGAAACGAATCCTGTTGAGCGCCCTGAGGCCGCACCGGTTGCCATTATCTCCGTCGAGCATGTTTTTAAATCTGTCACCGACTCGACGGGTACTTTGACCATTTTGCGCGATATTGATTTCTCCTTGGCGGCCAAGGAAACTGCCGCCATC
>CANFSO010000053.1 GCA_947449895.1 Comamonadaceae bacterium
CCACGAGTTCTGGGGTCACTGCGTAGGGAGCTGGTGCTTGAGCGAGGGCTGAACCACCGCCAAACAGACTCGCCCAGAGCAACGCAATTACTGTTGACTTCATCATCATTTTGTCTCCATTAGTTTTAGATAAAAAAACGTTTCAGTTGAATTTGGGTATCACTGAAGATCTCATCCACCAAGGTTGTCTTCGCAACTTTATTTAGAACTTATTTCTATTGCTGGCAGCAGCAGTTTTGTACCGATCTACTCGATCTCTTGAGGCCGATGGCTGCCCTCATATCAAACCTTTACAACTTACTGGCTTGCTCTAATAGCTATGAAAATTGCGCTCAGAAGCTGCCACTCATGATTGATATTTCTTGAGCTAATTCCTGCTGATGAAATAAAAAGTCCTAATGCACTTTATCCAATGGTCACCTCGATAGCTGATTAAGAAGTAATATGAATGTTTACTTTTGGTAAACAATGGCCAAGTCACCCTCCACACCGTCAGAGATGGCTTTTTTTAACGTCTTGGCGCGTTGTGAGAGTTTTTCTAGGGCCGCGCGCGAACTTGGGCTCAGCACACCTGCCGTGAGCAAGCGGCTAGCGCAGATGGAAGCCAGACTTGGAGTTCAACTACTCAGTCGTACAACCCGTCGTGTCGCGGTCACGGCAGAGGGCCAAACCTATTTGATGCATACGAGACGAATCCTGGACGAAATAGACGAGTTAGATCAATTGATGTTGGGAGCGGCAGTTAATCCGAAGGGGCTTCTTCGCATCAATGCAACTTTGGGCTTTGGCCGTAGCCACATTGCCCCGCTGTTATCAGACTTCACCAACCTTCATCCAGAAATTCAAATCCAACTGCAACTGTCGGTAGATACGCTGCCATTGGCGTATGACTCATTCGATGTGTGTGTGCGTTTTGGTGCACCGCCAGATGCACGTGCAGTAGCCAAATATTTGGCCCCGAATCGGCGACTGCTTTGTGCATCGCCAGCGTACTTGGCCAAAAATGGCACACCTCATGTGCCCGATGATCTGACTAGGCATGACTGCCTTGTCATTAGGCAGGGAGATAGCCGCTATGGCTCTTGGTCCTTGGCGTTAGGAAAACGTGCTGAAATAATTAAGCTTTCTCCAAAACTAAGTACCAATGATGGAGAGATTGCAGTCAGTTGGGCCCTAGCGGGGCACGGAATAGTGATGCGCGCTGAATGGGATATCGCCCGATACCTACGAAGTGGTCGCCTTGTCCAAGTGCTTGAAAACTATCACACCCCGAAGGCCGACCTTCATGTGTTTTATCAGCAGCGGCATCAAGTACCGGCACGCGTGCAAGCGATCGTGAATTACCTGACCGTTCACTTTGAAAAATCTTCAGTCAGGGCAGCGGGGATGTTCGGTTCTTGGTAACCAATGACTGTCGAATGGCATCTCATCACATTTCACAACACTTAATAGGCTCACCATGATGACACGCATTGAAACAGACTCTTTTGGCCCGATTCAAGTTCCTGCCCACAGACTATGGGGAGCGCAAACACAAAGATCACTTCAGAATTTTGATATTTCTGGGGAACTGCAGCCGCGAGAGATCATTTTGGCCCTGGCACAGATCAAGCGTGCGTCTGCAACTGTCAATTTTGCGCTTGGCCTGATGGACTCTAAAAAGACTCACGCCATCGTTGCGGCGGCCGACGAAGTTATAGCCGGACAGCACGCCGATGAATTCCCGCTGGTTGTGTGGCAGACAGGGTCTGGAACACAGACCAACATGAACCTGAATGAAGTGCTGGCCAATAGGGCGAGCGAATTGCTCGGAGGGGAGCGCGGCGACAATCGAACGGTACATCCCAATGACGATGTTAATCGCAGTCAATCATCCAATGACGTTTTTCCAACTGCAATGCATGTGGCAGCCGTAGTGGCCATCACTACGCGGCTATTGCCGGCGACCCAACTTTTGCGCAACACCCTGATTGAAAAGTCAAAGGAGTTTGCAGAAATAATTAAGATCGGACGCACGCACTTACAAGATGCCACCCCCCTCACTTTAGGACAAGAGTTCTCAGGCTATGTCGCTCAACTGAGCCACGGAGAGCAGCATTTGCGCTCAAGTTTGTTCCATTTGTACGAATTGGCGTTGGGTGGAACTGCCGTAGGTACTGGCTTGAATGCCCCTCTTGGATATGCCGAACAGGCTGCAGAGGAACTGGCTCGGATGACCGGCTTGCCTTTTGTGACCGCACCCAACAAGTTTGAGGCGCTTGCATCTGTCGATGCCCTAGTTCATGCACATGGTGCGCTCAAAACACTGGCGGCGAGCATGATGAAAATTGCCAACGACATTCGCTGGCTGGCAAGCGGTCCACGAAGTGGCATAGGAGAGTTGTCTGTCCCTGAAAATGAGCCAGGTTCGTCGATCATGCCTGGAAAGGTCAACCCTACGCAGAGCGAAGCTGTCACTATGCTTTGTTGCCAAGTTTTTGGAAATGATGTGGCAATCAACATCGGCGGGGCATCCGGTAACTTCGAACTCAATGTATTTCGACCCATGATCGCCCACAATTTTTTGCAAAGCGTTCGGTTGCTCGCTGACGGAATGGTCAGTTTTAACGATCATTGTGCCGTCGGAATAAAGCCCAATCTGAGCCGAATTGATGCACTTGTCAATCAGTCACTGATGCTTGTCACTGCATTGAACCCTCATATTGGCTACGACAAATCAGCCTATATCGCGAAAAAAGCGCACGCCGAAGGCAGCACTTTGCGTGAAGCGGCCCTTGCGTCCGGTTATGTGACCGCAGTGCAATTTGACGAATGGGTTGTACCTAGAGATATGGTTGGTACGGTCAAGCTTTAATCTGCTCGCCTTGATTGGGTGCCTGATTTACACCCTGAAATTTAAGGTCCAATAGGTGAATGACACATGAGGACCCAACCGACCAGCGCCTGACCGAGCTGGAGATCAAAGCCAGCTTCTCAGAAGACTTGCTAGACCAGCTGAACCTGGTGATCGTCAGACAACAGGCACAAATTGATTTGCTGATCCGTGAGGTCCAACAATTGCGTGAACAACAACCAGACGGCGTGGCTGGCGGTGCCGCGCGTTTGATGGATGATTTACCACCGCATTATTGACAGTTACCCAATTCACCTACCGACACGAACCGCTGTGACAAAAAAAATCGTACCCGCCGGCATGCGGCTTGACCCGGAAGTTCGGCGTCAGCAAATCCTCAAAGCTGCCATCAGCTACTTTGCCGAAGCCGGGTTCGGTGTCCAGACGCGGGAGCTGTCACGCCGCCTTGGCGTTTCACAACCTTTGCTATACCGCTACTTTCCCTCTAAACAAGACCTGATCAATGCGGTTTTTGAGACGGTCTTCATGAGCCAGTGGAAAGACGAATGGATTGACGAGCTGCAAGACCGCAACGTGTCGTTGCGAGATCGCTTGTTGCGTTTTTACCTGCAATACGCCAGCGCGACTTATCGACCGGAGTGGATTCGCATCTACATGTATGCCGGACTGTCCGACATGGACCTGAACAAAAATTACCTAGGGCTGGTCCGAAAAAAGCTGCTGATGGTGATGTGCCGCGAGTTCCGGCAAACCTTCGTGACCTCGTCCGATGACCTTCCAGCTATTTCAGCGCGTGAGATCGAGTTGTTATGGACGCTGCATGGCGGTATGTTTTACTGGGCTGTGCGCCACAATATATTCAATATGAAGTCGGCCACACCATTTGAGACGCGCACCACAGACGCCATCGACATCTTCTTGGCCGGCGCCAAGACGCTCTACCCTCAAATTGTGGCGAACGCCCCACGCACAAAGAGCAAGGGCGCGACGGGCTCGGACTCGTAGCGCAACACCCGCGCCAGAATAATTTGGTGATCACCAGCCGGCACAACCGATTCGGTGACGCAGTAAAAGCGGGCCGAGCAGCCTTCAATCAGAGGCGCCCCGAAGTCGCCTGGTGCCTGATGGTCGACACCCGAAAATTTATCGGCCTGTGGTGTGGCAAAGTGCCTAGCCAGTGCTTCTTGGTCTTTTGACAGCACATGAATGGCTTGCTGCCGACCGACCGAAAAATGCGGCACGCTGGGCGAGTGGTTGGCAATCGACCACAGGACCAAGGGCGGGTCCAGCGATACGGAACTGAAGCTGTTGACTGTCAGACCGATCAGAGATTGACCTTTCTCATCATGCGTGGTGATGACCGTCACACCCGTCGAAAAAGAGCCGAGCGCGTCTCGCAGCGCCCGTTTCTCTTGCGCTGAAGTAGCTTCCATCAGGATTCCCCGGCGAATTTCTCAAGGACCGCGTAAACCGCTGCTGTGTCGTCCATCGCGTGACCTTGCGCCATCGCTGCCAAGTAGACCGGAATGCAGGCGGTAAAGAGTGGCGCCGGCACCGACAGCGCACGCAGCGCTTCGTAAATGATGGCCATGTCTTTTTGCCAGACGTTGACCTTCATGGTGGCCTCGTCCCAAGTGCGGGTCACCATCATCGGGCCACGAACCTGGAACATGCGAGAACCGCCTGCGCCATCCGCCACCACATCGACAATCATTTTTGGGTCTAGCCCCATTTGCTTACCGAAAAGAATCGCTTCAGCTGTGGCGACATTGTGGATGGCCACCAGTAAGTTGGCGACGAGTTTCATCTTCATGCCGTTGCCAAACTCACCGACCGTGAATTGCGACCGCGAGAAGCCTTTGAAGACCTCCGTCATGTGCCGAATCGGGCCGGCTTCGCCGCTGGCGTAGACCGTCAGGTCGCGTGTTTTGGCTTGCGCACCCGTGCCGGACAGCGGGGTGTCAATCATCTTGATGCCGGCTTTGGCCAACACTTTGCGCGCAGCCAGTTTGTCTTCAATCGGCAGCGTGCTGGTTTCTGCGACCACCAACGAGCCTTTGGGCAAGCCTTGCTTGACGGCGTGGCTGGCAAGTTCTTCGCAGACGGCCATCAGGGCTGCCACCGAGGGAAGGGAGCAGATGATGTGATTGGTTTTACCTACCAGCATGCCTGGCGTCGTTCCGACCTTCGACAGCTTCGGGGTCAATTTTTTCCGGGTGGCTGGATTGACCTCAATGCCGGTGACATCAAAGCCAGACGCTTGCAGATTTGTCGCCATGGCGGACCCCATGATGCCCAGACCGATCACGCCGACAGACATTCCAGAGACTTGTTTTTTCATACTTATTCCAGTTGCAAGGGAGAACCCTGATGGGGGCTTATTGATCTATTGATAAACTAACTATACAATAATTTTTCGTTTCAAACCACTATTTTTAGGACGGATCAACCAATGAAACTCGGTACATTCATGATGCCTTTGCATCCACCGTCCCGCATCCCTAGCGAAACGCTGCGCGAAGATCGCGAGGCCATTATCTTGGCTGACAGGCTCGGCTACACCGAGGCTTATGTCGGTGAGCACGTGACTGATTTGGCAGAAAACGTCACCTCTTGTTTGATGTTTCTGAGCAGCTTGGCTTTTGAAACCAAACAGATCAAATTGGGCTCAGGCACCATCAACATGCCCAACGGTCATCCGGCTGCCATTGCCGCCAACGTGGCCATGCTCGACCACATGCTGGAAGGCCGTTTCATCATGGGAATCAGCCCCGGGGGTCTGGCCTCAGACGCTGAAGTCTTTGGCAACTTTGGCAAAGACCGCTTGGAGATGTTCGTTGAGTGCATTGACATGGTGCAGGCGATTTGGAGCGGCACGGCGCCCTACGATTTGACTGGCAAGTACTTCAACGTCAGCACCTCTAAAACCATGATTCCTGAGATCGGTCAAGGCATCATCCTCAAGCCCTATCAGCAGCCATTTCCACCCATCGTGGTGACGGCAGTCGCGCCTTTTTCTAAAGGCATCACCGCTGCAGCGGCCCGAGGCTGGGACCCAATTTCAGCTAATTTTTTGCTGCCTGAATGGGTCAAGAGCCACTGGCCGAGTTACGTTGAGGGTTGCAAGCAGGCAGGGCGTACGGCAGACGCCGCCAATTGGCGTGTGGCTAAAAGTATTTTTGTCACTGACAAAGACGATACAGTGGCCCGCCGTTATGGGCATTCGGCAGAAGGCCCGTACCACTTCTACTTCAAGCAACTGATCCGTAAGCTGGTGGGTTTTGGCGGTCGTTCTAATTTATTCAAGCTCGACCAGAGTGAGCCTGACGAGGCCATCAACGCAGACACCATGACTTCAAAGTTGGTGCTGGCCGGATCGGTCAACAGCGTGGTCGACCAACTGCTCGCCTTTCGCGAAAAAACAGGCGACTTCGGCACTCTGCTGTACGCCTGCCACGACTGGATCGACCCGGTGCTCGGTCGCCGCTCGATGGAACTGATGGCTGAAAAAGTCATGCCCCAAGTCAATGCCGCCATTGCTAAATCAGCCTGAAGGACGCCCCATGAAAATAGGTATCGCTGGCACCGGCAAGATGGGCAGCGCCATGGTGGCGCGTCTGCTGTCGCAAGGTCATCAAGTCATGGTCTGGAACCGCACGGCTGCGAGGGCCCAACCTTTGCTTACGGCTGGCGCCACATGGGCTGCCACACCGCGTGAGTTGGTCGCGCAAACCGATGCGGTGATCAGCATGGTCTCTGACGAGCAGGCCTTGCAAGAGGTCTACTTTTCAGCGGATGGCTTGTTGTCGGGATCGGCGCAAGGCAAGCTCCTGATTGACATGAGCACGATGAGTTCAGCCCGTCAGGCGGAGATGGGGAAACGCGTGAGCGCTGCCGGTGCTGCTTACGTTGAGTGTCCGGTGGGCGGTAGCATAGGTCCGGCCAAAGAGGGCAAGTTGCTGGGTTTTGCTGGGGGCACTGAAGCCGACATCAGCCGCGCGTTGCCGATTCTCAATGTGCTTTGTCGGCGTGTCGAACACGTCGGTCCACACGGTGCTGGCGCCATGATGAAGCTGGCCATCAACTTGCCGCTGATGGTGTACTGGCAGACGCTGGGAGAAGCCCTGTCGCTGATTGAACCTCTCGGACTTGACCCGAGCCGCGTCATTGATATTTTTTCGGAATCGTCGGGCGGTCCGAACATGCTCAAAGTGCGCAGCGGCATGATCGCGCAGGCGCTGGCGGGTGAAAAGAATGACACCGTGACAGTCAACCTCGGCACCATGCGCAAGGACGTTCGCTCAATGCTGGCGCAAGCCACGGAGCAGCATCGAAAAATGCCCTTGACCGCCGCCACGCTGGAAAATTTTGACGTGGCCGCAGCCAGTGGTTTGGACGCCGCAGATTGCACGCAGTTGTTGGTCTGGTGGCTGGGCCAAGGCGGCAAGTTACCAGGCTGAATGTCATCAGGGTAACAATGGTGGTGATTTGTCAAACGTTCCTATAGACTGATTTTATTAAAGCGGCAATTGTTGATTCAAGTTAACTGAAGACCCAAGGAGACAAAATGAAAAACGGACTTAAAAAATCATTGACCTTGCGCTATTTGATAGCGTCGGCGTTGTGCCTTTCAGTGTGGACCGGCGCGCAAGCGCAAGCCCAACCTTTTCCCTCCAAACCTGTTAAGTTGGTGGTGACCTATCCCGCCGGCGGCAGTTCTGACCTGATGGCGCGGATCATGGGCCAAAAGCTCAGCGAAGCGTGGGGCCAACCTGTCATCATCGAAAGCAAGCCCGGTGCAGCCGGCTCCATCGGCATGGAATACACCGCTAGGCAGGCGCCCGATGGCTACACCTTTGTGGTCGGTAACCTCGGCCCTGCCGCTGTGAACCCGCTGATTTCCAAAGTCCCCTACAGCATGGACAAAGACTTCATTGCCGTCTCGCTCACTGCGGTCGGCCCGAACGTTCTGGTCGTCCCTGCCGCCTCACCTTTCAAGACACTTGGTGAACTGCTTGCAGCAGCTCGAGCAAACCCTGAGGCTATTAACTTTGGCACCAGCGGTCCTGGCAGCATGGCGCACTTGGCCGGTGAAATGATCATGCGTCAAGCCAAGGTCAAGATGACGCAAATTCCTTACAAGGGCGGTGGTCTAGCCGTGACGGATCTGATCGCCGGACAGATCAACATGATGGTCTCAGATGCGTTGCCGGTCTCACAGCACATCAAGACAGGTCGTCTGCGCCCACTGGCGGTGACCAGCGCCACCCGCATGAGCATGCTGCCCGATGTACCCACATTTTCAGAGGCCGGCCTACAGGGCTTGGTTGCGAACAACTGGTGGGGCGTATTCTTACCAGCCAAAACGCCGAAGGCGGTGGTCGACAGTTACCTTGTCGCCCTTAAAAAAGTCATGGCTGATCCCGATTTGAAAGAGCGTTTTGCCGGTCTAGGTGTGGACGCCATGGCCAGCTCGCAAGAAGAGTTTGTCGCTTTTCTGGCCGCCGAGCATGCTAGGTATGCGAAGCTCGTAGCCGACAACAATATCAAAGCTGAATAAGCCAACCAAGGGATCCCTACGATGCTGTACACCTGCCAACCCGGCTGCGCCAACCCGCTGCACAAGCACTCCGCTGCAGCCACCAAAACCACCGCCGTGAAGAAACTCTCGGTGCCGGTCAAGAAACCTGCAGGGAAAGGCAAGCAGCAGCTTCGCATTGACATGCATTGCCATTACTTCAATCCAGCCGTAGGCAAGAAAGCTGCAGTGCTGAATCCCGGTGAGCAGGAGATGCCCTACATCTTTGCCAATCAGCTGACCCGGGACGTCAACACCAAACAGATGAAAGACCGTGCCCCCAAACTGTCCGACATTGCGGTCCGGTTGGCAGACATGGACAGCATGGGAATCGATATACAAGCTGTGTCACCCGCGCCCTTTCAGTACTACTACTTTGCAGAGCCGAGCTTTGGCGCAGAGCTAGCCCGTGATGTCAATGACGGTATTGCGCATCTGGCCGGACAGTGGCCAGACCGCTTTGTCGGCATTGGCACTGTGCCGCTGCAAAACGCCGACATGGCAGTGATCGAACTGGAGCGTGCCGTGAACAAACTGGGTCTGCGCGGCATCGAGATAAACACCCATGTGAATGGCAAGAATCTGACAGATCCGTCACTTGGCTTGGAGAAATTTTTCCGCCGGGTGGATGAATTGGGTGTCGCACTTTTCATGCATCCCAATGGTTTCACGTCGGCGGAGCGGCTAACTGAACATTATTTGAACAATGTGATCGGCAATCCACTCGACACGACCATCGCCGTCAGCCATCTTATTTTTGATGGCGTGATAGAGCGCAACCCGGGCCTGAAAATTCTTTTGGCGCATGCCGGCGGCTACCTAGCGCACTACTGGGCCCGCATGGACCACGCGCATCGCGCGCGGCCGGATTGCCGAACCGTCATCAGCAAACCGCCATCGAGCTATCTCGAGAAGTTTTACTTCGACACCATCACGTTTGACCCGGTCATGCTGGGTAACTTGATTGACCGTTACGGCGCAGACCATGTGCTGCTCGGTACCGACTACCCCTACGACATGGGCGAAGAAGATCCACTGGGCCTGATCGAATCGGTCAAGCGCTTGAAGCGCTCAGACAAAGACATGATCATGGGTGGGAATGCCGCGCGCCTCTTGAAAATTTCGGCAACGCGATAAAAAACCAAGACTGAATGTCAAAAGCCTGCCTTGTTGCCAAGGCAGGCTTTTTAATTGTCAGACCGCTGCGGCGGTTTAGCCGGCTTCGACCTGCTCAATGCTGGCGTTGCGGGTTGACTTCACCACCGCCTCCAGCGCGCATATGTTGGCGATCATTTGATCTTGTGGCACCGGGTAGGGCTTGCGGCCTTGGGCGGCATCGGCAAAAGCTTCGAGGTTGGCGAGCACGGCCGGGAACGGCTCGTAGGCAACGCTTTGCACCTCTTCGCCGCGCTTGCAATACGTTAGCACCCAACCGGTCGACGCCTCGGGGTGACTTTTGTCCCGCACCTCCACCCAGCCTTTGCTGCAATACACCGCAAACCGACCGACAAAGGGCGTTGCCAAAATAGCACTGATCAAAGCATGGCCGCCATTTTTGTAGGTTGCCAAAATGGCCAGTGTGTCGCCGTTAACGAGCGAACTGCCCAATTGTTTGACGCTGGCATAGACGGTTTCGGCCGGGCCGAACACACCGACCGACAGGTCTAACAAGTGGATGCCGGTGGCCGTCATTGGACCGGCGGGGGCTTCGGCGGCTGACAGACGCCAGTTCTCTGGTGGCAAGCTCAAAAACTTGTCTTGGCTGAAGTTGGCCTCCATCTGCAACGGACGGCCCAGCTCACCTGAATGGATCATCTCCATGGCCCGGATGATGGGAGGCTCAAAGCGACGCTCATGGCCAACGGCCAGCGTCAGCCCACGCTGATTGATGGCGGCCATGGCCGCGACCACTTCAGCGCGATGCAGCGCCAGCGGTTTTTCGCAAAATATATGTTTGCCCGCTTCTGCGGCCAGAATCATCTGCGCGCCATGCTGGGTGTGCGGGGTGCACAAGATCACACCCTCGACGCGTGGGTCGGCCAGCGCCGCAGCCAGATCGTTCAGAAAATCAACACCGATATCCTGTGTGAAGGCGCGTCCTGCCGTTTGATTTAGATCACTGCCAGCGACCAGCTCCAGAACGTTGGATGTTTTGATCAGCCGTGAAATCGTTTGACCCCACCAACCCAAGCCAATGACGGCGACTCGAAATTTGTTGTTCATGCGTATAAAAGAGGAGTTGAAGAATCGACTTCTCAATTTATCAGTCTATCAACAAAACGGCAAGCTGGTAGATACCCATGAACCTCAGAAGCTGTCTGTCACGGATAAGACGAGCAGGGTCAGGGCTGGTTCATGCGGCTCAAGTCGAGAACCAGTTGCTGTAAAGCCATGCGCTCTGCATCAGGACTGAACAGCGGGGCGCGCAGCGCGCATTGCGCGCCCAAGTGCGCCAGCCAATCGTCACCAGACCTGATGCCCAGCCCCGCGTCCAGACCGCGGCAGCGCCGCAGCAGTTGCGCTAATCCTTCGGCATCACCAGGTTCAAAATAGCCCGCATAGTCGGTGCCCAGCATCCCGACGTTGCCTGGAATGCGCGAGGCCAGCACCGGCGTTCCACTCAGGATGGCCTCCATGACGACGTGGGCGCCGCCTTCGATCAGACTGGCGTGAACCAACGCATGGGCGCGCTGAATATGACGGCGCGTGGCGTTGTAGGGCTGGCCACCCAACCAACGGTAGTTCGGGCAGGCTGCGGCCGTCGCCAGCGCTGCCTCGCCCAGTGCCGGATCGAGCGCTTCACCGATATGGTCGATGAAAAGTTGCGGCTCGCCTTCCAGCAAACGGGCGGCTGCAAAGAGTGTCTGCGGTGATTTTTCGTCACGCAGATGACCGACCATGACGGCTCGCAAAGGTGCTTGCGCTTGGGTTGACGGTTTTGAGACTGCTGGCAATGCGGCGCAGGACTGGAAAATGACCTGCGTTTTGGCGCGCAGATCAGCCGGCAGAGCGTCAGGCCCACAGGCTTGCAGCACCACCAGTCGTGATGCCAGCGCGAGCGACTGTTGCGCGGCTGGATCGAATTGAATGTCTCGGTACAAATCAGTGCCGGTGAGCACCACCGCCAAACCTTGCGCACCCGCTGGCTGGCGCTCGGCCCAAGCCGCGACAGAGACCGACGAACGACGCGCGTGCAGTGCCAGCATCACCTGGTCTGGCAGGTGGGGGGGGGTGTGGGCCTCAGCATCAGGCCACTGCTTGACGATGCGCACGTGGTGCGGTGCTAACAGCGCACGCCAGCGCTGGGCGGTTTGCCAGTTGCCATTGTTCGCGTCCGCCAGCGTCGGGCTGACGATGACAATGCGCAAGACCACAGTGTGGGGTGTGGGTTGATTCATTGTTTATCCCGCCGCCCAGAAGACAGCAAACCAGCCGCGTTCGTCGGTCCACGCCTGCGTGCGCGCAAAACCAGCCGTTTCAAGCAACTGCTCAAAATCAGCTGCCCGCCATTTGTAAGAACTTTCGGTGTGAATGCGTTCGCCTTCGGCAAACTGGCGCTCTCCGCCGGGCCAACGCACTTGCACGCAACGGGTGGCCTGCAAATGCATTTCTATGCGTGATTCGGCTGCGTTGAACAAGGCCACATGTTGCCAGTCGGCCAGTTTGAAATCGCTGCCGACCAGTTGGTTCAGGTGTGGCAGCAGGTTCCGGTTGAAAGCCGAGGTGACGCCGAGTGCGTCGTCATACGCTGGCTCCAATACCTCGCGCGGTTTGAGCAGGTCGACACCGACCAACAGACCGCCGCCAATACAGGCGCTGCGTGCTTGACGCAAAAATGTCAGCGCTTGCGCCGGCGTGAAGTTGCCAATGCTGGAGCCCGGATAAAACAACACGTTCGGGCCGTTGCCGGCTTGCGGCGGCAGTTGTAATGAGCTTGAAAAATCCATGCCCACGCCGAGCATTGGCAAGCGCGGATGTTGCGCCTGCAGACTGCCCAGCGCTTGCCGCAAAAATTCAACCGAGATGTCAATAGCCACGTAACGCGCCGGTGCAAAGGCTGCAAATAAACTGGCCGCCTTGGCGCAATTTCCGGCGCCTAGATCGACCAGCGTGGCGTTGGCTGGTTGTAGCACTGCCATGGCGGCGGCATGCGTTTTTAAAATGCCGGTTTCGGTGCGCGTCGGGTAGTACTCAGGCAGTTCGGTGATGGCTTCAAACAGGCGCGAACCGAGCGCGTCATAAAGGTATTTGGGCGAGGTAAAAGCTTGCGGGGCCAGCAATCCAGCGACCAGTTCAGCGCGCACGGCGTCCTGGTCTTCATGGTGCAATTGCACGAAATGGGGTTGTGGGAGGACGGCTGTAACAGCGGAGGACGAAGCGGTCGTAACCGCAAGAAAATCATGCATCGAAGGACTGTAGCAGGCGACGTCGTGCTCAAGCGGTGCTGAGTCGACTGGCCGTGCAGTAGGCCAAAAATTTGTCCAGTTCATTGGTTTTGTCAAAGACAGCATCAGCGCCCAATGCGAGCGCGCGCCTGCGAATATCCGTGGTGGCGTAGTTGGTCAGTACCACCACTTTTTGGGTCGGTTTACGGTTTGCGCAGCTGCTCAAGACGCCCAAGCCGCTGCCTTGCAATAAAAACAGGTCGACCACAGCCATTTGCCATTCATCTGGGTGCCCGAGCAGCCATTCAGTCGCTTCTAGCTCGGTACTCGCCACGCCAGCCACTTGGACGTTGGCGAGTTCTTTCAGCATGCCGGCAAGGCTGTCGCGCACGACATCGTTGTCTTCCACCAAGTAAATCATGGGCTTCCGTAGGGCTTTGTGCAGACGGTATTGCAATGTATTGCAAGGCAGTACGGTTTCGATTTTCGCCAACTGAATCACTTTAGCAACATCATTGGGTCGTAAATGAGTTACCGTCCTACATCACCCATCAAAATGCTGGTCAATAGTGGCACGGAAATCAAAACAGCCTCTTCTTGGGTAAGTCCTTTTATGCAAAACTCCCACGACACATCTGTCCATGCGGGCGCGCTCATTGACGACACCGCGCAGACAGAAGCCGCCCGCTACGCCGTTCTGAGGCGCCTCGCGCCGACCATTCGTCACCATTTGGTTGGGGAGCTTCAGCCTATCGGCATGATCGCCACCATGCTCGACCGTCGCCTGCAAAGTGACACGCCTAACTTGGTGCATCTGCGGGAGAACAGTGCTGCGCTCGGCAAACTGTCGCGCACCGCAGCCAGCACTGGCATGAACCTCATGTCTTGGCTTACGCCCAAAAGCGGTGCAGTGACACTCCTTGGCAGCGGTGTCGCGGACTGCCTGAGTCTGCTCATCACCGAATTCCGGTTCAGGGGATTCGTCATCGTTAATCAGATAACAGACATACCGGTGGAAGTCAGCACCATGGCATTGCGCAGCGTCTTGCCTGCAGCGCTGATGGCCCTGAGCGACCAACAGTCCGACCCAGCTGACTTTGTGTTGAATGCTGATGTGATGCCGCATGGCGTGGCGTTGTCGATCGTTCGGCGATCTTCCGAGCGCAGCGCAGATAACAGCCCAATCGCCGAGTACCGCGAGCTGACTTGGCAGGATGTGACAGCTCTCGCTAAAGCCGAGTCGGTTGTTTTTTCGCAGTCTGATGACGCCGTGCTGCTGATGTTTTCGACGGCCAGACCAGTCACACATTTGGCGGGCTGAGTTTCACCGTCATCAGGCGAGATGGGTGGGGAACGGCAGAGCTTTTAAAATCATGCGTCAGTCGCATCGATCATGCCCTCCAGAAACCAATCAACGCTCATCCCGCCTTCTATGCACACCACAGCTCTCGTTTTGTTCTCAGGGGGACAAGATTCCACCACTTGCTTGGCGCAGGCGCTGACGCGCTACCAACACGTTGAAACCATTGCCTTTGACTACCGCCAGCGGCACAGCGTAGAGCTGGACGCGCGGCTGGTGGTCTTGCAACAGTTGCGTGAGCAGTTCCCAGAATGGGCCGGCAAGCTCGGTGAAGACCACTTGCTGGACTTGGGCGTGCTGGGCCAGGTCAGCGAGACCTCGCTGACACGCGACACCGCCTTCAAGATGGAAAGCTCGGGCCTGCCGAACACCTTTGTGCCGGGTCGCAATTTGCTCTTTTTGACGCTGGCTGCCGCGCTGGCGTACCGGCGTGGGCTGGAGGTGCTGGTGACCGGCGTTTGCGAAACCGATTTTTCAGGTTACCCCGACTGCCGTGACGACACCATGAAAGCCATGCAGCTGGCTTTGTCACTGGGCATGGACAAACGCTTTTTGATCGAGACGCCGTTGATGTGGATCGACAAAGCCGACACGTGGCGCTTGGCCGATTCACTGGGTGGCAAAAAGCTGGTCGACTTGATCGTCGAGCACACCCACACCTGCTACCTCGGCGACCGAGAGCACCGCCATGCGTGGGGTTACGGCTGCGGTGCGTGCCCGGCTTGTGAGTTGCGGGCGCGGGGGTTCTCTGGATTTTCCGGAGCCTGAGTGAGCGGGGATCGGCCAGGGGGCTGGCCTCCTACAGGTTTAAATAGGTTTTATGCCCCCGTAGGAGGCCAGCTTTCTGGCTGATCTCCGCTCCTCACCGAACCGTCAACGCATAAGCCGCCTCAGCTCCTGCAGGCGATTTTTCTAACTCCCAGCGCTGGCTGTGAAACGCCGCCACCGTCG
The DNA here is from genome assembly GCA_947449895.1 of Comamonadaceae bacterium. Taxonomy (GTDB): domain Bacteria; phylum Pseudomonadota; class Gammaproteobacteria; order Burkholderiales; family Burkholderiaceae_C; genus Polaromonas. Next base: position 15,129 of record CANFSO010000053.1, read on the forward strand.
GCCGGTGCGCGATCGACACCAGCGCGCCACCGGCTTGCTGCGTTTGCGTCAGCAGTTGGGCGTAGAGCGTTTTTTCGGCGGCTTCGTCGAGCGCGCTGGTGGCTTCGTCGGCAAAA
>CANFSO010000054.1 GCA_947449895.1 Comamonadaceae bacterium
GGCTTTTCAGCGCGCCGCAAAAAACCGCGCAGCAGCAGCCACGGTGGCTTCAATGTCTTCAGCCGTGTGCGCGGAGCTCACAAAACCAGCCTCATACAGCGCGGGTGCGTAGTACACGCCGCTGTCCAGCATGGCGTGGAAGAATTGGTTGAAGGCGGGGCTGTCGGTGGTCATCACGGTGCTGTAGTTTTGCGGCAGCGTGTCGAGTAAAAAGAAGCCGAACATGCCGCCTTCGCTGTCGCCGCAAAAAGGCACACCGGCTTGCTTTGCGGCTTGCGTCAAGCCAGCCACCAAACTTTGCGTGCGGGCGCTCAGCGCTTCGTAAAAACCGGGTTTTTGCAGTTCGCGCAAGGTGGCGAGTCCGCAGGCGGTGGCGACCGGGTTGCCTGACAGTGTGCCGGCCTGATAAACCGGGCCTTGCGGTGCGAGCTGCTCCATGACAGCGCGCTTGGCGCCAAAAGCCGCCAACGGCATACCGCCGCCAATGACTTTGCCCATCACCGTCATGTCGGGCTCAAAGCCCGGAATGAGTTGGGCGTAGACGCTTTGTGCGCCGCCCAAGGCGACCCTGAAACCGGTCATGACTTCGTCAAACACCAGCAGCGCGCCGTATTGCGTACAAAGCTCGCGGCAGCGTTTCATGAAGGGCACGCTGGCGCGCACGAAGTTCATGTTGCCGGCGATCGGCTCGATCATCACGCAAGCGAGTTCTTTACCGTGCAGGCTGAAAGCTTCTTCCAGCTGAGCCACATTGTTGTACTCCAACACCAGCGTGTCGCGCACGACGTCAGCTGGCACGCCGGCGCTGGTTGGGTTGCCGAAAGTCGCCAAGCCCGAGCCGGCTTTGACCAGCAGCGCATCGGCATGGCCGTGGTAGCAGCCTTCAAACTTGATGAACTTGTTGCGGCCGGTGGCACCGCGCGCCAAACGCAGCGTGCTCATGGCGGCTTCGGTGCCGGAACTGACGAGACGGATCATGTCGATTGACGGCACCAGCTTGATGATTTCTTCAGCCAACTCGACCTCGCGCTCGGTGGGCGCGCCAAAGGAAAAGCCATCGAGGGCGGCTTTCTGCACGGCCTCAAGCACTGCCGGGTGGCCGTGGCCGAGGATCATCGGCCCCCAAGAGCCGATGTAGTCGATGTAGCGCTGGCCGTCAGCATCCCAAAAATAGGCACCTTGCGCGCGTTGCACAAAGCGCGGCGTGCCGCCAACGGCTTTGAAGGCCCGCACGGGAGAGTTCACGCCGCCAGGAATAACCGCTTTGGCGCGTTCAAAAAAAGCGTCGTTGCGGGACACGGTGGGGCTTGCGGAATCAGTGTTTTGTGCCATTCGGGGGGATGTCAATAAAGGGGGTTGAGATCAATGGATCGTTGGGGCTTGAGGACTCATCGGCGTCGTCGGTGTCTTCTGTCTCGTCGTCGGTTTGCGCCCAGAACATGCGGTCAGGCACCAAGTGGCCCATGCCGGGCTGATAGCCTGCGTTCAGGCTGTGGTCGAGGTAGGTCAGGGCTTCGGTGGTGGCGCTTTGCAAGTCGTGACCATTGGCCAGCAGCGCTGACAGGGCCGCGCTGAGGGTGTCACCTGCGCCGGCAAAGATGGCGTCGAAATGCTCGAACTTTTCGCTGTACAAAATGCTTTGCGGCGTGGCCAGCACGTTCTCAATGAACTGCTCAGCGGCTGGAATGCCGGTGACCAAGGTGTAGGGCACGCCCAGCTCGCCGGCGGCCTTGGCGATGTCGCGCGCGCTCGGGCTTTTGTCGCCCGACCAATCGGGCAGCAACCAGCGCCAAAGCGTGCTGTGGTTGCCGGTCAGCAAGGTCGCTTGTGGCAGCAAAAGTTCGCGAAAGGCATCCAAGTAGCTGTCGATTTTGTCTTCTTCCCACCAAGACAGGTTGGGCATGTAGGCGACCAGCGGCGCCTCGGCATAGTCGGAGGCAATCTCGGCAATGGCGCTGACGTTTTCGGGGCTGCCGACAAAGCCGACCTTGATGGCGCTGACCGGCATGTCTTCCAAGGCGGCGCGAGCCTGCTCGGAAACAGCGTCGTCGTCAAAGGCAAAGTGGTCCAAGATTTCGGCGGTGTCGCGCGAATAAGCGCCAGTGACAACAGCCAGCACGTGACCGCCAGCTGAGGCAATGGCCATGATGTCGGCGGTCAAGCCTCCAGCGCCGCTGGGGTCACTGGCGTTGAAACTCATGACGCAGGCGGGTGCGCTGTCGACAGTGTCTGCGTCGGGCATGAGGTCGGCGGGGGGTGTGAGGGCTTGTGGCATGTGCGGTGTTTTTTGGCTGAGGATTTTGCCGACATGGCAAAAGGCACCGCCTCGCCGATACAATTCTTCGATTGATTCTATTCGCGAAAGCAAAGATAACGCTGTGACTACAACTGCAAACAAGACTTGGATGTGCCTGATCTGTGGCTGGCTCTACGACGAGGCCGCTGGCGCGCCTGAGCACGGCATTGCCCCGGGCACCTTGTGGGCTGATGTGCCCATGAACTGGACTTGCCCTGAGTGCGGCGCCCGCAAAGAAGACTTCGAGATGGTCGACCTCTGAAGTCAGCCGACCTTGGCCTAATTTAAATCAGGCTGGGGTCTTTTTGACCACCGCATAGCGCTCCAGCGTGCGGGTCCGCGCTTCAGCGTGCTGCACCAGCGGCAACGGATAGTTCTTCCCTAATGTCACGCCTGCCGCCGCCAACTCCAGCGGCGCGGCTTCCCACGGGCTGTGTAATGCCTTGCCCTGCAGACCCGCCAGCACCGGCAGGTACTTGCGGATGAACTTGCCGTCAGGGTCGAACTTCAAGCTCTGGCTGACCGGGTTGAAAATACGAAAGTAAGGCTGCGCGTCGCAGCCGCTGCTCGACGCCCATTGCCAGCCGCCGTTGTTGGCCGACAGGTCAAAGTCGTTTAATTTTTCGGCAAAGTAGCGCTCACCGCGGCGCCAGTCGATGCCTAAGTCTTTGATCAAAAAACAGGCCGCGACCATGCGCAGACGGTTGTGCATGTAGCCGGTCTGGTTGATCTGCGCCATGGCGGCGTCGACCAACGGATAACCGGTGCGGCCTTCGCACCAAGCGGCAAACAACGCGTCGGCTTCTGCGCCGGTTTCCCATTGAATAGCGTCGTAGTCGGGCTTGAAAGCCGCCTCAGCCACGTGCGGAAAATTGCTCAAAATTTGCGCATAAAAATCCCGCCAAATCAGCTCGCTCAGCCAGACGGTGGCACCGGCGCTGCCTGCGAGCTGGCGTTTCAGCGCTTCAGCGGCCAGCTGGCGAATCGACACCGTACCAAAGCGCAGATGCACGCCCAAGTAACTCGGCCCTTTGACGGCCGGAAAGTTGCGGCTGTCTTCATAGTCGTCGATGCGCTGCAAAAATTCTTCAAACAGCAGGGCACCGCCCGAGATGCCAGTGGGCAGTTTCAGCACCTGCAAGTTGCTGGCCTCGAACCCGATCTCGCTCAGCGTTGGCAGCGGCTTGGTGTCCGCCGGTTTGTTGGCCAGCGATTCGGCATGGGCCTTGATGGCGTAGGACTGCAGGTAGTAGCCGTCGACCTTTTTCAGCCAGCTGTTTTTGTAGGGCGTGAAGACGCCGTAAGGCTTACCGCCCTGCGTCAGCAGTTCGGTACGTTCAAACACCACATGGTCTTTGAAACTGTGAAAGGCCACGCCCTTGGCTGCCAAGCTGTTGGCAACCTGCGCGTCGCGCTGAATGGCTTGTGGCTCGTCGTCGTGGTTGGTGAAGACCGCTTGCACTTGCAAGGCTTGCGCCTGCTGAGGCACCGCCGTGCTGGCCCAGTCATGCACCACCAGCAGCCCGGCGTTGTTGACTCCGTGCGGCTCGGCCAGTGCTTGCAGTGCGGCGTCGAGTTCGGTCAGCGACTGGACGATGAAATCAACCCGCCGGTCTGCGCGCGGCAGTCGGTCGAGAATTTCCCGGTCCAGCACGAAAAGGCAGAAAACTTGGCGGCAGGTGCTCAGGGCGTGGTGCAGGGCAGCGTGGTCATGCGCCCGCAGGTCGCGGCGGAACCAGACCAGTCCGCGCTCGTATTGTTTGCTCATGGTGAGGATGTTAGCTGGACGGCGACGTTTGAGTTGGCGCCCGACTATGGTTCGTCAGCGTAAAATTGCGCCTATGGCTATGGACTTCGACCCGATCAACTTCACGCATCATTTTCTGATTGCCATGCCCGGCTTGGATGACGAGCCTTTTGTGGGCAGCGTGATCTACATGTGTGAGCACAGCGAGCGCGGCGCTTTGGGCTTGGTCATCAACAAGCCCAGCGACATCAGCTTGAAAAGCCTGTTTGACAAAGTCGATCTGCCGCTGCGGCGCGATGACCTCAGTGCTGCGCCGGTTTACAAGGGCGGCCCGGTGCAAACCGAGCGCGGTTTTGTGCTGCACGAAAGCATGCTGCCGGGCCATGAGTCGGTCTACGCTTCGACCATGTCGATCCCCGGCGGGCTTGAAATGACCACCTCTAAAGACGTCCTTGAAGCGCTGTCAACGGGCGCGGGCCCGCGTCGAATTTTTGTCTCTCTGGGCTATTCGGCTTGGGGCGAAGGGCAGTTGGAGTCCGAGATTTCAGACAACAGCTGGCTCACGGTCGCGGCTGACCCGGCTGTGATTTTTGACACCCCGGTCGAACAGCGCTACGACAAGGCCTTGCTCTTGCTCGGCCTGCAGCGCTGGATGCTGTCGCCTGAGGCTGGCCACTCATGAGCGTCGGGGCTGCCATTGAGTTGGCCCCCTCTGTCCAAACCTTTCTGGCTTTTGATTTTGGGCTCAAGCGCACCGGTGTGGCCAGCGGCAACCGGCTGACGCGCACCGCCACGCCGCAAACCACCATCAGTGCCGTCGGTGACGCGCGTTTTGTGCCGATCGCCGCGCGCATCAAAGAATGGCAACCCGACGCTTTGGTGGTCGGCGTTCCTTATCATCCTGACGGTGCCAGCCACGAAAACACGCTGCGAGCGCAAAAATTTGCGCGCCAACTGCGTGGCCGTTTCGGGCTCAGCGTCTACGAAGTCGATGAGCGTTACAGCACCACCGAAGCGCATGCGCTCGGGGCTGCAGATGCTGACGCGGCATCTGCCTGCATCATTCTTGAGCAATTTTTAAGGAGTCTTTCTTGAAGACCGTCGAATCCCTGAACGCGGAAGCGCTCTACCTCGAACTGCTGCGCAGTCTGCAGCACCTCCTCGCCAGCTACCCTAAGCCACCCCGGCTGGTCGGCGTAGCATCGGGCGGTGCCTGGCTCGCTGAGCGACTGCAAAAAGACCTCGGTTTGAATGATCCGATCGGCGTGCTGTCATCGGTCATGCACCGGGACGATTTTGCGAGCCGGGGCTTGGCCACCAGCGCGCAAACCTTGCTGCCTTTTGACGTGAACGGCGAGCACCTGATCGTGCTCGACGATGTGCTCTACACCGGTCGCACCATTCGGGCGGTGCTGAACGAGCTCTTTGACTACGGCCGACCCGCCAGTGTCAAATTAGCGGTGCTGGTCGACCGCGGTGGCCGCGAGCTGCCAGTGCAGCCGGACTTGGCGGTGGCGCGCGTCACCTTGCCGGCAACGCAGTCGCTTCAACTGGCGCGTTCAGACGCCGGTCAATTCAGTTTTGAAGTCCAGGGAGCCTAAAACGTGTTGTACCGACGAAACCCCCAACTCAACAAGCACGGCGAGCTGATTCATTTGCTCTCCACCGAAGGTTTGCCGAAGGCCACGCTGACGCAGATTTTGGACACCGCCGCGAACTTTGTCAGTGTCAGCGACCGCGAGGTCAAGAAGGTCCCGCTGTTGCGCGGCAAGAGCGTTTTCAATCTTTTTTTTGAAAATTCCACGCGCACGCGAACGACTTTTGAGATCGCCGCCACGCGGCTGTCTGCCGACGTCATCAACCTCGACATCGCGCGCTCGTCGGCCTCCAAGGGCGAGTCGCTGTTGGACACGATTGCCAACCTCAGCGCCATGGCCGCCGACATTTTTGTGGTGCGCCACAGTGAGTCGGGTGCACCGTACCTGATCGCTCAGCACGTGGCACCGCATGTGCATGTGATCAACGCCGGCGACGGTCGTCATGCGCACCCTACGCAAGGCCTGTTGGACATGTACACCATCCGCCATTACAAGAAAGACTTCAGCAATTTGACGGTGGCCATCGTCGGTGACGTGCTGCATTCGCGGGTGGCGCGCTCGGACATTCATGCACTGACCACGCTCGGTTGTGCCGAGGTGCGGGTGGTCGGCCCCAAAACGCTGGTGCCGTCCAACATGTCGGAAATGGGTGTGCGGGTCTGCCACACACTGGAAGAAGGCATTCGGGGTGCAGACGTTGTCATCACCCTGCGCTTGCAAAACGAACGCATGTCGGGTGCCTTGCTGCCCAGCAGTCAAGAATATTTCAAGAGCTTTGGTCTGACGCCTGAAAAACTGCAGCTGGCCAAGCCAGACGCCATCGTCATGCATCCGGGGCCCATCAACCGCGGGGTTGAAATTGATTCGGCGGTAGTCGATGGCGCGCAAAGCGTGATCTTGCCGCAGGTCACTTACGGTATCGCTGTGCGCATGGCGGTCATGAGCATTGTTGCTGGGAATGAAGCATGAAATTACTCATTAAAAATGGCCGCGTTATCAACCCAGCCACAGGCTTTGACGAACACGCTGACGTCGCGATTGCGGCGGGCCGCATCGTCAGCATTGGCGCTGTAGCGGCTGACTTCGCGCCCAATAAAACGATTGACGCGACGGGCTGCGTGGTGGCGCCGGGGCTGGTCGATTTGTCGGTGCGCCTGCGCGAACCGGGGCACGAACACGAAGGCATGCTGGCCAGCGAATTGGCCGCTGCTGTTGCCGGCGGTGTGACCAGTTTGGTCTGCCCACCTGACACCGACCCGGTGCTCGACGAGCCCGGCTTGGTCGAGATGCTGAAGTTTCGCGCTGAGAAATTACACCAGTCGCGGGTCTTTCCGCTGGGAGCTTTGACGCGCGGATTACAAGGCGTCGCCCTGACCGAAATGGTGCAGCTGACCGAAGCCGGCTGTGTCGGTTTCAGCCAAGCTGAAGTGCCCTTGGAAGACACGCAAGTGCTGATGCGTGCTCTGCAATACGCCGCCAGTTTTGACTACACGGTGTGGCTGCGTCCGCAAGACATGCACTTGGGCAAAGGCGTGGCGGCCAGCGGCCCACTGGCCACGCGCTTGGGTCTGAGCGGTGTGCCGGTGGCCGCAGAAACCATCGCGCTGCACACGATTTTTGAGCTGATGCGTGCTACCGGTGCGCGGGTGCACTTGTGTCGCATCAGCAGCGCTGCGGGCGTGGCCTTGGTGGCCCAAGCCAAGGCCGACGGTTTGCGGGTGACATGCGACGTCAGCATCAACAGCTTGCACTTGACCGATACCGACATCGGTTACTTCGACAGCCGCATGCGCTTAGAGCCGCCGCTGCGCCAGCAGCGCGATCGCGCTGCGCTGCGCCAAGGGCTGCTCGACGGCACGGTGGACGCGCTGGTGTCCGACCACACGCCGGTCGATGAAGACGCGAAAACCTTGCCCTTTGCCGAAGCTGAACCGGGTGCCACCGGTCTTGAGTTGCTGTTGGGGCTGGCTTGTAAATGGGGTGACGAGAGTGGCGCCGGTTTGCTACGCGCATTGGCGGTGCTCACCAGCGAACCCGCCCGCGTGCTCGAGTCGTCCTTGGGTACGCTGCAAGCCAGTGCAGGGCAGCTGGTCAAGGGCGGCGTGGCTGATGTGTGCATTTTTAACCCGACCTCCAGTTGGACTGTTGAACCTTCTGCTTTGCGTAGCCAGGGCAAGCACACGCCGTTTTCAGGTTACGAGCTGCCGGCACGGGTGTGCTGGACGGTGGTTGGCGGCCAAGTGGCCTACGAAGCTCACGCAGCATGAGGGTGGTGCGGCTCGGCTACAGGTTGTCGCGGGCCTTTTTGCATACCTTGTCCGGGTTCTGGATTGTTCGTTCACGCTTTCAACGGCTGTCGGTCGAAGAACAGGGGCAACACGTCAACATCTGGGCCCGCAAGATGCTGGCCATCAGCGGTATCGAGCTGGTACTCAAAGGCGAACCCCTGGCCACCGGGCCGGTGTTGCTTGTGGCGAATCACATCTCGTGGCTAGACATTTTGGTGATGCACTCCGCTGGTTATTGCCGTTTTATCTCTAAGTCGGAAGTCAAGCGTTGGCCGCTGGTGGGCACCTTGGCGACGGGCGCCGGTACGCTGTTCATCGAACGCGAATCTCGGCGCGACGCGCACCGCGTGCTGCAGCACATGGTGGCGCATTTGCATGACGGGCAGGTGTTGGCGATCTTCCCTGAAGGCACGACCAGCGACGGCTTGAGCCTGCTGCCCTTTCACGCCAATTTGATTCAAGCCGCGATCACCGCCAACGTGCCTGTGCAGGCGATGTACTTGCGCTTTGTGGACAGGCGCACCGGGCTGGTCAGCCAGGCCCCAAGCTTTGTGGGCGATGACACGCTGCTGGGTTCGATGTGGCGCACGCTAACAGCACGTGAGTTGATGGCAGAAGTGACGGTGGGTGCACCGGAGTTGGCGCGTGGGCGTGACCGGCGCGCCTGGGCGGGGGACTTGCAGCGTGAAGTTCAGCGCTTAAGAGATAGCGACTAAAGGGCTGCAGTGACTAGCTGCGGCAGGACTCAGGCCGCGACGCGCGGGAAGGTCACCACGTGATCGACCTGTGCACGAATCCCGATCCACTCGCCCACGGCGTGGTCATGGTGAGAGGGCACATGCGCCATCACCGACTCACCGCTTTGGAGCTTCAAGGTGTACAAAAACTCTGAGCCGCGAAAAGCCTTGCGCAAGATCTGCGCTTTGACGGGCGCGGCATCGTCATGCACGATGTCGTCGGCGCGCAGCAGCACGTCGCAAATACCGTCGGTGTAAGCGTTAGGCAAGGGGCACTCTTGCATGTCAAGGAGGTCGCCTAGCGCGGTGTGCACCACCACGCTGCCTTGTTCTTTTTGCTCGATTTGCGCATGCGCAAAAACACCGTGACCGATGAATTCTGCGACGAAGCGCGTGGCTGGGCGGTGGTACAGCTCGTAGGCGTCATCCCATTGCTGCAACTGGCCTTCGTGCATGACGCCGATGCGGTCGCCGATGGCAAACGCTTCAAGTTGGTCGTGCGTCACAAACAGGGCCGTTGCACCGGCCGCCTTCAAAATGCCGCGCACTTCATGGGCCAAGCGTTCGCGTAAATCAACGTCGAGGTTTGAAAAAGGTTCGTCCAGCAACAGCAGCCGTGGCCGTGGTGCCAATGCCCGGGCCAATGCCACGCGTTGTTGTTGGCCGCCAGACAACTGGTGCGGGTGCAAGCTTTCAGCGTGGCTCAAACCAACGAGGTTGAGCACTTCTTGCACACGCAAACGACGCTCGGCGGCCTTCAGGTGATGCAAGCCAAAGCCAACGTTATTCGCCACATCAAGGTGCGGAAACAGCGCGTAATCTTGAAATACCATGCCAATTCGGCGCGACTCAGCCGGCAAATGAACCTGCTGGCTGCTGACAACATCGCCAGCCAGCCGAATGCTGCCGGCGGAGGCTTTCTCCAGACCCGCCACGGCGCGCAGAAGCGTGGTTTTGCCGCAGCCGGAAGGGCCGATCAGCACGCCAATTTCGCCCGCCGCCAGAGTGAAGGAGGCGTTGTCGACCGCCCGATGCGTCCGACCGGCGTAGTGAACGCACAACTGAGAGACATTCAAAAACATGGTTTTCATTGTAGATGATTACAATTCTCATTCGCACTTGTCGCGGTATTGCGTTCCGGCAAGTCAGGGCTCTCTTTTTTCTGGAATTCATGCTTCGTCGCCTCATCCCTTCCACGTTGCTGCTGTTATTGGTGTTGGTGCTGACCTTGCCGGTGTTGGCGATCATCTTGTCGTGGACGCAACTGGATCGCCACTCGTGGGATATCTTGCGGGAAATGAGCCGCACGGTGCTGCCGGACTACGTAAGCACCACCGTGTTGCTATGCCTGTCTGTGGCGCTGGGTGTGGGCGTTGTGGGCATGGCCACGGCAGCTGCTGTGACGTTGTTTGATTTTCCGGGGCGGCGCACCTTTGAATGGGCGCTGTTGCTGCCGCTGGCCATGCCGGCTTACGTGGTGGCTTACGCTTACACCGACTTTTTGCAATACGCCGGGCCGTTCCAAAGCTGGCTGCGGGCCTCTTTTGATTTGCAAGGTCGACTGTTACCTGAGGTGCGCAGCTTGGGCGGTGCCGTGCTGGTTTTCACGGTCGCGCTGTACCCGTATGTGTATTTGTTAGCGCGTACCGCTCTGACCGAGCGCGCCGTGCACCTAATGGAAGCGGCGCGCCTGCTGGGTGCGCCTTTGTCACGGCGTATTCGCGAAGTCGCCTTGCCGCTGGCCCGGCCTGCCGTGGCTGCCGGTGTCGCACTGGCGTTGATGGAAACGCTGGCCGACTTCGGGGTCTCCAGTTACTTCGGGATTCAGACTTTCACGGCGGGTATTTACAAAGCCTGGCTCAGCATGGACAACCGCATGGCCGCTGCGCAACTGGCCACGGTGCTGCTGATGTTCGTCGCGGTGTTGTTGAAGATTGAACAGAGCGCGCAAAAGCGCATGCGCTTTGCGGGCGCGCGGGGCGACCGCGCGGGTGCGGCCGACGCCTTGCCAACGCGGCTGCATGGCCAGCGTGCCGTTTTGGCTTGGTTGGTTTGCGCGCTGCCGATTGCGTTTGGTTTTGTGCTGCCGGTGCTGTTCATGCTGCGGCCGCTACAAGCCGGTTGGGATGACTTGTCTTGGCTGTCGTTTGCGCAATGGTCTTTCAACAGCGTCTGGCTGGCCGGCCTAACCGCCGTGCTGGCCACTGGCATCGCGCTGACGCTGGCCTTTGCGCTGCGGCATCGACCGCAAGGGCTGAATCGCGCTGCCGTGCAGCTCGTCAGTTTGGGCTATGCCGTGCCGGGCGCAGTGATCGTGGTCGGCTTGCTGCTGCCGGTGGGTTGGCTGCAGTCGGTCGCCCCGCAAACCAGCGTTGGCTACTGGATCACGGCGACGGCGTTGGGCATTGTCTGGGCTTATCTGGTGCGCTTTTGTGCGGTGGCTTTGCAGTCTGTGCAAAGCGGTTATTCGCGCATTCCCAGCAGCTTGGACGACAGCGCCCGCATGCTCGGCACCACCGGCATGGGCTTGCTCAGCCGCGTGCATTGGCCGCTGCTGAAACGCTCGGTGGCCGTCGCCGGCTTGTTGGTGTTTGTCGACGTCATGAAAGAGCTGCCGGCGACGCTGGTGCTGCGGCCTTTCAACAGCGACACGCTGGCGGTGGTGACTTACCAGTTGGCGCGTGATGAGCGTTTGACCGAAGCCGCCTTGCCCGCACTGGCGCTGGTGCTGGTTGGCTTGTTGCCGGTTGCACTGCTGAGCCGGACTTTGCGCTCGCGCTGAAGTGCCGGTAGGAAAATTGGAATACTGAATTTCACTGCGTCCTCTTTTGGATGGAAAGGGAATACGTTATCTTCCGGTCACCAAGCTGCCTTGGCCTGCCGGGCCTCTGGTGTTTTGCTTGAGCAACAAGATCGGAGCGATTTCATGAATTCCAAAGTTTGGATTCGAACCGTGCGAGTGGTGTCGGCGATGTCAGTATTGGCGTGGTTGTCGGCTTGTGCTGTTGCGACAACAGCGCCACCCCCGCCTAATGATCCGGTGACCCTGCGTGTCAATGTCTTTCGTGGTGCCAGCAACATCCCCATTTACATGGCCGTCGAGCGTGGGGCCTTCGCCCGGCGCGGGATCACGCCTGTTCTGCAGTTCACCCCTAATTCCGACATGCAGCGTGATGGTTTGGCCGCCGGACGGTTCGAGATTGCTGTGGCAGCGGTCGACAACGCAGTGGCCATGATCGAAGTCGCCAAAAAAGACGTGGTCATCGTCGCTGGCGGTGACGGTGGCATGAACGAGCTGATGGTGCGACCTGAATTCAAACAGGTGTCTGATCTGCGGAATAAAAATTTCATCGTCGATGCAACCAATACAGCCTACGCTTTGATCGGTCGAAAAATCCTAAAAAATGCTGGATTGGTGGACGGCAAGGACTACACCATGAATCCTTTGGGTGGCACAGAGATCAGAACCAAATCTCTGGAAACTCCTGAGGGGCACTCAGCGATGCTCAATCCACCCTGGAGTTTTGTGGCCAAGGATCGGGGCGCCCAGAGCTTGGGCAGCACCATGGACTTGTTTGGTCTTTACCAGTCCAGCGGTGTCTTTGTGATGCGCCCTTGGGCTGAGGCCAATGCGGGTACGTTGCAGCGCTTTTTGTCGGCTTACATTGAGGGTTGCCGTGCCACGCAAGATCCGGCCAACCGTGAGCAAGTCATACAAACGCTGCAAACCAATCTAAAGTTGGAACGCCGTGTTGCCGAGCAGACGTACGGGGCTCTGACCACCACGGGTCACGGTTTGTTCAAAGATTGTGCCATCGAGATGACAGGGATGCGCAACATGCTGTCCTTGCGCGCTGAAATTGAAGGCCAGTGGGGTGGCGTCGCACCTGCTCCCGACAAGTTCTTGGATTTGCGTTATTACGAACGCGCTTTGCCCTACGTCGATCGGTCGCTAGACCATTCTCAGTGACCTGCATTTCTCACTGAATTCAATGCTCAGTATTGAGTGTTAAAGAATTAAATAATTTGTATTTATTTTAATTTTTAATTCTAATTAATTTTATTTTTGACATCCATATCAGCCCGGTATGGGCCGCATTAAATAAGGTATTGGGCAGGTTGACAACGACCTCCTACCATCGGCCACCATTGGGTTGCTGGTAGCGCTGTCTTGACAATTTAAAGAGGAATACGATGACTTCTAGGCGAAATTTCATGGGTGCTACAACCGGGGTGATCGCCGGTATCGCCCTCACGGGTTGCAGTACGTTCAACGCTTCATCCGCGTGGGTTCCAGCGCCTGGTCAAACATCTTCTAGGCGCCTGCCCATTCTGATCAACGGCGAACGGGTCAAGACGATCGACGTCCATGCGCACTGCTATGTGCAAGATGCGCTGGTGCTGATGGGCGCAGATGCCAAGGGGGTGTTGCCCCCGGTCAAGGGCGTCCCTGAGCATTTCATCGTGATCGAAGAGCGCTTGGCAGCCATGGACGCGATGGGCATCGACATGGAAGTGCTCAGCATCAATCCCTTTTGGTATCGGCGTGACCGACTCAATTCAGCAGCCATTGTGCGGGTTCAGAACACCAAGTTGTCAGAGCTCTGTGCGGCCAGGCCTGATCGTTTTTCTGCCTTCGCATCCTTGTCTCTGCAGTTTCCCGACTTGGCGCTAGAAGAACTGGAACACGCCATGACGCTGCCGGGTATCCGGGGGGTGGCCATCGGCGGCAGCGTTGCTGGTGATGATTTTTCAGACCCTAAATTTCATGCGGTCTGGGCCCGCGCCGAAGCGCTGGGTGCTACCTTGTTCATTCATCCGCAAAGCACGCCCGAACTGGCCAAACGCTTCAAGGGAAATGGCTGGATGTCGAACGTCATTGGCAACCCGCTCGACACGACCATCGCTTTACAGCACCTGATCTTCGAAGGCGTTCTGGATAAATTTCCAAACCTCAAAATTTGCGCGGCGCATGGTGGCGGCTACCTCGGTAGCTACGCCCCTCGCATGGACTTCAGCTGCTTTGTCTCTCCCTCCAATTGCAACCCAGCCATTCAACTCAAGAAAAAGCCCAGCGAGTACATCCGCCAGATTTATTTCGACGCCCTCGTTTTCACGCCTGAAGCGCTGCGCCATCTGGTCGCTGAAGTCGGGGCGACGCAGGTCGTGCTGGGTACCGACCATCCGATCCCATGGGAGCAGCACCCGGTCGACCATGTGATGAACACGCCGCTGACCGATGCTGAACGCGTCGCGATTCTCGGTGGCAACGCGCGCCGGATGCTGGGTCTCAAGGCCTGAAAATTCCGCGAATAAAAATAAATGGAGATGTCTTTTGATCAGCTTTAAATTGAATGGGAAGCCGGTGCGTACACCCGTACCTGACGCGACGCCCTTGTTGGAGGTATTGGCTCATGACTTCCAAATGAACGGCTGTAAATTCGGTTGTGGAAAATCCCAATGCAGTGCTTGTTTGGTGATGGTCGACGGTAACCCTGTGCGCTCGTGCATGGCCCCACTGTCTGCAGTGGCTGGCCGCAGCGTGACGACTCTTGAAGGCCTGATGGATGGCGACAAACCCAGCCGCCTGCAGCAAGCATTTATCGACGAACAAGCGGCCCAATGTGGCTATTGCACCTCAGGCATGATCGTCCAGGCGCAAGCCCTGCTGGACCGTAATCCGAAGCCAACCGATTCAGAAGTTCGCTCCGCACTGGATGGCAACTTGTGCCGTTGCGGTGCACACAACCGCATCGTGCGGGCGGTGTTGCGTGCAGCGCAGGGAGCTTGAGCATGAGCCTGAAAATCAATGCCACGCGGCGCAGCTTTTTACAGTCGACCGGTTACCTGACCCTGGCTTTTGCCATTCCTTTGGAGGATGCCCTGTCGCAAGGAACCACTGCTAGCGCTAAACCGCGCTTGGCCGGTGACTTGAACACCACTCGCAATCTCAGCGCTTGGTTGCGTGTCAACGCCAACCAAACTGTCACTCTGATGGTTGGCAAGGTCGAATTGGGTCAAGGTATTTTGACGGCGGTCAGCCAAATCTGCGCTGACGAACTCGACATCGATCTGCAGCGAATTCAATTGATTTCAGGGGACACGGCGTTGGTGCCGAATGAAGGCGTCACGGCCGGGTCTTTCTCCATGCCTTATTGCGCGACGGCTGTGCAACAAGCCTCTGCCGAAGTGCGTGCTATTTTGTTGCAGCTCGCCGCTGACAAGCTCCAGCAACCGGTCACCTCGCTCAGCGTCAAAGATGGCTTGATTCAATCCACTTCGGGCGCGCAGGTGGCGTATTGGGATCTGGTCGTGGGCGAGGCGCTGAATCGGGAAGCGACGGGTCTGGTCAAATTCAAACCAGCCAGCGAGTACCGCTACATCGGGCGTCCAGTTCAACGTGTGGACTTGACCCCCAAAATGCTGGGGCAAGAGATGTTCCTGCAGGAGCATCACCCTGCGGGCATGCTTTACGGTCACATCGTGCGGCCGCCAACCTACCAAGCTAAATTGCTGTCCGTGAATCTGGCATTGGTTCA
>CANFSO010000055.1 GCA_947449895.1 Comamonadaceae bacterium
CGCTGCCTCGCGGGGCGTGGGACTGTTTATTTCAGCAGCCCAAAACACTTTGGTGGAACATCTCAGCGCATCTTCATCTGCGCTGATGCACGTTGCCACTCACTCATTCGGAGTTTTTCATGACCACTGTACGTCGTACATTCCTCAAAAATTCGGCAGCTGCCGCTGTCGCAGCTGTCTTGCCAAGCTTGAGCTTTGCCCAAACACCCGCTGCGAGCCGCCGCGAGTTCGCCCCCCAAAGCAGCCCCTGGCGCACGTTTGAAGTGACCACGCGCGTCGACATCGTCAAACCGATCGGCGCGACCCAAGTCTGGTTGCCAGTGCCGTCAGTCAACAGCGACTACCAACAGTCGCAGGAAAGCAGTTTTTTCAGCAACGGCACTGCTCGCATGACGCAAGATGGCACGCAAGGCGTGAAGATGGTCATGGTTGAATTTGCCGCTGATCAAGCCAAGCCTTTTGTCGAGTTGACCAGCCGCGTGCAAACCCAAAACCGCGTCACCGACTGGGCTCGCAAAACGGTTGCAGCCGAGTCGGCTGACACCTTGCATTACTACACCCGCCCGACCGCCTTGATTCCGACCGACGGCATTGTGCGCAAGACGGCACTGGCCGCCACCCAAGGCGCCAAGACCGACGTGCAAAAAGCCCAGATGTTGTATGACTGGATCGTGGTGAACACTTACCGTGAACCGACAGTTCGCGGCTGCGGCGAAGGCGACATCAAGACCATGTTGGAAACCGGCAATCTGGGCGGCAAGTGCGCCGACTTGAACGCGTTGTTTGTCGGTCTGTGCCGTTCGGTCGGCGTCCCTGCGCGTGATGTCTACGGCATCCGTTTGGTGCCCTCGGCCTTTGGCTACAAAGAGCTGTCGGGCAACCCTGCCAGCCTGAAAGGCGCACAGCACTGCCGTTCAGAGGCTTACTTGTCGGGTTACGGCTGGGTGGCGATGGACCCAGCCGATGTGGCCAAGGTCATGCGCCTCGAGACCACCGATTGGATCAAGAACATCACCAACCCGGTGGTGGCGCCCGTTAACAAGGCGCTGTTTGGCGGCTGGGAAGGCAACTGGATGGCCTTCAACACCGCGCATGACGTGGTGCTGCCCAAGTCCAAAGGTGAAGCGCTGGGCTTCTTCATGTACCCGACGGCTGAAAACGTCGAAGGCCGCTTCGACTCTTACGCGCCGGATGACTTCAAATACCAGATCACGGCCAAAGAAATCAAAGCCTGATTATTCAGGTTTCAAGGGCCATGCCAGGCTGAGACGGCTTTCAAAGCGTCTCGGCTGTCCGGTCACCGGGTCGGTGAACTCAATCGCCTGGGCCAGCAGCTGTAGCGGGTAACGGTAGTCGTCAGCAGGCGTGTCGGCCACCGGCGGGTACATGCGGTCATTCAAAATCGGCAGTCCCAGTGCGTTCATGTGCACGCGCAGTTGGTGCTTCTTACCGGTCACCGGGCTCAGGGCGTACAGCGCTTGCTGGCCTTGCACATCCAGCACGGCCACATGGGTTTCGCTGTTGGGCTCACCGGCCACTTCACGTTGCCTGAAAAAGGGCTCGTCTTCGACAATCCGGCTGCTGCGCACCAGCGGCAAGGGCAAGTCAGCACGCCAAGGTGCGACGGCTTGGTAGTGCTTGGTCACCTCATGCCGTCGGAACAGACTTTGATACGCATCGCGCTCGGCCGGTTGCACGGCAAACATCACCAAGCCAGCGGTTTCGCGGTCGATCCGGTGAATCGGAATCAGCGCGTCAATGCCGAGTAGGTTTTTCAGTCGCACCAACAAGGTTTCTTGCAGGTAATGGCCGGACGGCGTGACGGGCAAAAAGTGTGGTTTGTCGGCGACTACCAAATGCGCGTCTTGGTACAGCACGGTGGCTTCAAAAGGCACACGCGTTTCAGTCGGCAAGGCGCGGTAGTAATAGACCCGCATGTGGCCGCGATACGGCCGTTCGGGCGTGACGGGCTCGCCAAATTCATCAACCACTTGGCCTGAGGCCATGCGCTCTAGCCAGACCTCTCGACCAATCGCCGGGAAGCGTTGAATCAAAAAATCGGTGATGGTGGGCCAAGGCCCGGCGGGCAGTCCGACACAGCTCGGGCTCACACCAAGCCGCGTTGTCAGACCGTGTGCTGGCAGCTGGCTCACACGCGCTGGAAGACCAGGTCCCAAACGCCGTGGCCGAGTTTGATGCCGCGGTTTTCAAACTTGGTGAGGGGGCGGTAATCAGGCTTGGGGGCGTAGCCGCCAGCGTCGGGTGCTGCGGTATTTTTCAGCAAAGGCTCAGCGCTGAGCACTTCCAGAATCTGCTCTGCATACGGCTGCCAATCGGTCGCGCAGTGCAAATAACCGCCGGGCTTGAGTCGGGCCGCAAGCTTGGCGATCAGCGGGGGCTGGATCAGCCGGCGCTTGTTGTGTTTGGTCTTGTGCCACGGGTCCGGAAAAAAGATGTGCGCGCCATCCAAGCTGGCCAGCGGCAGCATGTGGTCGATGACCTGAACCGCGTCGTGTTGCAGGATGCGGATGTTGGGCAGCGATTGCTCGTCGATGCGCTTCAGCAGCGCACCCACGCCGGGCGTGTGAACTTCGCAGCACAGAAAGTTGTCTTGGGGGCGCAGCGCTGCAATCTGTGCCGTGGCTTCGCCCATGCCAAAACCAATTTCCAGAATCGTCGGGGCGCTGCGTTCGTAGACGGTTGCAAAGTCCATGGGCTGACCGGTGTACGGGCGCAAGAAGCGCGGACCGACATCGGTGAAGGCTTTGGCTTGACCGGCCGTGGTTCGGCCAGTGCGCAGTACAAAGCTGCGGATGGTGCGGTGATGGGGTGGCTTAGCGCTAGGCTCAGCAGGAGCTGCGTTTGTGGAAGCGCTAGGAGCGTCAAGCGGGGGAGTGGTGGAATCGTTCACCTCAGGATTTTAGTGCCCAATGGGTCGCCTATTGCTCTGTCCATTGCTGCACCCAGTGCGCCAAGGCCTCCGTCAGGGTTCCACGGGCTGCCGGCAAGTTAAGGCAGACGGCTGCCGCGTTCAGTGCGGCCAGCACGGCCTGCGAATCGCTGAGCAGCAGCGCCTGAGCGCCGTTTTGTTTGCTGAGTTTTTTACCGTCGGCACCCAGCACCAGGGGCGTGTGCAGGTAGCGCGGCGTTGACAGACCGAGGGCGCGCTGCAATTGGATTTGCCGCGCCGTGTTGTCGCTTAGATCTTCGCCCCGTACGACATCAGTGATGCCTTGTACGGCGTCGTCGACCACCACGGCCAGCTGATAGGCCCAGAGCCTATCAGCCCGTCGCAAGACAAAGTCGCCGACCTGTTCGCTGACGTGTTGTGATTGCGGCCCCAGGCGTCGGTCAGTCCAAGAGACTTCTGCGCTTTGGTTTACTTGCGAAGTCAAGAAGCGCCAGGCGCGGGCTGGTTTGCCTCCCAGTCCACCGCGACACGTGCCCGGATAAACCAATTCACTATGGCGTTCGCGGGCATGACCGGTGACGGCGAGTGCCGTTGCAATGTCTTGACGGGAGCAGCCGCAGGGATAAGCCAGGCCCGCATGGGTGAGTTGGTTCAGTGCCTGTTGGTACAGCGCGCCGCGTTGCGACTGGTAGACCGGTGGCGCGTCTGGCAACAGACCGCAGCAGGCCAGTTGCTGCAAGATCCTGTCTGCCGCACCGTGCACGCAACGCGGCGTGTCGACATCTTCAATTCGCACCAGCCATTGACCGCCGTGGGCGCGGGCGTCCAGCCAGCTGGCCAGCGCCGCCACCAGCGAGCCCGCATGCAGCGGGCCGGTGGGCGAGGGCGCGAAGCGGCCGATGTAAGGCGGCGGGCTCAAACCGTCGCGCAATTAAGCAATCGCCAACGCCATTTCAAGACCCGAGACAAAACCGTCTTCTACGCGGTGTCCTAGGCACCAGTCGCCGCACAGGCCGATACCGGCCTTGGCGTCCCAAAAATGGCTTTGGCCGGCGGGCGCGGTGGTTTGTGCGTAGCGCCAGCGATGCACATCCGCATGCGACGGCGTGGCGCGGATACCGGTGATTTCGGTGAAGGCTTTGAGCAGCTTGGCTTTGACGCGTTCAGCGTCGTCTTCTAAGTGCTTTTGCGACCATTCGGGGCTGGCCTGCACCGTCCAACGCTCGATCGACTCGCGGCCGGGTTTGGATGACTCGCGCGCCAGCCAGGCGATGCGGTGATGCGTGCTGCGTGCTGCATTCCATTGCGGGCCGAGGTAGGACAGATTGGGTTGCACAGCTTGAGGGAATGCCAGCATCAGCGTCCAGCAAGGAGCTACGTCTACCTTGGCGAGTTTGGGCAACATCGATTTGCCAAGCTGTGAGCTGAGCAGCAGCGCCTGCGCTTGGGGTGAGGGCACGGCCAGCACCACATTGTCAAAGCCCGAATAGACGCGGCTGCTGTCATCGCTGCCGTCAGTTTGCAGTTGCCACCGCTTGGGGTGCAGGGTGTCGCGCTCAATGCGCATCACTTGTGTTTCCAGTGTCAGGCTTCCGGCTGCTTGAATCGGTTGGGCCCAGTGGCGCACCAACGCATTCATGCCTGGCGAGGCGACCCAATGGGGCTCTTTCGGTGGCAGCGAGGCCGCAAAAACGCGGCCCACTTCATCAAGGATGCGAACGGTGTTGGCGCTCCAGGGACGCACCAGGCCTTGGGCGGCCTGCAGCACTTGAAGAAAGCGTGGATCACGCGCCGTGAAGTATTGTGTGCCGTGGTCAAATCCACCAAACTCAGTCCGCCGTGTGGCCATGCGGCCACCGGTGCCCATGCTTTTTTCAAACAAGCTGACCTTGTGTCCCGCTTGGATGAGCGTGCGCGCGCACGCCACGCCAGCTATGCCGGCACCGACCACGGCAATATGACGCGGTGTGAATGGCGATGTTGGCGCAGCTGAACCGGATAAAAGAGCGGGAGGTTTTGATTTTTTGGGCATGTCTTTTTAGCTTGTTGTGGCGTTCTGTTGATCGGACATTTGCAGACGGCGGCTGATTATTCAGACACCATCATTGGGCACACTCTACACGCAGACTCTGGCTGAATCTATACGGAGCTTCATTCAGCATGGGGGCGCTCCAACAGGGCCGTCCGGGTAGCGGGCTTGTCGAGTTGTGCCAGCCACCATTCGAGAGCCCGACCGGGTCGTGTGCCGACGTCTTGCCGCCAGGCGTAACTCATTTTGGCAACCCTAGTCGGGCGCTGCACTTGTTTGACGACCAATTGGCCGACCTGCACATGCGGCCTCGCCAAATACTCAGGTAAAAATCCGCCACCGAGTCCGCGCAACTGCGCTTCCAGTTTGGCCGGCATGCCAGGCACGGTGAAGACATCTTGCCCGCCAATCAGCCCGACCGTTAAGCCGCCACCACGTTGCACAGAATCAGCCACGGCCACCGCGCGATGCGCCCTTATCTGGCTGTCGCTTAGCGGCTCCGGGGCGTTGGCCAGCGGATGGTTCGGTGCAACCGCATAGACAAATTTGATCGGGCCCAGCAACTTGCTGTGAAAGCCCGACTGCGTGGTGGGCTCGATGGTCACACCAATCGCCAAGTCGGCTTGACCTGACGTCAGCGCTTCAAGCGTGCCCGATAAAGCCTCTTCACGAATCTTCAGGCGGGTGGGCGGCCCAAGTGCAAAAAAGGCCTCACACAATTCCATCACGGTGGTGCGTGAGATCACGCTGTCGATAGACAGGGTGAATTGCGGTTCCCAGCCGGTGGCCACGCGCTTAACCCGGTTGGCCACGGCATCCAGTTCGGCCAGCAGACGATTGCCTTCGCGCAGCAGTTCCTTGCCGGCTTCGGTCAGCTGCGCTTGCCGCGAGGAGCGGTCGAACAACAGCACGTCCAGCGCGTCTTCGACTTGACGCACGCGGTAGGTCAGCGTGCTGGGCACCACGCCCAGTTCGCGCGCCGCTGCCGCCATGCTGCCGGTGCGGTCTACCGTGGCGATCATGCGCAGGGCTTCAGGGGTGAGGGCGTCTTGAAAGCTACTCATGCCGTTTTGTGTTGAATCTATTGTCTATTAGAAACAACCGTTACCCAGCTTTCATTCCTAGAGTCGATTTTCAGCGCTTGAGACCTTTCAGAGCGTCTGCTGGATAGCTGAGCTGTTGGCAATCCTGTATGTATTGCTCAATGATGGTTTTGAAGGATGCATCCGGACGCAAACCCAGGGTCAAGGCTCGTTCCGAGCTGGCACCTCGGGCCCAGCTGGCGACGATGCCGGCGATACGTTCGTCACGTTCAAATTTCACCAGCTGACGAACCTGTGGTCCGGCCACATCTTCAAGTGCTTGCAGCATGTCCCCGACGCGAACATTCAATCCTGGCAGATTCAGCGCCAGCCGTCCGCCCATCGCTTGGGTGCTGGCTTCAAAGACGGTGATTAAACCAAGCACTGCGTTCGATGGGGACGACACCGGGTGCGTGACATTCGGGTCGACCGGGCAGATGCTTTCAACGCCTGCCAGCGGCTCGCGGATGATGCCGCTGAAGAAGGACGATGCGGCGCCATTCGGTTTGCCAGGGCGAACAGTGACAGTCATCAGGCGGGCAGACCGGCCATCGACGAAGCCTTTGCGCGTGTAGTCGGCAATCAAGTGCTCGCACATGAGTTTGTGGGTGCCGTAAGACGTTTGAGGTGACGGCAAGGTGTTGTCAGTCACCACATCTGGCAGGGGGTTGGACGCATCGGGTCCGAACACCGCGACTGAGCTGGCAAAGACCAGGCGAGGAACGTTACCAGCCTTGCGCAGACCATCCAGCAAGAGTCGGGTGCTGTCGAGGTTCGAGCGCAGGCCCAAGTCGAAGTCCAGTTCACATTCGCCAGAAACAGCTGAAGCCAGATGAAAGACGCCATCAAAGCCACTGGAAAACAGCTCGGTTTGCGCCAGCAGGGGGCCGGTGTGCACGCGCACCCTTGCATCGGCCATCAGGTCTGCAGGTGGCGGAAATAAATCGGCGATGTGAAGTTCGTCAATGCTTTGGCCGTTAAGGTGACCTTTGAGCAGCAGCTGCCTTGCCAAACGGGCACCCACAAAGCCGCCACCACCGGTGATGAGTATTTTCATGTTCTGGTCCTTTTTCAGTGGTTGTCACGTGGCACGAAGGAGCCGCGCTTGCCAACCAAAAAGTCCAAATCAGCGCCCTCATCGGCTTGCAAGACTCGGTCGATGTAAAGCTTCCAATAGCCTGAATTCATGGGTGGCTCAGGTACTTTCCAATCGGCCAGGCGGCGCGTCAATTCATCGTCGCTCACGTGCAAATGGAGTTTTCGATTGGGCACGTCGAGTTCAATGATGTCACCGTTCTGAACTACGGCCAATGGTCCCCCGGCAGCGGCTTCGGGTGTGGTGTGAAGCACAACCGTGCCGTAAGCCGTACCACTCATACGTCCGTCGCTGATGCGCACCATGTCGGTGATCCCTTTGCGCAATATCTTCGGGGGCAATGGCATGTTGCCGACTTCGGCCATGCCGGGGTAGCCCTTGGGGCCGCAATTCTTAAGCACCATGATGCAGGTTTCATCGATGTCAAGGTCCTCGTCATCGATGCGGGCGTGGAAGTCCTCAATATTTTCAAAGACCACGGCCCGACCTTTGTGCACCATCAGTTCGGGCGTGGCAGCGCTTGGTTTGATCACAGCCCCACGGGGAGCCAGATTGCCTCGCAAAATCGCGATGCCGGCTTTTTCTTTGAAAGGCGCTGACAACGGTTGGATGACGTCGGTGTTGTAGTTTTCTGCATCGGCGATGTTTTCAGCCACGGTTTTTCCGTTGGCGGTGACGACGTGCGTGTGCAAGTGCTGCGCAATTTCTTTCATCACCACCGGCAACCCGCCTGCATAACAGAAGTCTTCCATCAAATATTTTCCGGAAGGCTGTAGATTGACCAAGCAGGGGAGCTCACTGGCGAGTCGGTCGAAATCTTCGATGTTCAGCTTGACACCAATTCGACCTGCAATCGCAATCAGGTGGATCACGGCATTGGTCGACCCACCAATGGCGGCCAGTGTCTTGATGGCGTTTTCAAAAGCTTCGCGGGTGAGGATGGTGGAGAGTTTTTGATCTTGGTGGACCATCTCGACTGCACGACGACCCGCCATACGAGCCAGCACATTGCGCCGTCCATCGACCGCCGGATAAGCCGCATTGCCAGGCAGGCCCAAGCCCAACGCTTCGACCATGCAAGCCATCGTGCTGGCCGTGCCCATCGTCATGCAGGTGCCGTGACTGCGGTGCATACAGCTTTCAGCTTCAAAGAATTCCGCGAGTTTGAGCGTGCCTGCGCGAACCTGCTCGCTCATGCTCCAAACGCCGGTGCCTGAGCCTAGTTCTTGGCCGCGCCATTTGCCATTGAGCATCGGCCCACCGCTCACACCAATGGTGGGCAAGTCGACGCTGGCCGCACCCATTACCAGAGAAGGCGTGGTTTTGTCGCAGCCCATCAGCAACACCACACCGTCAATTGGGTTGCCGCGAATGCTTTCCTCAACGTCCATACTTGCTAAGTTGCGATAC
Organism: Comamonadaceae bacterium; assembly: GCA_947449895.1. Taxonomy (GTDB): domain Bacteria; phylum Pseudomonadota; class Gammaproteobacteria; order Burkholderiales; family Burkholderiaceae_C; genus Polaromonas. Next base: position 8,529 of record CANFSO010000055.1, read on the forward strand.
AACATGGCAGTTGGTCGCAACAGCGTTTCGCCCAGCGACATCACTGGAAATTCCAGTGGAAAACCGCCAGCCTCATAAACACCGATCTTGACTTGTTCGGCCAGCGTGCGAAAGTGCGAGTTGCAAGGCGTTAGTTCGCTGAAGGTATTGCAGATGCCAATGACAGGACGACCGTCGAACTGGTCATGCGGAACCCCTTTGCCCTTGACCCAGCTACGGTACGCGAAGCCATCGCGGTCTTGACGTCCAAACCATTGCTGACTGCGAAGTTCTTCAGGTTTCTTTTTTCTGTCTTTGGGTTCGGTCATGAAAATCCTTTGTTGAGGTGCAACAGTGACGCGCAGTTGTGTCGTGTGCGCTCGCTGTTATTGGGTGAATAGCAATTCAAGCAGACCGAATTACAGCCTGCAGTCGCCGTCAGCGGCGTCGATTTATTCTTTGACTGCGCCCGTCATGCCGGAGACGTAATATTCGACGAAGAACGAATAGATGATGGCCACGGGCAAGGAGCCCAGTAGCGCGCCCGCCATCAATGGCCCCCAGTGGTAAACGTCCCCATCTACCAGCTCAGTGATGGTGCCCACTGCGACTGTTTTGACTTCTGAAGAAGAGATAAAAGTTAGCGCGTAAATAAACTCGTTCCACGACAAAGTGAAGGCGAAAATACCTGCCGAAATTAAGCCTGGTACAGCCAGAGGCAAGATGATCTTCCAGAGAATTTCAAAGCGCGTGGCTCCGTCGATCAACGCGCATTCCTCTAGTTCGTAGGGAATAGAGCGAAAGTAACCCATCAACAGCCAGGTGCAAAAAGGAATCAAAAAGGTCGGGTAGGTCAGTATCAAAGCCCAGCGCGTGTCAAATAACCCGAGTTGGAAAACAATCGCTGCCAGTGGAATGAACAAGATGGACGGCGGCACCAGATAGGCCAGAAAAACGCTCAAGCCGACCTGCCGGGATCCCTTGAAACGCAGCCGCTCGATGGCATAGGCCGCCAGAACTGCAGCGGCCAGCGATACAAAGGTTGAGACCACCGAGATGATGACTGTGTTCCAGAGCCATTCCGGGTAGGCCGTGTCGAACACCAGTTTTTTGAAGTGAGCCAGCGTTGGGGCGATCAGTAGAAATGGATTGCCATCCCGCGACAGAAGTTCTGAGTCCGGTTTGAATGCGGTGATGGTCATCCAATAAAACGGGAAGAGCAGTACAAAAACGAAAATGCCCAGCGGAATAAAAACGGTGACGACGCGGCGTGGCACTGAGTCAAGAAAGCGCATGCCCGGGCTGTCGTTGTCCTGTTGTTTCATGAGAGCCTTAAAAGATAAATGGGTTGCAAGTGGTCCATGGCGAGGTTACTTATCGCTTCCGCCCTGTTGCCAGGCTTGACGTTGCAAGCCAAAGTAACTGAAAAGAATCGAGGCCAACAAGAAGGGGACCATGGCAATCGCAATGGCAGCGCCTTCGCCCAAGGCGCCACCGGAAATAGCCCGTTGGAAGGACAAGGTCGCCATCAAGTGGGTGGCATTCAGCGGGCCGCCGCGTGTGAGCACGTAAATCAGTTGAAAATCGGTGAAGGTGAACAGCACTGAGAAGGTCATGACCACCGCGATGATGGGCGTCAGCAAGGGCAGTGTGATGAAGCGAAAACGCTGCCAGCCGCTGGCACCATCAATGGCGGCAGCTTCGTAGAGCGAAGGTGAGATCGTCTGCAGCCCGGCGAGCAGCGTGATGGCGACAAATGGCACGCCCCGCCAAACGTTGGCGGCAATCGTTGCGAATCGTGCATTCCATGGGTCACCCAGAAAATCGATGTAATGGTCAATCAAGCCTATCTTCATGAAAAGCCAACTTAAAACTGAAAATTGCGAGTCGTAAATCCACCAAAAAGCAATGGCTGACAAGGCTGTCGGCACGATGTAGGGCAACAAGATGATTGTGCGGAAAAAAGTTTTGCAGGGAAGCTGTTGGTTCAGCAGAATCGCCAGCCACAGTCCCAAGACAAACTTGAGCAGGCTGGCAACAAAGGTATAAAACAAAGTATTGAACAAGGCCAACTGTGTGACGCTGTCATCGCCCAGCAGAAAGATGTAGTTCTCAAGACCGATCCAAACGCCGTCGCGGCCAATTTTGGTGTCCGTGAAGCCGAGCCAGACACCCAGGATCAGCGGGTAGGTTAGAAACAGCACCAGCAATATCGCGGCCGGCAACATGAAAAGCAAGCCCAAGGCATTGCGGCTGTTTTGCAGTTTTTGGAGCATGGTGGAGTTCAATCGAGCCGGCAATAAAAAATGAAATGACCGCACCATCCAAGCTACCCTTATGGGCAGCCTGGATGGCTGTACTAGTCGGTAAGAGACGCGTTATGAGTCACGTTGGTGTCAAACTTTGTAATAGCGTTCGGCCCGTTTTTGAGCGCGTTCAGCGGCTTCCTTCGGCGTCTTGGCACCGCTGGCTGCTTCAGCCACCATGTTGGTGACGATGAAGTCGGCACCGGCACCCGCTGACGCATAACCCAGCTTGCCTGCATAGCCGGCGGGGCGCATGTTTTTAACGCCGTTGCTGTAGACCGCGTGCTTAGGATCCGCAGTCCAGATGGGGCTCTTCTCGTAGGCTGCGAGCGGCTGGGCGATGTAGCCACCAGCGCCTGTCAGCCAAGGGTCGAACTGCTCCTTCTCCATCATGAACCGCAGGAACTCCTTGGATGCTTTCGGAAACTTGGTGTACTTCATGATCATTTGATTGAAGAACAGATGCGACTCTGTTGGTACACCGACAGGTCCAATCGGGTACGCCGCGTGGTTGATGTCGGCGGCCAGATCATGGACCTTCGGATCCGTCGAATTTTTTGCCGCGTAGTAGATTGAGATGCCGTTGTTGGTGACACTGATCTGTCCGTCGAGAAAAGCTTTGTTGTTGTTAGGGTCAAGCCATGACAGTGTGCCCGGCACAAATGTGGCGTACATCTCTTTGGCGTACTCCAGAGCCTTGATCGTCTCTGGGCTGTCGATCACAACTTTGTTGTTGGCGTCAACCAATTTACCGCCATGCGACCAGATCAGCCAGTTGGTCCACAAAGCGTCCCCAGTCGCATTGCCCAGTGCAAAACCGCCTGGCGTGCCCTTGGCTTTTAGTGCCTTTAGCATCCGAAGAAAGCCGTCGGTGTCTTTCGGGAAGGTGTCGAATCCGGCCGCCTTCAGATGGCTTTGGCGGTACACCATGTAGGCACCTGATGCGCCGAGTGCGATGCCGATCCACTTCTTGCCGTCGGGGCGCAAGTAGGCTTCGCAGGCCGGGTACCAGCCACCGTACTTCTTACCCAGATAGGTGGCCAGATCGGTCACGTCCAGCAGTTTGTCTGGGTAAAGGTTGGCGTCGTCGTTGGTTGACAAAATGATGTCAGGGCCAGAGCCGGTATTGGCGGCCACTGCGGCTTTGGGTCGTACGTCTTCCCAACCTTCGTTGTCAACCCGTACTTCGATGCCAGTTTTCTCTGTGAATTTTTTAACATTCAACATGTAGGCGTCAATGTCACCTTGCACAAAACGGCTCCAGCGCAGCACACGCAGCTTGGCGCCTTTTTCGGGCTGGTTACTCCATTGTGCGTGGGCCGTGCTCGGCCATAACATCGGCGCTGCTACGACGCTTGCAGCTGCCGAGGTTGTCTCCAAGAATTTACGACGATTCAAATCCGACATGAACATCTCCTTAGGGTTGGGTCAAGCAAGAAAAATAAAACTCAAACAACTTTCGTCTGAGCGTCAGGCTGCAAGGCGCTTGCCGCTGGTGGCATCGAACAAATGGGCGCGAGCAGGATCGGGTTTGAGGTGAATGGTTTCACCTGGCCGGAAGGTGTGACGCTCCCGAAATACACTGGTGACTTCGACGCCTGCAATCTTGCTGAAGATCTGCGTGTCGGCCCCAGTGGGCTCAACGACGATGACTTCAGTGGCCACGCCATGGCTTGAGTCGGTCAGTTCCATGTGCTCTGGACGTGTGCCGTAAACCACGCTTTGGCCATCTTGACCACCGGCTTGAATGGGGGCTGGAATGCGAAGTCCACCGGCAAGCTCGACCGTCGCTATACCTCCGCTATGCCGTAGCACACCAGGCAGAAAATTCATTGACGGTGACCCGATGAAGCCTGCTACAAATTGATTGGCCGGATAGTCATACAGATCCAAGGGTGTGCCCGTCTGTTCGACCAGACCATCCCGCATCACCACAATCTTGTCGGCCATGGTCATCGCCTCAATTTGGTCGTGGGTCACGTAGACGGAGGTGGTTTTCAGACGTTGATGCAGCTCTTTGATCTCGGTCCGCATTTGAACCCGAAGCTTGGCGTCCAAGTTGGACAAGGGCTCATCAAAGAGGAATACCTGCGGGTCGCGCACGATGCAACGCCCCATCGCGACACGTTGTCTTTGTCCGCCCGACAGCTGGCGCGGGAAGCGGTCTAAAAGATCAACGAGGCCCAAGATATTGGCGGCCTTCATCACCCGTTCATCTGCCACGGACTTGGGCTGTCTGGCGAGCATCAGGCTGAAAGCCATGTTGTCACGCACCGTCATGTGTGGATAGAGAGCGTAATTCTGAAACACCATGGCGATGTCCCGTTCTTTGGGCATCATGTTGTTCACACGTTTCCCGCTGATGAAGATGTCGCCAGAGCCAATTTCTTCAAGGCCTGCAATCATTCGTAACAGGGTTGATTTTCCGCACCCTGAAGGTCCGACAAGGACGGTGAATTGACCATCTTCGATGTCAATGTCCACACCTCGAATAACGTGGGTTTCGCCGAAATATTTTTCGACATTTTTGATCTGTACTGCAGCCATAGTCACCTGAAAAAGTACGTTTGAATGAATCTGAACATTTTTACCATCGCAAAATCAATATTTCATTAGCATCTACCCTCGGCTTCACCCAAGCCGTGAAGAATTTGTCTCACTCGTTTGTCATTTCGACGTTGACTTTGTGTCCTGCTGCGACGATTTCGCGCCATGTTTGCTCATCAATATGAATGCCTTCAATGACACGTTGTGCGCGCGTCGATCTTTCTGGATCGCCCGCGATCTGCACCGCTTCAAAGCCAGCCCTGGGCGGTCCTGCCCGTAACCAATCGATGAAGGCCAAGGCTTCTTGTTCAAACGCGACTTCTGTCCCGAGTTTTGTGGGGTCAATCAAGATGGTTAGCATGCCGTTGAGCACGGTTCTTACGCTGGGGTCTGTGGGTTTGTGCCATGTACCGCCGCCCGTCAGTGCGCCGCCCAATAACTCGCACGCGACTGCCAAGCCGTAACCTTTGTGTTCTCCAAACGCCATCAAGGCACCAAACAAACCATTGCTCTGAGGAACCACCACAACGGCAGGATCGGTTGTGGGTCGGCCGAGTTCGTCAATCAAGGTGCCTGGGGATATTTGCCGACCTTCGTTGTAGGCGACCCGCATCTTCCCTTGTGCCACCCGACTGGTGGCGAAGTCGAGCAGGAAAGGAGGGCGTCCCACCAGCGGGATGCCAATGCAGCAAGGGTTCGTGCCATAACGGCCGTCGGCACCGCCAAAGGGCGCTACAACTGGGCGCGACAACACGTTGACAAAATGCAGTGAGACCAAGCCCTTCGCGACGGCCATTTCTGCGAAGTGACCAATGCGGCCTAAGTGGTGAGAGTTGCCCAACGTCATGATGCAGCTGCCGTGTTGCTGGGCTCGCTCGATGCCCAATCTCATGGCCTGCTCACCAATCACCTGACCGTACCCGCGTTGGCCATCGAGGTTGAGGAGTGTGCCCGTGTCCAGTCTGATGTTGACGTTGCTGTTGGGTTTGAGCCCGCCCTCAAGAACGGCCTCTACATAACGCGGCAGCATCCCGACGCCATGAGAATCATGGCCACGCAGGTTGGCCTCTACTAAATTTTCAGCGACCGTGGTGGCTTCTTCTTGAGAGCTACCTGCGGCCCTCAAAACAGTCGCCACGTTTGTGCGTAAATCTTCGGCTCGGTGATTGATGGGCATGAGGCTGCAGAGTTTCGGTTTTGACTGTTTTAAGGATGAAATGGCGATGTCACATCACGGCGCCGACTTGCCACGGCACAAACTCGTTTTGCCCATAGCCATGCACTTCGCTTTTACTTTTCTCGCCGGATGCCGTTGCCAGCACCATGTCGAAAATACGTTTTCCCATTTCGGCAACGTTGCTGGTGCCGTCAATGATCTCGCCGCAATTGATGTCCATGTCATCTTCTTGTTTTCTCCACAATGCGGAGTTGGTGGATAACTTCAGGGATGGAGAGGGTGAGCAACCGTAGGCTGAACCTCGACCGGTGGTGAAGCAAATCAGGTTGGCACCGCCAGCGACCTGACCTGTCGCACTGACCGGGTCGTAGCCAGGCGTGTCCATGTAGACAAAGCCATGGGCGGTCACCTTTTCGGCGTATTCATAGACTGCTTGTAAATTGCTGGTGCCACCCTTGGCGACCGCACCCAGTGACTTTTCAAGGATGGTGGTCAACCCGCCGGCCTTGTTGCCTGGTGACGGGTTGTTGTTCATCTCACCTTGGTTGATGGCGGTGTATTGCTCCCACCATTTGATGCGCGAAATCAGTTTTTCGCCGACTTCGCGTTTGACTGCGCGGCGCGTCAGCAAGTGCTCTGCGCCA
>CANFSO010000056.1 GCA_947449895.1 Comamonadaceae bacterium
CCGGCGATGGCAGGCAGCCGCCCGGAAAAATATATTGCTGAATGAAGTCGGTTGAGCCGATGTAGCGCTCATAGAGTTCGTCGGCAATGACGATGCTTTGAATGCAAGCATGGCCGCCGGGTTTCAGCAGCCGAGCGACAGTGGCGAAGTAAGTTGGCCAGTACTCGCGGCCGACGGCTTCGATCATCTCGATCGAGCAAATCGCATCAAAGCTGCGATCGGCTTCGTGGTTGACGCCAATGTCGCGGTAGTCCTGCAGGCGCAGGTCGTGCGTGACTTGGCCTTCAGTCTTCTCGGCCACGTCGTCATGCGCGGCGATACCGGCACGCGCCATGCGCGCTTGGGCCCATTGCAGCTGCTCGGTGCTGAGCGTCACGCCGACGATGGAGGCTTTGAATTCGGTGGTCGCCATCTCCGCCAAGGCGCCCCAGCCGCAACCGATCTCCAGCACGCGGTCACCGGCTTGCAGCTTCACCATGTTCAATGCGCGGCGCACTTTGGCGCTTTGGGCTTCTGACATGGACGTCTCAGGCGTTTCAAAAATAGCCGATGAGTAGTTCATCGTGCCGTCAAGCCAAAGCTCATAAAAAGCGTTGCCAAGGTCGTAGTGCGCGTGGATGTTCTTTTGGCTGTTGGCCTTGGTGTTGCGGTTCAGCAAATGCTTGCAGCGATAGACCAGCCGACCCAGCCATGTGCCGTAGATGATGTCTTCGACTTCTTTGCGGTTGATGACCAGCACGCGCAGTAGCTCGGTCAGGTGCGGCGTGGTCCAGTCGCCGGCGATGTAGCTTTCGGCAAAACCGATGTCGCCGGAGCGCAGCGCAGCGCTGCAGACGTTCCAGTTGTTCAGCCGCAGGCTGGCGCTGGGCGCGCCGCCCGAACCAAAGCGCTGTGTGCTGCCGTCAGGCAATTGCAGGGTGAGTGTGCCGTGCTTCAGGCGCGACAGCAGCTTGAAGGCTGTGCGTGCAGCCGTTGGCGCCCCCGCCGGCAGCGCCAGCAAAGCGTTGTTAAGACGGGGTGCCGTTGAGGCAGCAGAGTGAGGTGAATTCATCGTGTCACGAAAAGTTCTGGGGGATTGGGTTTGGAGACAAAAGGGACGCGTTTGATAAAAAGTTTCAGGGCCTGCCAGTGAATGCGGCCGACCACGGCAAAGGTCATGGCCGGGTAGCGCCACAAGGCTTTGCGCAAGCTGGCCGGATTGACGGGTTCTAGCCTGCCAGCGACGCTGGTTTGCAGCAGCGGGCCGGTGGCGTCGTCATGGTCGATGCGGGCCAGCGTATGCTCACTGCCGTCGTGCACAGTGCGCATGAAGCGAAAGCGGTAGCCGCCTTCAATTTCGCAAAAAGGCGAGACGTGGAAAACTTTGTCTGCACGCAATTCTTGGCCGTAGTGCGGCGAGTCCAGCAGGTAACAGTGGCGTTCGCCGAAGGTGTTGTTGACCTCCACCACGATGGCGCGCAATGCACCTTCTGTGGTGTGGCAATACCAAAAGCTCACCGGTTTGAAGGTAAAGCCAAAGACGCGCGGGTAGGTGTGCAGCCAGACTTCGCCTTGCGCGTCTGCTATGCCCTCGGCTTGTAGCAAGGCGTCGAGCCAGCGCAGGCAATCAAGGCTGCCGTCGCCGTGGTCGCGGTCATGAAAACTCAGGGCGGCACGGCGATTGCGCGCCAGCGCACCAGGGCCATCGCGCTGCATGGAACGCAGCGGCAACATCAAAAAATAAGTCGGGTAATTGAAGGCGTGCTGGGTTGGCTTGAGCCGCGTGTGGCGCACTTCCCCAAAGCCGATCAGGGCTTGGTTGCTGTCCGCTGGCTTGTTCATGCGGTCAGCCATTCTTCTTCCCACGAAGTCTCAGCCAGTTCGGCTGCATGCGTTCTTTCAAGGGCCGCGTCTTGCAGCAGTTCCTTGGCGGCGTGCAGGCCCGACTTGAGGCCGTCTTCATGAAATCCGTAGCCGGTCCAAGCACCGCAAAAGTAGGTGTTCTGTTGGCCTTGGAGTGCTGGAAGTTCTTTTTGCGCGCGGATGGCGGCGAGGTCAAACACCGGGTGCGAATAGTTGAAGCTGCCCAGAATGGCGTCTTCGTCAATGCCGGCCACAGGGTTCAGCGAAACGATCACCGGCTGCTCAAACGGCAGCGGCTGCAGCAGGTTGAGCAAGTAGTGCAGACAGACTTGTGCTGACTCGCGCTGCGTCTCGGGCGCACGTTCGTAGTTCCATGCGGCCCAGGCCAGTGGGCGCTTTGGCAAGACCTTGGTGTCGGTGTGCAGCACGGCGCGGTTGGCTTGGTAGCGAATAGCGCCGAGTACGGCTTGTTCGGCCGCAGTTGGCTCCGCCAGCAGCGCCAGCGCTTGGTCTGAATGCGTGGCCAGAATCACCTTGTCAAAGGTGTCAACTTGGTGCGAACCAAGCCCACCGCTGAAGATGCGCACGCCGTCAGCATCGCGCTTGATGGCATGCACGCGCGTTGAGAGTCGCTTGTCGGCGATGCCGGCAACGATCTTGTCAACGTAGTGACGCGCACCACCCTCTACCGTCCACCACTGTGGTCGGTCGGCCACTTGCAGCAGGCCGTGGTTGTGGCAAAAGCGGATCATGGTGGCTACCGGAAACTGCAGCATCTGGTCGGTAGGGCAAGACCAGATGCAACCCATCATGGGCAAGAAATACCAGTCGCGGAACTCGTCTGAAAACTTTTCTTGTTTCAGAAAATCGTTCAGCGGTTGCCGCATGGCGGCTTCTGCGCCGGATTCGGCCAGTGCTGTGCAGCGTTGATTGAAGCGCAAGATGTCGCGCAACATGCGTAAAAAGCGCCAGTTCAGCAAGTTACCGCGTTGCGCAAAGACGCTGTTCAGGCTGGAGCCGCTCCACTCCAGCGCGCCGTGTCTGCGCCCTTGGCTGGCGCTACTGGAGGCCGGCACCTTGACCGAAAACGACATCTCCGATTTGGCCGTGGCCACACCTAGTTCTGCAAAGAGCTGAATCAGCTGCGGATACGTGCGCTCATTGAAGACCAGAAAGCCGGTGTCAACGCCATGCTTGACAAGGTTGTTCGGGTCGTTTTTGCTGGGCAGCGTGACGTCGACAGTGTGTGTGTGGCCGCCGAAGTAATCGCCGGCTTCAAACAAAGTGATGTCAGCTGCACCGGCTAGCCGATGTGCCGCTGCCAAACCCGAAATCCCAGAACCGATGATGGCCACCCTAGGTCGATAAACAAGTTGGGGTGTCGTTGACGTTGCAAAGCTCATCGGGCACCTCAGGGGTTGGGCGTATCGTGTTGGGAATCGGTTGATTAACCTTGTAGTCTTATTATGACTGACTGGTATTTATTGTGTTGAAAGGAGATTTTCCAAGGCTTTCACGAAGCGTGGATCTTGTGGCTCGACCGACGAGTTGAAAGCACTCATCTTGAGCCCATCGCGTCCTACCAAGTACTTGTAGAAGTTCCAGCGCGGCGCCGTGCCGGTGGTGCTCGCCAGTTGTTTGAAGAGTGGATTGGCGTCACGGCCTCTGACCGAGGACTTGGCGAACATGGGAAATTTCACGTTAAAGGTGTTTTCGCAAAAGGCGGCGATTTCTTGATTGCTGCCAGTCTCTTGTGAAAAATCGTTGGAAGGAAAGCCGAGCACGACCAACCCGCGGTCTTTATATTTGGCGTGCAGCGCTTCCAGTCCTTCATATTGGTGGGTAAAACCGCAAAAGCTTGCGGTGTTGACGACCAGTAAAACCTTGCCGCTGTACTGGCACAGGTTTTGGGGCTTTTCGTCTTGCAGGCGCAAAAAGCTTTGTTGCAGCAAGACCGGACAAGCTGAACTGGTAACTGCGGCGACCAGTTTCGGCGGTGTGACGTTGGCCGGACTTTGCGCCAGCACCGTGCCAGCCAGGCAGACCCCTGTCAAGCTGGCGATAAGCAAGTTTGTCAGCCTAGAGAGGCTGTTCCTAAAGGATGAGTTGCAGGAGAGTTGCATAGACAAACCACCGAATGCGCTGGAGCGCGTTGTTAAATTTATAAACTGTTTCCAACTATATAACCAAGCGATAAGCGATAGTTCAATATGGCCTATTCCTGTGAATGGACATGTAGCAGGGGGATTCAAAGGTTCAGGTTCGCAGCTTAAAATCCATTTGGAGCGGCCCCGCCGTATGAGGACTACTTATGCTTTATCCAGAATTGTTCAAACAACTAGAAGCCGTCCGTTGGGACATGGACAAGGACATTCCTTGGGCCAGCTTTGATGCGTCCCAGCTTTCTGACGAGCAGGCGCAAACCATCAAGATGAACGCCATCACCGAGTGGGCTGCTTTGCCCGCGACGGAAATGTTTTTGCGTGACAACAAGGACGACAGCGACTTTTCCGCCTTCATGTCGATTTGGTTTTTTGAAGAGCAAAAGCACTCCTTGGTGCTGATGGAGTATTTGCGTCGCTATCGGCCTGAGCTGGTACCGACCGAAGAAGAACTGCACGAGGTGCGTTTTGAGTTTGAGCCGGCCCCGCCGCTCGAAACCCTGATGCTGCACTTTTGCGGTGAGATTCGCCTGAACCATTGGTACCGCTGCGCCAGCGAATGGCACACCGAGCCGGTCATCAAGCAAATTTACACCCAGCTCAGCCAAGACGAAGCGCGTCATGGCGGCGCTTATTTGCGCTACATGAAGCGCGCGATCAACAAATCAGGCATCGAGGCGAAAGCCGCTTTCAGCAAAGTGGGCGTGCTGATGGCCAGCGCCCGGCGCACCGCACAAGCCCTGCACCCGACCAATTTACACGTCAACAAAGCGCTGTTTCCGAGGGACACCGTGCAGTCGCGTCTGCCTGATCCGGCGTGGTTGGAGCATTGGCTGGACACGCAAATCAAGTTCGACACCGAGTGGGAAACCAAGGTGGTTGACCGCATCCTGCACAACATGAGCTTGCTCTTGGAGCAAAAATTCAAAACCGTGCAGGACCTGAATCGCTACAGAAAAGAGCTGACCCGCGAAATTGCGGCAGCTGCGGAGCCGCTGCCGGCTGTGTAAACCGCTAAGAGGTCAAATACCGCGTGAGCGGTCGACCTTGAACTGCAGCACGAAGGCACCGAAGCTGCCTTCGTCCAGTGCGCTGCGGACTTCGGTCATCAGGTTCAGGTAGTAATGCAGGTTGTGGATGCTGTTCAGCATCGGGCCCAGCATCTCACCGCAGCGGTCCAAGTGGTGCAAATAAGCGCGTGAAAAGTTTTGGCAGGTGTAGCAACTGCAGGTCGCGTCCACCGGTTGCTCGTCTGCCTTGTAGCGTGCGTTGCGGATTTTCAAGTCGCCAAAGCGCGTGAACATATGGCCGTTCCTGGCGTTGCGCGTTGGCATCACGCAGTCGAACATGTCAACGCCGGCGGCGACGCCTTCGACCAAGTCTTCTGGCGTGCCGACACCCATCAGGTAGCGTGGTTTGTTTTCAGGCAAACGGTGCGGCGTGTGCGCCATGATGCGCTGCATTTCTTCTTTCGGCTCACCCACACTGACGCCGCCAACAGCGTAGCCGGGCAGGTCGAGTTCGACCAAGGCGTCTAGCGATTCTTGCCGCAGGTTTTCAAACATACCGCCTTGCACGATGCCGAACAGCGCATTCGGATTTTCAAGCCGGTCGAACTCGCTGACGCAGCGGCTGGCCCAACGCCTGCTGAGTTCCATTGACAGGCGCGCTTCGTGCTCGGTGGTGATGTGGCCCTTGGTGTCGTAAGGCGTGCATTCGTCAAACTGCATGACGATGTCGCTGTTTAGAAGGGTCTGGATTTGCATCGAGATCTCGGGCGTCAAAAACAGCTTGTCGCCGTTGACGGGTGAGGCAAACTTGACGCCTTCTTCCGAGATTTTCCGCATCTCGCCGAGCGACCAGACCTGAAAACCACCGCTGTCGGTGAGGATCGGTTTGTTCCAGCTTTCAAAGCGGTGCAGGCCGCCGAACTGCTTCATCACATCGAGGCCGGGCCGCATCCACAAATGGAAGGTGTTGCCCAGAATGATCTGCGCGCCCATGTCGTGCAGCGACTGCGGCATCACGCCCTTGACGGTGCCGTAAGTGCCGACCGGCATGAAGATGGGGGTTTGCACCACGCCATGGTTCAGGGTCAGCGTGCCGCGGCGCGCGAACGAGCCTAGGTACTCACCATCGGCAGGGTCGGTTTTAAGAACTTCAAAATTCAGCATACGGTGATTGTCTCAGTCTCAAAGGCGAGGCGGCGTTGCAGCAACATCGCGTCGCCGTAACTGAAAAAGCGGTAACGCGCCTCAATGGCGTGTTGGTACAGCGCCATGATGTGCTCGTAACCTGAAAAAGCGCTGACTAACATCATCAAGGTGCTCTTGGGCAAATGAAAGTTGGTCAGCAGCAGGTCTACCACGCGGAACTCAAAGCCCGGCGTGATGAAGATGTTGGTGTCATCGCAGGCCTCACCAAACAGCGCTTGCGACTCCAGCGCACGCACGGTGGTGGTGCCGACGGCCACCACGCGGCCGCCGCGCGCACGGCAGTCAGCGATCGCTTGGCGGGTCGCAGCCGGCACCTCAAAGCGCTCGAAGTGCATGGTGTGGTCGGCGATGTTCTCGGTCTTGACCGGCTGAAACGTGCCCGCGCCGACGTGCAGCGTGACGCTGGCTTGTGGAATACCGCGTGCGCTCAACTGCGCCAGCATGGCGGCATCAAAGTGCAGGGCGGCAGTGGGCGCGGCGACCGCACCCGGGTGCTTGGCAAAGACGGTCTGGTAACGCTGCTCGTCTTCGGCAGAGTCGCTGTGCGTGATGTAGGGCGGCAGCGGCACATGGCCGTGTGCGGCCATCAGTGCATACGGGTCGGCGCTCAGGGCAAAGCGGTACAGCGGCCCGTCAGCGTTCGGCCAGCGCCCGAGCAGCGTGGCGGTGAAACCACCGTCCATCAGCAGCCGTGCACCCGGCAATGGCTTTTTGCTGACCTTCATGTGCGCCGCGACTTCAAACCCAGAACTGCCGCCGGTGAGGACGCGTTCAATCAGCAATTCGAGACGCCCACCGCTGGTTTTTTGCCCATACAGCCGCGCCTTGACCACCTGCGTGTCATTGAAGACCAGCAGATCGCCGGGGTTCAACAGCATGGCCAGGTCGGTGAAGCGTCGATCTGTGATCGGGGCTTGACGGCCGTCGAGCAGGCGCGAGCCGCTGCGCTCGGCGGGTGGATGCTGGGCGATCAGTTCCTCGGGCAAAGTGAAGTCGAAATCACTCAGCGTGAAGGCTGTCTTGGGCATGTGCGTGGAGAGGGGCTGGGGAAGGGTCTGGGAGGGCGTCTGCATGGAGGCACAATTGTCCCATGCCGCTTCCTGCCGCCTCTTCTCGAACGTCTAGCCCGACCGCTGCGGCAGCGCCCAAGCCCGCCGAAAAAACGCACGCGCAAAAACTACTCGACAAACTCGGGCTGCGCCGCGACATAGATTTGGCGCTGCACCTGCCCTTGCGTTACGAGGACGAAACCCGGATCACACTGCTGGCTGACGCCCGTGACGGCGAGACCGTTCAAATAGAAGCCGAGGTCACGCACAGCGAGGTCAGCTTCAAGCCGCGTCGGCAACTGCGCGTGACGGTGAACGACGGCAGCGACAGCTGTGTCTTGCGCTTCATCAACTTTTACCCGGCACACCAAAAAACCCTCAGCGTTGGGGCTCGTGTGCGGGTGCGCGGCGAGTTGCGCGGCGGTTTTGTGTCGCGCGAAATGGTGCACCCCAGCTTCAAGCTGGCCGGTGGCGAATTGCCCGCATCGTTGACGCCGGTCTATCCGACCGTCGCTGGTCTGCCGCAGGCTTATCTGCGCAAAGCCGTGCCGAGCGGTGTCGCCCGCGCCGATTTGAGCGAGACGGTGCCGGCGGAAGGCCTCGCCCAGCTGCGCGCTTTGTTCAGTCTGCGGGAGTCCCTGCGCTTCTTGCACCAACCGACGCCCGATGTGGCTCTGGCGGCGCTGGAAGACCGCAGTCACCCGGCTTGGCAGCGGCTGAAAGCCGAGGAGCTGCTGGCGCAACAACTGTCGCAACTGGAGGCTCGCCGGATTCGCGGTGCCATGCGTGCGCCGCCGCTCACGCCGCCCGTCAAGAGCCGCAACCAAGGCACGCTTTACGAGCAATTGCAGGCGCAGTTGCCGTTTCAATTGACAGCGGCACAACAGCGTGTCGGCCATGAAATTGACGCTGACTTGCAAAAAAATGTGCCGATGCACCGCTTGCTGCAAGGGGACGTTGGCTCCGGCAAAACCGTGGTGGCGGCGCTGGCGGCCGCTCGCTGCATGGATGCGGGTTGGCAGTGCGCCTTGATGGCGCCGACTGAAATTCTGGCCGAGCAACACTTTCGCAAACTCCTCAGCTGGCTGGAGCCTATGGGCATTCAGACCGCCTGGCTCACTGGCAGCCAAAAAGCCAAGGAGCGGCGCGAGGCACTGGCCTTGATTGCCAGCGGTGAGGCTGGTTTGGTGGTCGGCACGCACGCCGTGATCCAAGACAAAGTGGTCTTCAAAAATCTGGCCTTGACGATCATTGACGAGCAGCATCGATTTGGCGTGGCGCAGCGCTTGGCGCTGCGCAGCAAGATGACGGCGGACGGGCAGGAGCCGCATTTGTTGATGATGACGGCCACGCCGATTCCGCGCACGCTGGCCATGAGCTACTACGCTGACCTCGATGTGTCGACCATCGACGAGCTGCCGCCGGGGCGCACGCCCATCGTCACCAAGGTCATCAGCGACAGCCGGCGCGACGAAGTGGTGGAGCGCATTCGCGGCCAGTTGGCCGAAGGGCGGCAGGTGTATTGGGTCTGCCCCTTGATCGAGGAAAGTGAAGCGGTCGATCTGACCAACGCCACCGAAACCCATGAGTCGCTGTCGGCAGCTTTGCCCGGCACGCAGGTCGGTCTGCTGCATTCGCGCATGCCTGTGGCTGAGAAAAAAGCCGTGATGGTGCTGTTCAACGCAGGCCAAATCGGCGTGTTGGTCAGCACCACCGTGATCGAGGTCGGTGTGGACGTGCCGAATGCGTCGCTGATGGTGATTGAGCATGCTGAGCGCTTTGGCTTGTCGCAGCTGCACCAACTGCGCGGTCGGGTGGGGCGCGGGGCGGCGGCGTCGGCTTGCGTGTTGTTGTATTCGACGGGCGACGGCCCGCGGCTGGGCGAAACCGCACGCGCCCGGCTCAAAGCCATGGCCGAAACACAAGACGGCTTTGAGATTGCCCGGCGTGATTTGGAGATTCGCGGCCCCGGAGAATTTCTTGGTGCGCGGCAGTCCGGCGCGCCCTTGTTGCGCTTCGCCGACTTGGCCACCGACACCGAGTTACTGGCTTGGGCGCGTGCGCTGGCGCCGCTGATGCTGGACCGCCATGCCGACTTGGCGCAGCGCCATATTCTGCGTTGGCTGGGCGGTAAAGCTGACTATCTGAAGGCTTGAGTTTTTGCGCTCAAGACTGTCAGGTAATGGCGGCACAATGCGCGCATGACGCTGACAGAACTCAAATACATCGTGGCTGTGGCCCGCGAAAAGCACTTTGGTAAGGCTGCAGAAGCCTGCCATGTCTCACAGCCGACGCTGAGTGTGGCCATCAAAAAGCTGGAAGAGGAGTTGCAGGTCAAGCTGTTTGAACGCAACGCCAATGAGATCACGGTGACGCCGTTGGGCGAAGAAATCGTCCGCCAAGCGCAAAGCGTGCTGGAGCAGGCCGACAGCATTCGCGAGATCGCTAAGCGCGGCAAAGACCCGCTGGCCGGCGCGCTGCGGCTGGGCATCATCTACACCATCGGGCCTTATTTACTTCCAGATTTGGTGCGTCAAGTCATCACGCTCAGCCCGCAAATGCCCTTGATGCTGCAAGAGAATTTCACCGTCAAACTGCTGGAAGAGTTGCGCACCGGCGAGATTGACTGCGCCATTCTGGCCGAGCCTTTTCCGGATACGAATTTGGCGATAGCGCCGTTGTACGACGAGCCTTTTGTGGCGGCGGTGCCAAGTTCGCACCCGTTGGCCCAGCGCGACAACATCACCGCCGAAGAGTTGAAGAGCGAAACCATGTTGCTGCTCGGCAATGGCCATTGCTTTCGCGACCATGTGCTCGAGGTGTGCCCTGAATTTGCCCGTTTTTCCAGCAACGCCGAAGGCATCCGCAAGAGCTTTGAGGGCTCTTCTTTGGAAACCATCAAGCACATGGTGGCGTCCGGCATGGGTGTGACTTTGGTGCCTCGGCTGAGCGTGCCCAAAGGTGCGCTGGCGGGTAGCGACCAGCCGCCAGCAGCCGTTTTTGACGAGCACCCATTCATTCGTTATCTGCCGTTTGAAGGCCACGTGCCGACGCGCCGTGTGGTGCTGGCTTGGCGCCGCAGCTTCACGCGCTATGAAGCCATTGCGGCGCTGCGCAATGCCATTTACGCCTGTGAACTGCCGGGGGTGACGAGGCTGTCTTGATTGATGCAGGGCTTGACCTTCAACAGGCGCCCACATCGCAGGAGGCGTAAAGTCGCTCCTTTGTTTCAAAGGAAGTCCATGTCTGAAAAATCATTTCCTGGCTCGTCAACAGGCGCCCCGCGTATCAACATCGGTATCAGTGATGAGCACCGCGCGGCCATCGCGCAAGGATTGAGCGGCCTGCTGGCTGACACTTACACGCTGTACCTGACGACCCACAATTTCCACTGGAATGTCACCGGGCCGATGTTCAACACACTGCACCAGATGTTCATGACGCAGTACACCGAGCTGTGGGCGGCAGTTGACCCTGTCGCCGAACGTATCCGTTCGCTCGGCCACCCAGCACCTGGCTCGTACGCACAATTCACCCAGCTCACCTCCTTGCCCGATGTGCCGTCAACACCGCCCAAGGCGCTTGAGATGGTGCGGATTTTGGTGCAAGGCCATGAGGCCGTTGCGCGCACAGCCCGCAGCCTGTTCCCTGTCGCCGAGCAGGCGGGTGACGAGCCGACTGCCGACTTGCTGACGCAGCGCCTGACCGTCCACGAGCAGTCTGCTTGGATGCTGCGATCGCTGCTGGAAGAGTGAGCGGCAACCGGATGAGCGTGTTGGGGGCTCGTTACCTCCAATTGATCCGCTGGGACCGCCCCGCTGGTTGGCTGTTGCTGCTGTGGCCGACCTTGTCTGCGCTGTGGATTGCCTCGGGTGGCTTTCCCGGCTGGCACTTGCTGGTCGTTTTCACGTTGGGAACTTTCCTGATGCGCAGTGCCGGGTGTTGCCTCAATGACGTGGCCGACCGCGACTTTGACCGCCATGTGAAGCGCACGGCGAACCGACCCGTTACCAGCGGGGCCGTGTCTGTGAAGCAAGCTTTGTTGTTGGGCGCAGTGCTGGCGCTGGCGGCATTTGCGCTGGTGCTGACTACAAATATCGCAGCCGTGCTTTGGTCGTTTGCGGCCCTGGCGGTGGCGCTGGTCTATCCCTACGCCAAGCGCCATGTGGCTATGCCGCAAGCGGTGCTGGGCGTGGCTTTCAGTTTCGGCATTCCGATGGCTTTTGCGGCGGTGCAAGGGCAAGTGCCCTTGTTGGCTTGGCTGCTGCTGCTTGGCAATTTGTTTTGGGTGCTGGCCTACGACACCGAATACGCCATGGTCGACCGGGATGACGACTTGAAGATCGGCATGAAAACCTCAGCCATCACCTTGGGCCGCTTTGATGTCGCCGCCGTCATGTTGAGCTATGGTTTGTATTTGCTGATCTGGACGCTGGCCTTGGCTTCACACTCGGGTCTGGCGTTGAACGGCGCATTCGCTTGGGGTGTGGCGCTGGCTGTTGCACAAGCTGTGTGGCACGGTTACTTGATTCGTCAACGTGAACGCGCCGGCTGCTTCAAGGCTTTTCGCCTGAACCATTGGTTGGGGTTCACCATATTTGCTGGCATTGCTGTGACTTATGCGTTAGCGTGAGTCATGTAAAAATGTGAATAGACGTGAAAAAGCCCGCTGTTGCGGGCTTTTTCACAGGCCAGAGCCAGTCGCTTGTCGTCTATGAACGACGCTTAGCGCTTAAGCGGCTGGTGCAGCTGCTTTGGCTTTAGAAGCGCGTTTGCTTTTCTTGGCTTTTTTAGCTTTGTGCGTGCCTTTGCTTGCAGCAGGCGCTGCTTTTTCAGCAGGCGCTGCTGCAGGTGCAACGGCTGGTGCTGCAGGCGTCACGGCACCACCGGTCTGGGCTGCCACTGGCGTGGAAATCACAGCCAATGGCATGGCGAGAACGGCAGCGCTAGCGAGGATGGTCAGAAATTTTTTCATGGTGATTCCAGTGGTTGAAGGTGAGAGTGTCTGGTTAAAACTTACTTGGACTCAGCGCTTTGGAACGCTGAGTACAACCATTCAACGCGGCTAAGGGCTGGGTCGTTGACTTTGTTTTAATGAATTACGCTTTTTGTGGCTTTTAAATCGATATTTATCAGATGTTGACTCAGTCAGCACCAAACTCATCACCCAGCTCTGCGGCGCGCTCACGGGCAGCCTGCATGGCTTGCTTGAACTGCACTTTGACACCGCTGTGCTCCATCGCCGTCAGTGCCGCGTAGGTGGTGCCGCCTTTGGAGGTGACACGCTCTCGAAGCGTTTGCGGCGATTCATCTGAGGCTTGGGCCAAGGCCGAGGCGCCCACAAACGTGGCGATGGCGAGCTCTCTGGCTTGGGCGGCGTTCAGGCCCATCTCCGTGCCGGCTTCCATCATGGCTTCGATGAAATAAAACACATACGCAGGGCCCGAGCCCGACAGGGCGGTGACGGCGTCGAGTTGTTCTTCGCGTTCCAGCCACAAGTGGGCGCCGGTGGTGTCCACGACTGATTCAATCACCTGACGGTCGGCTGTTGTCACGGCCGGTCTGGCCAACAAGGCGGTCATGCCTTGGCCAATCAAGGCGGGCGTGTTGGGCATGGCGCGCACCACGCGTTCGGTGCCGAGCCAGCGTGCGATGCTGCCTGAACGAATGCCGGCGGCCACGCTCAGGTGCAAGGCCGTCAGCGTGTGGGTCCGAACTTGGATCGCCGCTTGGTTGAAAATTTGCGGTTTGACGGCCCACACCAGCAAGTCGGCGCGCGACAAGCTGGCTTCTGCGCTGGACATCACCGTGATGCCGAACTGGGATTTGAGCCGCTCAGCTTGCTCCGCAAAAGGTTCGACCACTTGAATTTGCGTGGGCGCAAGACCGCGCTTGAGTAACCCGCCAATGATGGCGCTCGCCATGTTGCCGCCACCGATGAAGGCGATCTGTAATGCGCTGATGTTGCTGCTGGCCATGCTCGTGCGGTCCTCTGGGTGTCTGATGAAGCTGAGGCGCAAATTGTCGCTGAAGCAGACCCTACTTCAGCACCGTCTGCCGAACCGCGTGTTCCCACTCGGCGATACGGGCGGCCGCTCGGTCTGAACTCATGGGTGGTAAAAAGGTGCGCTCAGCACGCTACAGGCTGGCCAGCCAGGCGCCCCAAGGCGGTGGTTTCTGTCACCACCGGGCGCACGACGGGGATGCCGAGTAAGTCGGCTTGGAACTGCATCAACAAGTTGTTGGCGCTGGCGCCGCCGTCAACGCGCAGAACGGATATTGGCACTGCCCCGGCGTTGAGGGCGTTGCGGTTCATGGCTTACACCAGAGCACGCATGTCACTGGCTTTCTGCCCGGCTTTGTCGAGTACCTGCTGCGCAGTGGCCAACTAAGCCCGCCAGATTTCCATCGGGTCGTGTTCGACCCAGCCGGGCGGCGCAAAGATTTGCCCCTCGGCTTCAAAAACGATGCAGCGGGAACTGGAAGTGCCTTGGTCGAGAGCGAGCAGATACGTCCCACGCTTCATTGGGGGGCTCGATGGCTGCTGAGCTTCGCCAAGGTCTTTTGATGCGAAGATTTTTGCGACTGACGCGGACATGAAGTCAGTGGCTCAGCACATTCAGTTTGACTCAGTTTGTGGACGCTATACGGCTTTACACGCCAGACACATTCAGCGTCACGGAGTTGTCATAACAAATTTTTACACTTTGGCCGTTGGTTGATTTAAATCAATACAAAGCTTCTTTTCTTTCTTAGTTTGCTTTATCCGCTCTATTGGCTATTCACGTTTAATTTTCACAAAATAGTATGAAAAAACATCCCCTTTTCCAGCCGAAGACACTTGTTCAACTGGTGTCTCTGGCCATGCTGTCGCTTGCCAGCTCGTATGCGCTGGCCCAAAGCGTCGCCCCAGTCGACCTCGGCAGCATCGGTGCCACCACTGCTGCCGGTGCATACCGCTCAGAAGACGCGATCAAGGGCACGGCCTCCGCCATCGCGCCGACACAGTCCAGTTTGTTTGCCACTCAGCCTCAGTCCATCATCACGCGGGAGTTCATGGACTTGTCCGTGGCGCCCACAGCCGAATACAGCCGCATCGTCAACATTGCGCCCAGCTTGTCGGGCGATTCAGCCAACGGCCCCGGCCTGAGCGAAACCAAGACCACTTTGCGCGGGTTTTCTGACGACCAATACAACATCACCTTTGACGGTATTCCTTGGGGTGACACCAACAACCCGGCGCACCACTCGACCTCGTTTTTCCCGGCCTCGACCATCGGTGGCGCTGTGGTTGAGCGCGGCCCCGGCAATGCCAGCAATCTGGGTTACGCCACCTTTGGCGGCTCCATCAATCTGTCGTCTAAAAAACCATCGCAAGAGCAAGTCACCAGCGTCTTCAGTTCCTTTGGGAGTTGGAACACGCGCCTGTACGGTGTGGCGTATGAAAGCGGTCGCTTGGCCAACTATGGTGATGCCACGCTGCAACTGAATTACCAAACGCTGGAGTCGGACGGTTACTTGAGTAACAGCCCAGTCAAGAGCCAAAACTACACCATGAAGTTTGAGCGACCCGTCGGTGATGCGTCATTGTTGACGGTATTCGCCTCGGCCAATCACATCAACTACGCCCAGCCCGACAGCAACAAGGGTGCGACTCTGACGCAGATTGCAGCCTTCGGTAAAAACTTCCAGCTGAACAACGACCCGACAAGCATGAA